>JAFGFI010000345.1 GCA_016931185.1 Anaerolineae bacterium
CTTGACAACGGCATACATCAGTGGGCGGCGGCCCGCTACAGCAGACCCGCCCGCCACGCCCCGCCAGCGATGGCCCCGCCGACCATAACTTGGGCGAGCTTGTTAAATCTTTGCCAGCAAAGGCAGGCTGTCTCGTTAGTTGAGCAGGCTGCCTTTGCTGGGCCATACTTTGGTAGCTTTTATTGTTGGCTTCTCAACACAATGGGTAGATAGACAACATGCTCTCCCATAACAGACAGGTGTTGTGACGATGAAGTATGCACTTGTCCATCAACCGTAACAACCGCTTCGACCGTGTAACTTCCCATACCGAGATTCTCAGGAGTCCACGACCAGTTGGTTGTGCCCTCCGACCGAGCACTCACCCAGAAATTGCGTTGTAGCAATTTAGCCACTTGTATGCCATTACGATCATAGACGAAAATGTCTGCAATCACATTCACAGCACTGGATCGATAGTTGGCAAACGTGAGACTAAAGTTGCCATACCCTCCCATTTTGATACCTGAGGGCGCATCGAACGCGCGAATGCTTCCGGCTGACACGCTGAACGAACCTGGCGCACTGGCAAGCCGCGAACCAGCTTCGTACACAGTTAACGTTGCGTTGTAACCGCCGTGGGGTAGAGAGCCAGTCCAGGATAAAGGTAGCTCATAATCCTCACCAGCGTTTACAGCGAATGATGAAATCGTCAATGTGCCTGTCAGAACACCTGCTGCATCGTAGATGTTCAATATGGCTGTCAAGGTCTTCGCAGTTGCCCCTACATTCTCCACAATGGCCGTAGCATCTATTGCTTCATTGCCTCGATATTCAGGTGCAAAATCCAGGCCATGAACTAAGACAGGTTGCGCTGCATCATAATTAACTTGCAGGACAGTAGCATCATACAGGGTGACGGCCTGTGTTTCAACGTTCAAGGCAGCAGGCGCGATAGCGATGCGGACTTCTGTTCGATCGGTGTAACTATTCACTTCGTAGCTATACCGCGTTGCTGGGTAGATGCCGGATACACTCATTGTGCTCGTATACCCAGTTGTTGGATGGTACATATTAGCGGGGTCCGCAGCAGGGATGTTATGCTGTCCCAGAGCGACACTGTGCTCACCGATAATCTGTACGCTCGACACTGTCGCCCCTGATGGTAAGTTCAGGATTGTCAGGACATACGGCAGTACCGGCTCCTGATAGGTATATAGGTATTCCGCTCCTGGAATCTCCAATAACTCAAAACCATCCACTGGTGTGAACTGGTAGGTAGAAACAGTCGTTGTGAGAACTTTGGAATACGATGATATACCAATCGTTTGTGGCAAAGCATACGAGATATCGTAGCCCTTAGATTCAAGGGCAGCAAGCGCAGTTGGATTATCTGGCGTCTCCATGAAGGTCCACGGCAATCCATAGTAGACGTACTCTAGCATGGTCTTCTTGTCGGATTTATCCCAAGTCCATCCATGAGCATAGTTCCTCTTGGCATCCAGAAAAGCTTGCCCAAACCAGTCACTATATGTACTGTATGCGCCGTCCGCAATCAACTCATCTATATACCCATTAACAAACTCCTCTCCGTACGCAGTACCTCCCCCCGGATCGTATGAAGAGAGACCAGTAGATGCCACCATCCCGGCCATACCGAGGTTTGCCAGTTTATACATCACAGCATCATTGGTACTTGGCGCCCAGGTTCCACCATCTTGATCGGTTGGTACACCCAAATTGCAAGCATCAGCAACCAACAAAGGATGGTTCTCGCCGATGTGCCCTTGGGGAAGTTGCCACATCCAAACATCGTTGTTCCACCCTCCAGGGCCGGGAAAAGCGTGATATTTACCGTGGCCGCCGTAATAGATCAACTGATATTCTCTCTGCCAAGCGTCCAGGAATTGTTGCCTCGTCCAATTGTTGTTATCCACCATATCTGGGCTATTCAGTCCGTAAATATCTACGTTCTTGGCGTTCAAAGCACTTTCCATATCAGGCGTCTGACTCCCCTGTAACGACATCAGTACCGCATCTGTAAGCGGTTTTGTCTCCAGGTTGCCATTAGAAATCAGGTTTCTCATATCACCAGCTGTTGCACCGACAATCCGACCCATTGCCAGTTCAAGTTTGCCCTTCTCCCAATCACTTTTGCCACCATCAATATCAGCATAGATATTGTCAGAGAGGAAGTAGTTATCTTCATAAGCGTTTAAGACTGGATCCTGAGTATTATTAGGGCCTATGTCTTCTTCACACGTCACATTTTGATTCGGACAATTTCTAGGCCAAGAATGGTAATCGTCATCATCCATTCGATAAAATGGAATTGTTTCGTCTCCTCCCACGATAACCAGAAATGTTGGCTCTAGTGAAATACCGTCTCGCTCTCCGGTCAACTGCGTATACCAGGTTTCAAGTAGATCATCAACGTCATCGGCTACGGTGTTTGCCGCGCTTTCATCTGTACCCTGATTCCACTCGATGCCGTAATAATCTACATAAAATACTTCCCCCCACCGGAAATAGAGCGATTTGTACACTTCTTCCAACAGAAGCGATACTTCACGCCAGTTCCCATTAGTTCCGTATTTGTCAAATAGAAGCTGCCGGTTAGTTATCACAATACTGGTTCCCCAATCAATGATATCCAGCTTGGCTCGATCGGTAGGATGGGCAATCGCCAAACCAGGGACAGCAACCGTAGCTCTCAATTCGATGTTGTTTTGGGGAGAAGTGCCTTGCGGTATTTGGAAACGCCAGACGATTTCCTTGTAGAAATCTGACTGATATGCGTCCAAAGCCTTAAGCGTAGTACCTATCCGATAATTTCCGTTGCCCAAGTTTTCGTATTGTACACTTTGGCCCCCCTCATTGTTAGGTAGATCACGTGTGAAAGCTGTTGTTGGTAGACCAAACATATCAGATGGTACCTGCAATGTAACAGTAGGCGTATAGGCTTTTCCACCACTGACTCGGGCTACAATATCCACGTAGCTTCCAGGGCTTTTGTCAACTGTTACACTGTCCGGCGCATCTTCGACTCGCAGATCTAGTTGAATATCGTCAGTTGGCGTAGTTCCTCCCGAAAATGCGTACAAGAACACATCATCCAACGCTTTCTTTGCAAAGCTCCCCCCCTTACCCGGATACCACGCCCAATAAGCTTCCCAAGTTAGAGTAGACGCTATTACCTTGCCACCACCAAAAGAGTACTCCATCAAGGTTGGCTCGTTCCAAATGTCGCTGGCCAGAATGACGTGAGCGTCTGCCGGCACATTGCTGAAGTATCCATGACTACAGTAATTGCCCGTTAGGTCATTGTTCGTGAGGGGGCCTCCCCACTCAACATTGCCGCCGCTCAAAATTCCGGTAACAATTGCATGAGCAGAGTCTTCAATGTGATTTGTAGGGTCGTACCCATCTACCCAAGTTACGCCTACAGGTAGAGGCGATGTTAGTACGCCTCCCGCCCATCCAGCTCCAGCTGCAAAGAAGACTAATACGCCACCGCTAGAGACATAAGCTTCAAAAGTTGTAACTTGCGCAGCGTATTGATCGTAGAATGCTTGTACCTGGTCATTGACAATGAGCACAACCGGATAGCTGAACATATCAACGGTACCGATATTGCCCATATCAACAATGTCATACGTGTAGCCAAGGGAATCCAGCACTTGTGTGTTTGCATCTGAATTCCAAGGCAGTGCGGTCTGGATCAGTAATATATCTGCACCATTTGCAACTGCTTTTACACTCCTTTGCGTGGAAATTGGAACATAGCCCTTAGGCGCGACTGCGCTGGACGGCTCTATCCCAACTTGAGGTGGGAGCGATTCAGCTTGAGCCAACCCTGAAAGTGAAATTGTTAGTAGGCACACAATCAGGCTGACGGAAAATACGTTTTGCCATTTCATTGGTTCGTCTCCTTTTTTGAAAAAGCGTGTGGTCGAGCCACACATGACTTAAGGGATGTCGAAAGACTCTTCGGTGATCAGCCGTCCGGTTGAGTCTTCGATCTGCAGAGCGTAACTCCCACTTTCCAAGTTACTGATAGTGCCCGAAAGACGATATAGAACCAATATCTTCTGGGACATACGATCCTTGTTCAGTAACACTACTTTGAGGGTCTGCCCATTTCTCTCTAACCTAGCAGCTTCATTTTCACCTCCTCCTCCTTGAAATGCCAGTGCAAATTCAATACTGTTATCTGTAACCTGAATACTCAAGGGAACCGTTGATCCTGTGCGTATGTTTTCTGTAGATAAACTGTACTCGAAGTTAGTCTGCTTGGTACAAGCGTTTAGCAATACAGCAAGTAAGACCATGGTGCTGTACAGGCACAACATCCCCATCTTTTTTATCCATTCAGTTGAATGTTCCCTCACTCATCACCTCCCATGCAGATCTGCCCGCCCAACTATAGCTTTTCCGGCGGACGTGGGACTCAATTCTTCTTTATGATTCACCTCTTCCTGCCGCCCAACGGCCAGCATAACCCGCGCGGCGGGTGCGTGGAAACCCTCTTTGCCAGCAGACTACCTCAATGCGCGTAGCCCCGCCGATTACTGCGGCGATAGCCGCGTCGGGTTGATGCAATGTTGGGCGGCTTCTATTAAATAAGCCACGGTGTTAAATGTTGAAAGAATTTCTCCCACAAATCAGAAGCACTCCAAATTGTGGTAAATTGTTCCGAGTTTTGCTTATCTTTGATCAAGAGTCGTATTCCAAAATGAAGGTTGACCCACATCCAACCATTTGAAGTAAACTCTCTCAAAATATCTGGCAACTTATCTAGTCTCTCACTTTCAGAAAGTGCTGTTAGAAGTCCAGAATCGGTTCGAGACCATTTTAGCATCAATCTCTGGGTTGTCGCATCCAGGGTATAATCATAAAAATCCCAATTGAATCCAGGCGCGTTCGGGTCAAAATCACACGGGTCTTGTACATATCCACCGTTAACTATCATTTCAAGAGAGAGTGGAAGACTTTCAGAAAGATATAGCAGTTTTTGGGTTAATTGGCTATTCTCCAAATCACGAATCAGCCGATACCACGTCCAAGTTTTATCCAGAATAAGTCTTTGACCTTTGGCACAAGAATATACCGTGCTAATGGAAGAATCCAAACCCTTCTCAAAATACAAACTTACGAATATTGAGGTATGCTCACGATTACCCCAATTAAAATGAAATTTACCGTGCTTATATGCAGGCCAATTATTTGATGGTACTAACCACCAAGTAGTGCTATCTGGTTCATACATATTCCAGGGTCGAGTAACGAGTTTATCGATTTTAGTGGCGCTAACTCTTTCTATTGCATAACAAGTTTGTCGTGGGGTAAGAAAATCAACACATACTGTCATTTTCTAATCCTTGTCAAAAAGCCTCTTGTTTTACAAGGCAGCCGCCCAACGCCCTGCGCATCACCCGCGCGGCGAGTGCGTGGAAGCCACCTTTGCCAGAAGTCTAACTCCAAAGCGCGTTTCACCGCCGATTACTGCGGCGATAGCCGCGTCGGGTTAATGCAATGTTGGGCGGGAAACTGCATCACCTTTTGCCTTTAAGATGCTTGGATTTTGGCTATTTTGCGTAATTAGAATTCGGCTCCCAATACTTATCCAAAGTGCGAGCACACCATAGGCATGGTGTTGAATATTTCACTGAGCCTCGAGTAAAAACCGAATTGAAACATGCCTGCATTGCGACGATTCGACTACGGAGGGGCAAAAGACAATCTCGTAGAGACTTATTAAAAAGACTAGCAATTACCTCATTCTCGTTGTATGGATAACCGGCAAGTTGACAGCACAACACTAAATTTCCATGCCAATCCACGGACAATTCTCTCATACGCAAGTTATCACATACCTCAAAAGGAGATAACCGTGCGTGATTAGTCATCGTACCGTACACAGCTATACTAAGCTCGCTTGAATACTGCCGCCTGATAGTGGTTATCTTAGATATTGCCAGATGAATTTCTCTAGCGGTTGGCAAAAGATTCATACTGATAAGCCGTTCAGTAGGCATAGGTACTGCAAAGACTAGGCCATCAATTCCCAAGTTGATAGCTAATTGGATCATTTTTTGTATTTCTGGAATCACATTTTTGGTCAGAACCGATTGGATTCGCGCCTTTTGTCCAAGGCTTCCCATTAACCGAAGAGTGAATACGGCTTTGCTAAAGGCTCCAGGACCGCGAATTGCGTCGTTGCTATCTTGAGTCGCACCATCGAGGCTCACTGTAAAATGTGAAGGCGGAAGAATGCTACATGCTTGCAGGAGCGCCTTGAAATTCTGCCCATTTGTGTTCATCGAGTATTTCATTCCGAGGTCTTTGATATGTCCAATAATGCGTAAAATCTGTGGATGAACGGTCGGTTCTCCCCCAGACAGAAGTACCTCTTCAGCACCAAGTTCATTAGCTTCTTGTAATAACCTGAAGATTATTGATGAGTCTAAGCAGGTTGTCGCTCGCAGGCTTTGCAGGCAATGTAAACAATGAAGATTACACTCCCCGGTAACGAGGATTCCTATTCGCCTTATGCGTGTACTTGACATATCTATGCACATGATTCAAGTCGCTCCATTGCCAACTTGCATGGAGATACAACAATATCAGCTCCTGGATCTAGGTTAAGAGGACAAGGTTTACATAAGTTGCCAAGAAAACCACATTTATTACAAGGATGCACATTTTTATAAACATCCTCAATTGGCCCATGAACTATGGAACGGAAATGGGTGAAATACGCTGAATTCCAGAGTGCTTCAGTATTAACATCCTGTATTCTGAGTTTAGAAAAAAAGTTTCCCATTCCTTGAATCTGAGCAACTACACAGGGCACAACCAAGCCATCGGGCAACACATATGCTGAATTGATTGCGCCTGGGCAATTCATCGGAATACCTGGAAGGGGTATCCCCAAGGCCCGCCGATAGTATAAGGCTACCTTCGTACGAAATGGACTCTTGATAACTAAATCTGAGTATTCATAAGCGTTCTGGAGGATTTTCCCAGCAACCCAAAATTCTTCTTCTTTAGAAAGAGAAAGTAAGTTTTCATGCTGCTTGGCTCTACCCTCAAGTGCCAAATTATTGATTACTATTCCCTGAACTCCCAACTCTCGCGCGAGTATGAATAACTCACTCACTCTTTTATGCCACAGTCGGGTTAAAGTTGATTGTATAACAACAAGAGGACGGTGTTCACCACGTCTTTTACGTTCTTCAACTAGCTCTTTGATAGCATTAACAACGCGATGAAATGTGCCTTTACCCCTTATTGTGTCATGCGACTCAGGATCAACACCATCTATACTGATAGTTATGCTAGAAAACGGAATATCCAGTACTTTTCGTAATATATTCCTGTGATTCAAAAAAAGCCCATTGGTGTTAAATGACAAATCAACACCAAAAGGAGCACAAAGGGTGCATATCTCTAGAAAATCTTCCCTCAACAATGGCTCTCCGCCGAGAAAGTGAATCCGCCGAAGACCTTCTTGAGATAGACGCTGAACGGTGCTGATGATATCATTCATACTCATGTCGGGATTGCTACGGTCGATAGAGGAATCTGCGTTACAACAGTGTATGCAGCTTAGATTGCACTCCGTATTGATCTCCCACCTGAGCATATATGCATCTGGAATATGTAACATATCTTCTTATCCCTCTCAAGATTCTTAAAAGAGGAGAGAAGGAGTGTCGCCGCTCACTCCTTCGAAGCTAATCTAGCAAGTGACACCACCGCAACCAAAACCGAAAGCGCCACAGAGTTCAACCATGTTTGGTTTTTCGCGCATCTTATTGATGGCACGCTGAGCATCTAAAAACAGCTGTTTTTCTTCCGGTGTCAGATTGAACTCTCTAACCAACGGGTCAACATTGTCAAGCAGAACTCTTCTGATGGCAATGTCAATTGCAGGTCTTTCGATTGCAGGTCTTTCGATTCTAGGCATTTTTATCACCTCCTTTCTGGAAGAAATGTAAAGTGGGTGTGCAGCGGCGATTATTGCTCACCAACTTAATGACACATAGGGCAACCTACATATCTTTGGAGATCTGCGAAAGATTGCCGCCCAACGACATGGGATTCAGCCGCGCGCCCCAAGCGTGTGCGAGAAAACCCCCGCGTTACCCCAGGCGGTGGTAACGTGTCGCTTCGTCCTCCCGGCGCGTCGGTTGCAATCCATGTTGGACGAACCCGGATACAGCCTACAGCTACCGCTATGGAATTTCTATGCGGGGTTCCCCCACGCGCAATAACAGTGGTCAGCACCCGCCAGATAGCCCGCCACGCGCCCCAACGGGCCGGAATAAGGCTCGCGCCGGGCCTGTTGCCCCACTTTCTCGCCTGGCAGACGCCGGTCACGCGCCAGATCAACCCGCCTTGCCCCCACCGGGCGCAATTCACCCTTCCCGCGCCGCCGGGCCATCCTCAACATGCCGCTCTCCCCCGCAGGTCGAGTCCTAACAGCCGCATCCCGATGGCTTTCCAGCCCGTCACCGGCCCGAACTCGCCCAGCCGCACCAGTTCCCCCGTCTCACAGTAGGGACATTGACGCGGGTCTACGCCCAGAATCTCCGTCAGCCAGCCGTGCAAGGTCAGGGTGGGCGGTGGTGGCTCCGGCGCCTTCAGCAGCGCCCGCGTCGCGGCCAACTGCGCCCGCTTGCGGTTGTGATGCAGCCCGTAGTGTCGAATCCGCATGTACCCCGGCGGCAACACATGCTGCATGAACCGCCGGATAAACTCCACCGCATCGAGCGTCAGCACTTTCTCCTGGCCGCCGTCCGGATTATCGTAATAACGGAAACTCACCTGCCGCCCCTGGAGCTGCACGATGCGGTAGTTCGCAATCGCTACCCGGTTCACGTACCGCCCGAAGTAGTCCAGCACCTTTGCCGCCCCGCCATCCGTCGCGCGGTCGCGCGCGACTCGCGCAAACACTTCCCACTTTTTCGCCCGCAACTCCGCCACCAACGCCGGGACATCTACACCCGCCGCGCTCCCATACGCCACCAACTGCTCCTGCTGGTGCAACGCTAATAACCCCTCGCAGAATGTGTCCCGGAACGTCGCCGCCACCGCCACGATGTCAAACAAGTAGTTGGCTTTACTCGCCTGCCACCGATACCGCCCATCTGCTGTGCGCCCCAACGCCCCGCCCGTCACCAGCGTGTGCAAGTGAATATGCCGCGGCAATTGTTGTCCCCAGGTATGCAGCACCGCCGTGATGCCTAACTCGCCCCCTAACTCCCGCTGCCCGTATTCTTTCAGGGTCTCGGTGGCCGCGCGGAACAGCAAATCGTAAATCACGCGCTCATTACCCCCGGCCACCAGCACGTTGAGGGCGTGGTCCGTGGTGAAGACGATATGAAAGTAGGGAATCGGTAACAGCAGTTGCTCCTGCTGCGCCAGCCATTGCGCCCGCGCCCATGCCCCGCACTTCGGACAATGCCGATCCCGGCACGCGCAATAGGCCACCAGGATTTTGCCGCAGTTGTCGCACTGCCGCGCATACCCGCCGAGTTTCGCCGTGCGGCAGTCCATAATATGCCGCGCCACCTGTTCCTGCCACGGATCGGCCCCATAGCGCTGCCGATATTCCCGCCAGTACTTACGGAAAATATCGGCGATGTCCCACTCGGGCCGTTGCGTTTCGACGGTGACAAAGGCTTTCAGTAACATCGGGCGACGTATGCTTCGTTAGGGTGAAACTAATTATTTTGCGTGATGGTGGCGGATAGGCAAGGATTCGCCCAACATGTAATTATACGGAATTTCTTCCGCCTAAGCCTCCGCTATCCCGTTCCGCAAAAGCACCTCCTCAGGCATTTTATGCCGAATTTTCTCCGCATAAGACTCCCCCAACGGTGCTTTTGCCGAAAAATCGAAGTGGGGTACAATACCGACAATATGGATCGTGTGAACTTATTTCAGTATATAGTAGTTTTTCTCACAAGTCAAACACACGCACAAACAAACTTTGCAGACCAGTGGAGGGATGATGGCACAACCGCCCAAACTGCTTGACCAGGTCCGCGAATTGCTGCGCATCAAACACTACGCTTTGCGCACCGAAGAAGCCTACGTCGATTGGATTAGACGCTTTATCCTTTTCCATAACAAGCGCCATCCCCGCGACATGGGAACGCCAGAAATCCGCGCCTTCCTCGCCCACCTGGCGACCGCAGACAACGTCGCCGCCTCCACTCAAAACCAGGCTCTTGCCGCGCTCCTTTTCCTCTATCGCGAGGTGCTACATCAGGACCTCGACCTCCTCGACCTCGACGCCATCCGCGCCAGGAAACCCCAACGCTTGCCTACCGTACTCACCAAATCGGAGGTGCAGCAAATATTGGCCCATCTTACCGGCGCATACTTGCTGATGGCGCGTCTCCTCTACGGCAGCGGCCTGCGCCTGATGGAGTGTCTACACTTGCGGGTGAAAGATGTCGATTTCGAGATGCTTCAGCTCACTGTACGCGATGGCAAAGGTGGGCAGGATCGCGTCACCATGCTGCCGGAAATTGTCATCCCGGCGCTACGCGATCATTTGGTCCACGCGCGGGCGTTGCATGAACAAGACCTGGCTCATGGCTACGGCTGCGTCTACCTGCCTGACGCCCTGGAACGTAAGTATCCCAACGCCTGCACTGAGTGGGGATGGCAGTATATCTTCCCCTCTGACCGGATTTCTAAAGACCCGCGCGGCGGCGCACTGCGCCGCCATCACATCCACGAAAGCAGCGTGCAGAAGGCCGTGCGCGCCGCGGCCAAGTCCGCCGGGATCGTCAAGCCCGTGGGCCCGCACACCTTCCGCCATTGCTTCGCTACCCACTTACTCGAAGCCGGCTACGATATTCGCACCGTCCAGGAACTTCTGGGTCACAAG
>JAFGFI010000346.1 GCA_016931185.1 Anaerolineae bacterium
CCAGCGTGGGCGTGACGGTTTTGGCGAGGCGGACGACGGGCTGCTGCGGTGCTTCCACCGCGCCGATGTCACACGCGCCATTTTGGGGCCGCGTCACGCCGCGCTGGTCGGTGGGCAGGCAGGTCGCCGGGTCGCCGGCGTCAATCGCCAGAGAGGCGGGCAGTAGGGGCGCGGTCGCTGTGCTCCCCCCATTATCCCCCAGCGGGCCAATCGCCGGGTCGCCGGAGAAGGCCGCGCCGCACGAGCCGTCTTCAAGCAAATTGTGGACGTTGGCGGAGATGACGCCGCCCGCGGTGATGCAATCGCCATAGGTGCTGTTGGCGATGAGGGTGTTGTAGAGATAGGCCGAGCCGCTCTCCAGGCGGAGGCCGCCGCCGTAGTTATAGTAAATTGCCTCGTTGCCGGTGAGCGTGCTGTTTTGCACGGTGAGCGCGCTGGTATTGTAGATGCCGCCGCCATAGCTCGCGCGGTTGCCGGAGAAGGTGCTGTTTTGGATCCAGGCCGCGCCGCCCGCGTGGTTGAGCGCGCCGCCATAGCCGACATCGTACGAATACCGGACATTGCCGCTGAAGGTGCTGCCATTGACCTGTAGCGCGCCGGTATTGAACACACCGTTACCGTCCACCGCCTGATTATCGGCGATAGTACACTCGTGCAGCGTCAGCGTACCCGCGTTGTAGCCGCCGCCGCCTTCCGCGAGGGTGTGCGGAATCTGGTTGCTGGCGATAGTACAGTGAGTGAGCGTTATTGTCTTCCCCGCCGCATTGTAGATGCCGCCGCCGCGCCCGTAACGATTGCTGTAGATTGAATCCGCCTGGTTGTTGGTAAACTGGCTATCTTGCGCCTGCACCGTCCCGGCATTGTAGAGCGCGCCGCCGTGGTTGTCGTCAAAACCGCCGTTAGCCAGGTTGCCGGTGAGCGTGAGCGCGGTCATGTTGAGGAGGCCGGCGTTGTAGATACCGCCGCCGCTAGCGGCGATGCCGTTGACCAGGCTGAGGTGGCTGAGGGTGACGCTATGCCCCGCGCCGATATTCAGGACGCGCACATTGCGCGAGCCGTCGTTGCCGCTATCGCCGCTGAGCGTGATGGCGTAGCCGCTGCCGTCTATCGTGACAGCCCCGGCGGTGGCTAACTCGCTATTCAGATAAACGGCCGCGTCCTGCGCAAACGTGATGAGGCCGCCGGCGCACACATCAGTGAGGCCCTGACGCAGACTATCCGGGCCGCTATCGTTGCTGTTGCGCACGAAGAAGATCGGCGCGCACGCGGCCCCCGCGTTGAGCGGGAAGGGCTGATTGTAGGCGGTATTGCTGAAATACACGGTATTCGCAAAGTGCAGCCCATAGTCGTGCGTCGCCGTGAAGATGAGCGTGCGCGTCATGCCCGCCGGAATTGCAAAGGTGGCGGTGTACGTATTCTGCGTCATCAGCCCGTCGGTCGGCGTGACCCAGCCGCCGCCCGTCACGTTATCCGGCAACGTGGTTATGAAGCGCATGTCCGGTTCATCCACGCTGCTGATGTTGGTGAGGACGAGCGTGTAGGTCACGATGCCGCCATAGTACGGCACGGTATTGGATGGCGGGACGGCATAGCTGAAGCGGAACAGCGGTTGCGTCACCACTTCCACCGCGCCGATGTCGTAGCCGGCGTTCATCGGGCGCGACATGCCGCGTTGGTCGGTGGGGCGGCTGGTCGCCGCGTCGCCGGCATCCACGGCGAGGCTGAAGGGCGAGAGAAGGTGCGTGAGCGTCTCCCCGCCGTTATCTGCCAGCGGGCCGACGAATGGGTCGCCGGAGAAGGCCGGGCTACAACCGCCGTCTTTCACCCAGTTGTTGATGTTGGTTCCAATCGGACCGCTAAAGGTGTAACCACAGTCGCCGCCGACGTTATCGGCCATCAACGTGTTCTGGTAATGCAGTGTGCCGTAAAAGGCATGGATGCCGCCGCTATGCCAGGATGAGGTATTGCCGACGAGGGTGCTGTTTTGCAACGTCACGGTAGCATGGTAGTTATAGATACCGCCGCCATACGGGGCCGAGTTGCCGGAGAGCGTGCTGTTTTGTACCAGCACGCTGCCATAGAGACTCCAAATACCGCCGCCGTCACTAGGGGAAGCGGCGACATTGCCGGAGAGGGTGCTGTCTTGCACCGTCACCGAGCCATCATAATCGTAGATGCCGCCGCCGCCCGTGTTTAAGCCGGCGTTAATGCCGGCGAGAGAGGCCGCGTCGGCGGTGTTGCCGGCAATCGTGCAGGTCTGTACGGTCAGCGCGCCGATAGCGACATTGTAATGGGTATTATGAATCCCGCCCCCCTCGCCGGAGGTGTTGCTGAGGATATCGCTGTGGCGAATGAGCAAGGTCCCGGCATTGTAGATGCCGCCGCCCATATAGGCATGGCTGCGCTGCACCGTGATGTTCGTCGCAGTTACGACGCTGCCCGGCTCAATCTTAATCCCCCCGCCGCATGAAACCCACTCCGGCGCGTAGAAAGTTTGGGAATCACATTCCGTGCTGGGGTCGCGGCCCTGGGTCAGGATCACATCTGCCAGGGTGAAGTGGGCATTGTTCGCCACCTTGAAAATACGTACTGTGTTGTTGCCATCCAACGTGACAGACGTTGTCAGCTCACTGCCATCAATCATGAGGTTTTGGGTGATGGCCAGCGTGCTAGTGAGGGTAATCGTCAGGCCGGAAAGGCTGTCATCGAAGACAATGGTATCGCTAGAGGCAGCGCCGGCGATGGCCTGGCGCAAGCTTCCCGTGCCATCGTCCAATGTGTTCGTGACGGTAATCGTCCCCGCGCGCGCAATCGAGGGCTGGGAGAACAGCCACATACCCAACATCAAGAACAGCGATAGCCCCCAATATACTATACGGGTTAATTTTGTTGTAGACATTTTACTCCCTATCAGTTTGAAATAGCCACTTGCGCCGTCCACGTCGCTGCCGGTACTCAGGAAGGTTGCGTTACGGTCGGTGGTGACGGCGTTGGCCAACGCGGCAAGTCATTTTGTAATGCGTGAGGAATATTGGCTTTTATCCAAGAATAAAACTAAGAATTGTGTCGGTTAGGATCGCCAACCACAGGTTTTGTGTCTGAATGTAGATCAAAACACTGAGTACTGCAAGTCCAATGCGAATAAAGGTATCCCGGCTGTGGGTGGGAGACCGTAGCTTTTTCCACCAGGGAGGGTTGATGAGGGCTTCAAAGGCGACAGGCAGAAGTCCTAGCCATGCCCCCTGCGCGACTCCCCATAGTAGCACAAAAGGCTCGCGGTAGAAGGCCCAGTGTACTTGATGATAAATAGCTTCTCGCAGCGCGTGCGGGGACTCCCTTGTTGCCGGCGTATAGGAGGGACTGTTAGCTGGCTGTCGACCACTGGCCGTTTTTTGCATACGCAGGACAGTAAGATCGCTCATTTTAATGATGAACCCGAAAGCTGTGGCAAATAGAAGACACCACCCTAAATCCTGTACCCACATTTCCCATATTATTTCTGAAGGACGGGCGGTATTCTGACCATACTGTATAAGAAAGGAGGCAGCATCCTTCGTCCAGGGCCAGGGTTTTAACCCCAGGCCCCGTTCGGTTAAAACCCCACGCCAAAACAATGCCAGCGTGGGGATGCCTAGTGCGTAAACCATCCGCGTGGTATGGATAATCCAGTCTGCCTCGGGCCGCGTGCGCCAGGCGGCAAGCTGTTCTGCAAAACGGCTTTCGGGTTGCTCCAGAATCCAGCGCACAATGATGGTAAACAGCGCCAACACAAGGGATACGGCCAACCAAAACCAACGTTCTAGAAGGGCGGCTGTGGTGTTCAAGATGGTGTCAATAACTGCTTGCGGTCAACGGGAACAGTGACCGTAATTTTTGTGCCTTTGCCGGGTTCTGATTGGATGACCGTTTTGCCCTTGACCAGGATGGCCCGTTCCCGGAGGTTTTTCAGTCCCAAACTGCCACGTTCATCATAACTGGCCTCGGTTTTAGCAATGTCAAATCCACTGCCATTGTCCTCAACTTCCGCGATGACATTGGTGCCCTTGGGATAGATACGAATCCAAACATCGTTTGCCTGGGCATATTTTCTCACATTGTTAAGACCTTCTTCGATGATGTGGAACACGGCCCCCTGCGCTTCCTTGCTCATAAGTTTGGCCGCGACACTATCAATTTCCATGTGGATGGGTAAGGGATTGGTTTCTGTAATTTTCTGCACTAATTGTTCAACGGCCGGTGCCAATCCCTGCGTTTCCAAAATGAGAGGACGCAGAATAAAGAGCATTTGACGGATTTCTTTTGTGGTTTTGCGCGCCAGTTCTTCGAGTTGTGAGAGTTCTTCAACAGCTTTACCGGGATCTCTTTCGAGCAACAACCGGATATAGTTGAGGCGCATAGCAATCGCAGCAATGGTTTGGGTAGGGCCATCGTGCAGGTCGCGCGCTAACTTCTTGCGCTCTGTTTCTTCTACTTCAACCAAGCGTTCCTTCTCCTCCATTAGATTTTGATATAGACTGGCATTTTGGAGCGCCATCACAGCCTGATTACAAACTGCAACTAAGAGGTCTTGGAAGTCGTGCGTATAAGTTTCTGATTCATAACTGCATAGGACCAACAAGCCGTAACTTTCAAAGCCGGCGCGTAGCGGGATCACAATAGCTTGCCGGGTATTGTGCGTGGCAATAACCTGCCCCAGTTCTGGGTCCTGTCCCGGTTCCTCTACCACGACGGGATCGACCTGTGTGATGGCTTTAGCTAAAATTCCTTGTTGGGCTGGAAAGCGGCGTTGCTCGTCCATATTGGAGAGTCCACGTGACTTGGCGACATAGAGGGTTTGATCCATACCGAACAGCAGAATCATCCCCACTTGTTTGACATCGCGGGAAAGTATCTCTCGCAGGCCGGCATTGCTTACATCCAATGCAGTTTCGAGTACACGTTCATAGTTAAGCGTTGCACTCAGTGTACTGGCCAGTTCGAAGATGAGCCGTACTCTTTGGTGCGCTGAAGTTAGCGCAGCTTCCGTTTCGGCTTTCCGTCGTTGTTGCTCAACCTTCAGGGTTTGTTTGATTCGCGCACTAATTAAGCTAACCGCGCCGCCGGCAAATAACAATACAATGCCAGTAGTTAGATAAGGAAATATTTGGGGAAGTGGGGGCGGGATGACTTGCGATAAATCTAGATACCAAGCTATTCCCCAATATGCCATCACGATGGCGATTGCGAATAACATACCTATGAACCACGTGTAGCGTAAAGCTGCGGTGATGATAGGAATGAGTGTGAAAAACAGCAGTGGGCTTTGGGTACCGCCAGAACCGGCGATAAAGCCTAATGTTAATGCTATATCCCCTATCAGGGTAAAGGTCCGCGTGAACTTACTTAATGAACTTTGAAAGAGTGAGATCATCGCCAGTATATTGGTTGCGACGCCGATAATGAGCAAGATAACAACGGAGATGGGAAGTGGCGTATTGTTTAGCACCGCTTCAACACCAATCACGCCTGCAACCGCCGTCAAAAAGAGCCAGCGCAGGTTAATGAACAACCATTCAATTTTGGTTTCTGGTTCACGCATATAAGCCCCCAAGAAGTATCATCAGCACCGGTTTAAACAGAAAAGCGAATATGTACAATATCACCATCCTGTACCTGGTAAGTCTTGCCTTCCAGGTGAACTTTGGCAGCTTTCCGTGCGGCGGCCATACTGCCGGCCTCGATTAAATCAGTGTAGGCGACCACCTCGGCCCGGATAAATCCACGCGCCAAGTCGGTATGGATGGTGGCCGCGGCGTCAACGGCAGTGGCATTCGCGGGGATATTCCAGGCCCGTACTTCATCTTCCCCCACGGTGAAAAAAGAATGTAATCCTAATAATTTGTACGAGGCTTGGATAACGCGTTCCGCTGCCAGGTCTTGAATGCCGAATTCTTCCATAAACATTTGAGCTTCTTCGACATCTAATTGGCTGATTTCCATTTCAAGTTTACCTTGCATTGAGATGACGCTTGAAGCCTGGTGGGTATAAGTTATCTGTTCGGCAGCCGGCGGGGCATCTTCGCTGGTATTGAGTAATACCAGCACAGGTTTAAGGGTTAGCAGGCTGTAACCCCGCAACCCTGCCTTTTCTTCCTGCGTCAAATCCAGCTCTCGTAAGGGAATCCCTTCGTTGAGGGATTCTTCTAGACGATGAAAGAGTAGTTCGTTTTCCTGTAAAGCCTTGCGTTCGTCCCCTCTCGCGCCCTTTTTTAAACCTTCCGCGATGCGAGCCAGGCGATTTTCCACCGTAAGCATATCGGCTAACAGAAATTCTCCATCCAGGTTATCTAGATCGCGCTGCGGATTGACACTTCCTAGAGGGTGGGCAACCTGGGGGTCTTCAAAAGCACGTACTACGTGAACGAAAGCATCCATTGGTGCAATTTGGTTGCGTAGTGGGCCACTCAGTCCGGCTTTACCTAGATTTTGATCCAGACCAGCGATATCAGTATAGGTGACCTTCGCGTAAGTTGTTTTGCGTGGGTTATAAAGTGCGCTGAGCCGGTCAACCCGCGTATCAGGTACATCAACGACCATGCTGAAAAGTTCTAGTTTGCCCGTAGATGCCGCAGCGGTAGGCCGGTCAGCATGAGTCAGTGCATTGAAAACAGTAGTTTTGCCGCTGGTCGGTAATCCGATAATACCCAATTCCATTAGGATTCCTCCAAAAATAGTTATTAATGATCAGTTATTGGTTCTTTGTACCTTTGCGAATGATATGATTATACCCTAGCGTGCTAAAGCGGCAAAGAGCTATTCACCAATACCTCAAAACGCGCGATATCTTCATCAATCAGCGTGAGGCTGTTATGCCAGAAGTCGGGCGCGTGCAAGTTGATACCAAAACGCATAGCCAGGGTAGTAGCATCTTCCACCCCGGTTGCGGAAAGCAGGTCATCATAGTTGCGGATGAAGGCTTCTGGTTTTTGACGGTAATGCGTGTAGAGACCCAGGCTAAAGAGCAACCCAAACATATAGGGAAAGTTGTAGAAGGTAGAGCCATAGTAATGGGGTTTCACGGCCCACATATAGGGATGAAGCTTTTGGGAATCTAACCCCTCGCCATACGTGGCGCGTTGACTTTCCAGCATCAGTGTATTGAGTTCTTCTACTGCCAACTCGCGGGTTTTACGTTTCTCAAACACTTCTGTCTCGAACAGAAAACGGCTGGTAATATCCACCACAACCTGGCACGCGCCTTGCAAGAAAGCTTCCAGGATGGCAATTTGTTCTTGTGGCGGGGCCGCTTTCAGGGCGGCATCGCGGACCAGGATCTCGCAGAAATTGCTGGCAGTCTCGGCTAACGTCATCGGGGTTTGGCGCTGGATGTAGGTGCAACCGGAGCGAGCCAGATTATGGTAGGCGTGCCCCAGTTCATGGGCGAGGGTACTCATCCCATCATAAGAGGGCTGGTAATTGCTGAGGATACGAGATTCATCGCCGCGCAGCCACATACAGAACGCGCCTCCTCGTTTTCCATCGCGCGGCTCGGCATCAATCCAGTCCTCATTGAACGCGCGCTCGGCGAGCGCGCGCAACTTATGGGAAAAATTTCCAAATTCTTTGATGATAAAATTCTGAGTTTCCGTATAACTCCAGGATTTTTCGCTCTTCCCTACCGGGGCAAATAAATCATACCAGGCCAGGCACTCTGTGTTTAATAACCGGGCCTTTGCTTTGAGGTAACGCCGGAAATTGGGAAAGTGTTCCCGGGCTGCTGCCAGCATAGTGTCCAGGGTTTGTGCATCAATGTGATTTTCGTGCAGCGCAACCGCCAGGGGGGATTCCCACCCACGCCGCGCGCTTAGGAGATTCATTTGCCCCTTGATGCTGTTGAGTGCAGCAGCAATCGGTAGCGCGTTGGCTTCCCAGGCGGCCAATTCCGCTCTATATGCGTGTTCACGTATTTTCGCATCAGGATCAAATGCCAGATTGCGCAGCGCTGTCATGGGTAACACTTTCGCCTCGTTGTCGATCTCTACTGTTTGCGTAATTTGGGAACTGAAATTGTTGTAAAGTTTAGCCCATGCCTTGCCACTGACTAGATCGAGTTCCGCGACCAGGGTTTCTTCGGCAGGGGACATCAGGTGTTGTGATTCGATTTGTGCTTTGCGGAGAGCGTAGGCGTGTCCTCGAGCTACTTGTGAGGTGGTGATTAACGGTTCGATATCCAGTGAACCTAACCATGCCGTGAGCCGGACCTCTAATTTATTGAGTCGCACTAACTCCATTTGAAGTCTGCTATTCAGGGCTTGCGCCGTTGCGTTGCGTGAATCGGTAGTAACAAAGGCCGAAATGTACGCATATAGGGTGTGTGCCTCAGTACTGATGGTATTCACCCGTGTGATAACTGTCTCAAAGCGCGATATGAGGGATGTGTCTAAGATTGGTGGAGTATCAAGCAATTGGATATGCTCTGTATTGAATAGCGTTTCCATATCATATATGGCTTGCACCAGGTGAGTGAATGCTACCTCAAATTCAGGTGCATCCAGTTTAGAGTAAACGGTACTCACATCCCAGTGGGGTAAAGTAGTTTGTGTTGTATTCATATTCTCCTTAGTCTTTCAGAATTTGTTTGACTTTATTAAGTAATTCGCGTGGGGTAAAAGGCATAGCGACATAATAATTGGGATATAAAGCGTTAAAAAGTTCCATACTGCGTTCCATAAGGACCATTGGCGCTTGCGTTGTGATAATTAAGATAGGGATACCTTTGAGGTCTGCTTCTTGTTGCATAATTTGGTAAAGTGTGTAGCCGTTAATGTCCGGGCGCATGACATCTTGTGTAAAGAGATCAATGGGTTGAGAGTGAAGAATATGTAAAGCATATTCGGTATCGGTTGTATAGATGTGTTCGTAACCTGCGCGTGCAAAGATTGTATGAAGCAGGTAGAGAATTTCTAGTTCATCATCCAGACTTAAAATGCGTTGCATAGGTTTTTTCTCTCAGTTCGCTTGACCTCTTACGTACTCTTGTATATTATAAGAGATAAGTTTTCACTTCACAAATTGAGGCCAGATTTCGAAATCCCGTTTGTAAAAGTAAGCAGGATTTCTGAGTCAATTCGTCTCAATGAATTCCGGGTAATCCGGGTTAGGAGTCTCATTGATGAAAAAGATATTGTTTTTACTGGTAAGCATTATGCTTTTGTTGGGGATGGGGCTGCCGGTGCAAGCAGGATTAGAGCGAGTTGGCACGGCACGTCTAACGGTAACGTCAGGCAATATCACTCACATTGTGCAGCCTGGTGAAACATTGTTTGCCATTGCGCGTCGTTATGGTGTGGATCCGTGGGCTTTGGCGCGGGCAAATGGTCTTGTCAATCCAAACTATATTTTTGTGGGACAGCAGATTGTTATTTCTTCTGGCAGCACTTCTACTGGGACACCGGGAGGTGTGCATATTGTGCGCTATGGAGACACATTGCAGAGTATCGCATCTACCTATGGCGTGAGTGTCTGGGCGCTTGCGCAGGTTAACGGCATCTACAATTTGAACTATATTTATGCCGGCCAGCGATTGATTATTCCGGGGAGTCCTACGTCGCCGACCCCGGCGCCGGTATCCCCACCTGCTGTGCCGCCTACTCCAACTCCGAAACCCGCGGTCACTCAGCCCGTGGTTTCTGCCGGTGGAACGTGGCGGGGCGAGTACTATGCCGGTACTGAACCTACCGGGGAACCCGTGTTTATCCGTGAAGATCGGGCCGTGAATTTTCATTGGGGATTGAGTTCACCGGATACACGTCTTAACACAGACAATTTTTCCGTGCGTTGGACTCGCACCATCAATTTCCAGGGAGGATTGTATCGCTTTACTGCACTGGCCGATGATGGCGTGCGGATCCGGGTGGCAGGGATGTTGATACTAGATGTCTGGCAAGTGGGCGCAGAGGTGCTGCACGAGGTGGACGTGATCTTGCCGCCGGGCCAACACCCGGTGATGATTGACTATTTTGAGGGCACCGGTAATGCAGTTATGGAATTCTCGTTTAAGCGATTGGGCGATACCCCCCCACAATTTGTATCCACCCTGACACCGGTCGGGACTCCTACACCTTCTGCGTATCAAACTGGAATTCCCTCCCATGCCTGGTTGGGTGAGTATTTTGGGAACGTCAATCTGTCGGGAGCGCCAGTGATCACACGTATGGATGATTTCATTGGCTTTGAGTGGGGACAGGCAGCTCCGATGGATGGTATCCCTGATGAATTTTTCAGTGTGCGCTGGACGCGCATGGCCTCTTTCTGGGAGGATAATTACGCTTTTTGCGTGCGCGCGGATGATGGCGTGCGTCTTTATTTAGATGGTAGCGTGATCATTGACGAGTGGCATGGTTCTAAGGGTGATGTCGCTTCTTGTAAAGAAGTTGATCTGACCAAGGGGAACCACAAAATTCAGGTGGATTACTATGAAGAGGGCCGGGATGCGTTAATTTACGTCTGGTGGGAGCGACGATAAAATTCGATGTAATCTTCGACGTGGGTTTTCTGCATTTCCTGGCTCGCTTTGGGCTTTCTGGAAAGTTGGGACAGCCCAAATGTGATAAACCATGACCTACGGGGTTTGACATTTCTTTAAAACATAGTATCACTGGATGGGTTTGTCATATTAGTTGAGGGGGAGTTTCTAGTAGGTGGGGTACACTTAACGCCATTTGAAACGGAATTTTTAGTCCACATAGCAGCATGATATCGCACGCCAAAGTGCGCCCCACCTAAGAGTTGTGATCTACTGAGTCTGTCAGATAGGGGGAGGGGAAAATCCTTTCCCCCCTTGTTTTATTAGGGGATGTCGGTTGTGCAGGATGGGAGAGAAAAGATGAATGTTCTATTGTTCTCACCACATTTTCCACCTAACTATTATCATTTTGCGGTATCGCTGCGTAATTTGGGTGTGAATGTCTTGGGATTGGGGGATGCCGAGTATCACACCCTGCGCCCGGAATTGCGCCAGGCGTTGACTGAGTATTACCGTGTGGAGGATTTACACGATTACGATCAGTTAGTCCGGGCTTGTGGCTATTTTACGCATCGCTATGGCAAATTGGATCGTATTGAGTCGCATAATGAGTATTGGCTAATGACCGATGCTCAGTTGCGTACGGATTTTAACGTTGTAGGACCGAAGAACTGTGATATTGAGTGGGTCAAGCGTAAATCTAAGATGAAGCAAGTGTTTACCAATGCAGGTATCCACGTGGCGCGAGGAATACTTGCGCAAAATTTGGCTATGGCTCGTGAATTTATTGCCGAGGTTGGATACCCGGTAGTCGCCAAACCCGATATTGGCGTGGGGGCCGCCGCGACCTACAAAATCTGCGATGGTGAGGCATTGGCATGTTTCTTTGCTGAGAAACCGGTGGAGGACTATCTAATGGAAGAATTCCTCGCCGGGGAGTTATATTCTTTTGATGGCCTGACCGATCAGATGGGTAACATTGTCTTTTACACCTCTCATTTTTTTAGTCAGGGCATTATGGAAACTGTGAATGAAGGATTGGAATTGTTCTACTATTCCTTGCGAGAATTACCAGCAGAATTGGAAGATGTGGGACGTCGCTCAGTGCAAGCCTTTAATCTTCGTGAGCGGTTCTTCCATATTGAATTCTTCCACCTCACAGATGGCCGGTGGTTTGCACTAGAAGTGAACATGCGTCCACCGGGGGGATTGACGATGGATATGTTCAATTATGCGAATGACATTGATTTATACCAGGAATGGGCCAATCTGGTGGTATCCAACCGGTTTTCAGCCTTCTATTCACGTCCATACCATTGCGCCTATGTTGGACGCAAGTACCACCTGTCCCATCGTCTTTCTCACGAAGAGGTATTGCATACCTATGGAACTGCCATTCCGCATCATGAGACAATTAGTCCCGTCTTAGCGCCGGCGATTGGCGATTATGCTTACTTGGTCCGTTCGCCAGATTTTGAGGTGTTACAGCGCGTGATTGAGGGGATTCTGGCTCCGGCATAGAGATAGTACGATGAATATTAATTGAGAATGTTCCTTAGCGCCTCGCTACGCCAGGAACTGCGGGATGTACTCACCGAATATTTCCAAATGGATAGTTTACACAATTTGACCTTTACCGACAATGGGTTAAGATTGTGGCTTTTGATGATAGATTTTGTTTTGCAATAACGAGAAGGGAGAGAGCTATGCACATAGAATATCATAAGCGGTGGAGTACCCATCTCAACCGTGATATGGAATTTAAGATATATGGTCATGCAGGTAAGCCCTTCGTGGTGTTTCCTAGTGGTGGTGGGAAGTTTTACGAGTTTGAGGATTTTGGGATGGTTGAGGCCGGGCGAGAATTCATTGACCAGGGTAAAGTTCGTCTGGTGACAGTGGACAGTGTGGATAGTGAGGCGTGGCTGGGATTTGGACGCCATCCGGCCGACCGGGGATGGCGACATCATGCTTATGACCTTTACGTTGTGGAGGACTTGGTACCCTTTATCCGCACACATTTGGATACAGTAGAGCAATTTATGACCACGGGATGTAGCATGGGGGCTGGACACGCGGTCAATTTTCTGTTCCGGCATCCTGATGTTTTCGATGGTGTCATTGCGATGAGTGGTCTCTATGGGCCGTGGTATTTTGTAGGGGATTATGTGGATGATAATGTTTATTTTAACTTCCCGTTGCTCTATTTGCCCAACCTGGAGGACCCGTGGTATTTGGAGCGTTTTCGTCAAAGTGCCATTATGATTTGTGTCGGGCAGGGGGCGTGGGAAGAGGATCATGTGCGTGAAACGCGTGCTTTGGAAGCTGTACTCAGGGCGTTGGATGTGCCGGCCCTGGTGGATTATTGGGGTTACGATGTGAATCATGATTGGCCCTGGTGGCAGAAGCAATTCCCGTATTTCCTAGAGAAATTACCAGCGGACCTGTCGGTAGGAGTGAATGAATGAGATTAGCTGTAACGTTAAAAGAGCAGATAGTGGAGATAATTCGTGCCGGATTGGTGGCGGCGCAGGAAGCGGGTACGTTCCCTGCATTTGAATTACCGGATCCGATTCCGGTTACATCAGGGCGGCATGAAGCCCATGGGGATTATAGTTCTCCGGTGTGTCTGGGGCTGGCTAAAGTGTTGCACCGCGCGCCATTTCAGATTGCAGAAGCTGTTAGGGCGTATTTGCCGGCGGCTGATTTCGTGGCTCAGGTGGAAGTTGCACGCCCTGGGTTCCTCAATTTCACGTTGGATGAGGCGTGGCTGCGTGCGCAGGTTCCTGTGATTCTTGAAGCTGGGGAAACATGGGGAAATGTTGCTCTAGGCGTGGGTAAGCGTGTCCAAGTTGAGTTTGTGAGCGCCAATCCTACCGGGCCATTGACGATTGGGTCGGCACGCAATGCGGTGCTGGGTGATGCGTTGGCCGCGGTGTTGGATGCTGCTGGTTACATTGTGGAACGCGAGTATTACGTGAATGATGCGGGTTCCAAAGTGCAACATTTCGGCGCGAGCATCTTCGCCCGTTATGCGAACCTCTTGGGTGTTAATGAACCTTTCCCTGAGCAGGGGTATCCGGGTGCGTATGTTACAGAGTTTGCACAGGAGATCGCAGATGAGGTGGGTCGGCGTTATTTGGATATGGAGCGGGACAGCGCTATTCGTGAACTGGGGATCTGGGGTATTGAGCGAGTTCTAGAAGGTGTGCGTGAAGACCTGGCCCAATTGCGTATTAGTTTCGATACTTGGTTCCATGAGAAATCTCTTTACACGTCCGGGTTGTTTGAGGAGATGCTGGCGAAGTTGCGTGCGGAAGACCATATTGTGGAATATGATGATGCAACCTGGTTCCGCCACCCGGATTTGGATAAGGATGCTGTGTTGATTCGTTCACCGCAGGTAATCCCTAATCCGGAGGATCGTCCTACTTACCTGGCCTCCGATATCCCCTATTTATGGAACAAACTGATTATCCGGGGTTTTGACAGGGCGTTTTATGTTTGGGGCGCAGACCACCACGGAGATGTTCCGCGCGTTCAAGCCGCGGCCAAAGCGTTGGGCGTTAACCCTGACCGGATGTCATTTATCATTTATCAAATGGTCACCTTGCTGCGCGGTGGGCAGCAAGTGCGTATGGGCAAAAGCTCCGGCGAGTTTGTCACATTGCGAGAGCTGGTGGATGAGGTTGGCCCAGATCCTATCCGTTATATGATGTTGACGCGCACCGTCAATGTTACCTTTGATTTTGATCTGGACCTGGCGGTAGAACAATCAGATCGTAATCCCGTGTACTACGTCCAGTATGCTCATACGCGCATCGCGGGCGTTTTGCGGCACGCGGAAGAGCAAGGCTGGGATTTGCAGACGATGGGCGACCCGGCATTACTCACGCATCCTAGCGAGCTGACCTTGATTCGCAAAATGTGTACCTTCCCGGAGATTATCGCGGGCGCGGCGGAGAATATTGCACTGCATTATCTCACAACCTACGCTACCGAATTGGCTTCGGAGTTCCATGCTTTCTACCGCGATTGTCATGTAGTTTCTTCTGACCCTGCTGAAGCGGAATTGACGAAGGCCCGTTTAATGTTGGTGCGCGCGGCAAAGGGTGTCCTGGCCCGCGTTTTACACTTAATGGGCATGGATGCTCCTGAACGAATGTAGTAGCTGTAGAAACACATAGAGATTAAAAACCGAATGTCAATTAAAGCAGATCGTTGGATTAAGCAGATGGTGCAGGAATACCGGATGATCGAGCCATTTGTGGCAGATAGTGTCCGTGACGGTAAAATTTCCTATGGACTTTCGGGGTATGGATACGATATTCGTATTGCCGATGAGTTCAAAATCCTGGAATATGAGTCCAGTGTTAAAAACCTTTCCCCTGCGCAGGCAGCATGGATCGCGGGAATTTTGGATGGTGAGGGGGAGATTACCTATCATCAGACTACCGGGACGAATCATGGCGGTGCATATAACAAAAACATAGTTGAAATCACTGTGGTGATGCCGCACGAACCTACGATCCGCTTGTTAGCACAAATGACGGGAGTAGGGTATATTGCCGGTGAAGATCTGCCCCTGGATGAGATCCATAGAGGGCCTGCATCCACCTGGCGGTGGCGTGTCACACGAGCACGCCATGTGCAAGAACTTCTGCTCCAGGTGGTACCCTATATGGTGACGAAACGCTCTACTGCTTATGATGTGCTGGGTCGAACTATGGATTTGCGCGCCAGCATGCCGGTGGTAGACCCTAAAGATATTGACCCCGACTTGTTCAAGGATGTGGTGGGCGATTCCTGTGAGATTCCTCCCAACGCCTTTGGCCTGGCCCGCAGCCTCGAATATATTCGTATGCCAGAAAATGTGATGGGGATTGTGCTTGGAAAATCTACGTATGCACGTTGTGGTATCGTAACAAATTTTACCCCCTTAGAGCCGGGTTGGCACGGGTATATTACTATAGAAATCAGTAACACGACCCCGTTCCCGGCCAAGATTTATGCCAACGAAGGGATTGCCCAGGTGTTATTTTTTGAAGGTGATGAGCCGTGTGAAATTTCTTACGCGGATAAGAAGGGCAAATATCAGGGGCAGAAAGGGATTGTTTTGCCACGGATGTGATTGATGAGGGAACCTATTCGTATTTTACATTTCGCCGACCTTCATATTGGGATGGAAAACTACGGGCGATTGGACCCGGAAACCGGGTTAAATCGCCGCGTAGTGGACTTTCTTGACCGGCTTGATGATGTGGTGGCGTACGCGATTGAGCACGAAGCTGACCTGGTACTCTTTGCAGGGGATGCCTTTCGTAATCGCACACCTGACCCGACATACCAGCGAGAATTTGCGCTGCGTATCCGGCGTTTATCGGAGGCCAAAATTCCTACTGTATTGTTAGAAGGTAATCACGATATTCCCGTGATGGAGCGGCGTGCGTCCAGCGTGGCGATCTTTGATACACTGGGAGTGCCACACGTTATCGTGGCGCGTAAACCGGAAGTGTTGCGCATTGAAACACAGCGTGGGCCTATTCAAATCGCGGTTTTCCCTTACCCCATACGCCAACGCTTGCTCACGCGCGATCATTTTCGTGGCTTGAGCCAGGAGGACCTGGATCGTACTGTGACCGAAGTGGTGGTGGGCTTAATTCAGCAGATGGCGGCGCAGGTGGACACAGAGATTCCTGCCGTTTTGATGGGCCATTTTTCCGTAGATAGCGCGCATTGGGGATCGGAACGCAACATTATGGTTGGACGCGACGTGGCTGTACCTCTCTCGGCGCTGATCGATCCTGTGTGGGATTATGTGGCGTTGGGACACATCCATCAACATCAGAACCTCAACCCGGAAAACACGCCGCCGGTTGTCTATCCTGGCAGCCTTGAACGGGTAGACTTTGGCGAGGAAAAGCAGCCAAAGGGGTTTTGTTGGATTGAAATTGCACGTGGCAGTACAACGTGGCGCTATATAGAATTATCTGCACGTCCCTTCATCACCGTGCGTGTGGATGTCCGGCAGGAAACAGATCCTCTGGCGGCAATTCAGGCACACCTCGCGCGGTATACCCTGATGGATGTAGTTGTCCGTTTGATTGTATCTATGACGCCGGAACAGGAGCCGCGTCTCCGTGATGCTGATTTAGTTCCTCTGTTGGAACCGGCTTTCTTCGCTCAAATTAACCGCGAAGTAGAACGGACGGCGCGTGATCGACTAGAGGGCCTGGAACCCGATACGATGACACCTGCCCATTTGTTGGAGCGGTATTTGCTTTCTAAAGGGATACCGGAAACCAATCTGATCTCTTATCTTGAAATTGCCGCGCAAATATTCGCTGCGGATCTTGCAGGAGAAAGTGCATAAATCTGTGAAATACATGTCGGTAGGAAAGCGTGATTTGATGCAAAGCTTGCGCTTGGCGTTTCTCTTGTTGTTCGCCGGAGTATTACTGCTCGCCGCGATGATAACGGTGGACACGAGTGTATCTGCCGGGGAATTGCGCGACGGATCGCGAAAATACCCCCTGGTTGGATCAAATCACGAATCACAAGGATACTCCCTGATTGCACCGAATTATGAATTGCAAAATCCGGCCCTGTCATCTTATTGGCACACTAAGGTGCAACGTTGGGGAAGTCTGATCGTTCAAGAGGCCCAGCGGCGCACACTAGACCCTGACTTTTTGGCAGCACTGGTATGGATGGAGTCTCGTGGAGAAGCCAATGCGGTTGGCCCTGCGGGAGCCGTGGGATTGATGCAGATTATGCCGAAGGAAGCCGGATTTTCCTGGCGTCCTACCCAAAAAGAGTTGGTGGACCCAGAGACAAACTTATTTTGGGGAACGCGCACGTTGGCTACAATCATCCGGCAGGGACATGGGGATATTTTTAATGCATTGGCGGCGTATAATGGGGGATGGGAGCAAGTCGGAGATCGCGCTCCGCGCTATTTTGCCACGACAATCCTGCGCGATTATGCTCAAGCCGTGGTGGAACGGACAGGAGTGGAAGGACGGTGGATTGCCTACTTTGCAGTATGGAATATGGAGATTCAAGGTCCGATTTGGGTCGCGGATTCGGCGCGGACCGATGTTTACTTTTACGGTAAGTGCAACTGGTTATTGGATGGGGAAAACCTGATACCCGCGCATCAGCCACCAACGACGATTATAGCCTATTATGAATATATTGAGATTCCCCTATCCCAAGAAATTGGCGTCACTACGGATGTTCGGACGCAATATGCTGTGGGATTTTGGCTCTACAGTGTGGCGCAGCGGGCGTGGATATCCACGTCTGTGATAGAGAGCGCGCCGCCGACCCCGACAAGTACCCCGACAGTTTTGCCTGAAACTCCTCTCTCTCCTAGTATGTCTCCGACACCTACTCCTACGGCCATCGTGGCTGTGACTTCTGATGCCGCGGAGGTGATGGCGCTGGTGTTGGAGGAAGAGATTGAGTTACGATCTGGTGCCAGCAAGTGGTGGTGGTCTAGTGATACATTGCCTTCGGGCACACTTCTTCAAGTTGTAGGATATGATCCCGACTTCCCCGAATGGGTTTATGTGCGTACATCAGATGGAGAATTTGAGGGGTGGACACAAATCGAGGGTTTGGAGGTAAAACGTGATCTCCACGAAGTACCGTTAATGACGCCCCTGCCAACATTAACACCCACCCCTGAAACATCACCGACGCCCACGCCTACGCCCACGCCGATATGTGATGGGGGTCCTCTGTGGGGAGAGGCGTGGACGCATAACACAGTATCGACACCAAATGAGGGTTGGAAAGCGTATATTTTTGTGCGGGGGAATGGCGGCAATTGCTTCTATACGTATGCATGGAACACGCTTGATAATGTTATCGCTGGTCCGACTTCAAACTTTGTCCTCTATGAGATTGTGCGCGATAATCGTGATCATGTGATTCTTGGTACGATGTTGATTACCTCGGGAGATGAAACAGTATCTGTGCCTGTGTACGTTGAACCCCCTCCTAAGTAATCCAATAATTTGAGTGCGTTTTAGATGAATTAGGTGGTTGAACCGGCACGTAAAATATAAAAATGCTTACGTTTTATGATGGTATATTCTCCAACTGAAAGGAAATGATAGGGTGTCCAATCAGCAACAAGTTCAAATATATACGCTAGCAGTAGAGATACCTGGGGATCGCCTGGATCGCTTTGTGGCGGAGGCATTACCAGACTTATCGCGGATGATGGTTAAGCGATTGATCGAGACCGGACAGATTTCTGTAAACGGGACATTGACCCGGGTTGCCTATAAAACCCGTGTGGGGGATAAAATTGTCGTGCAGGTTCCCTCCCCACAGCTTACCGAAATTGTGCCGGAAGTGCTGCCCCTTGATATTCTCTACGAAGACAAGGATATAGTTGTGCTTAACAAAGCCGCTGGTATGGTCGTGCATCCTGGAGCCGGAAACCGGTCCGGTACCCTGGTGAACGCGCTGCTGGCGCATTGCCCGGATTTGGAGGGCATTGGGGGAGAAGTGCGGCCCGGTATTGTCCATCGTTTAGATAAAGATACCTCCGGTGTCTTGGTAGTTGCCAAACATGATCGGGCAATTCGCGCGTTGCAGGCACAATTTAAACAGCGCACCGTGCGCAAAGTCTATGTGGCTTTGTTAGAGGGACGATTGCCCCAAGAAACGGGATTGATCGAGGCCCCCATTGGCCGGCACCCTGTGCATCGTAAGAAAATGGCAGTGGTTGCGAAAGGTAAGGTAGCCCGTACTCGTTGGCAGATACAATCTGTGTACTATGATAACGAAAACCATCCTTATACCCTGGTGAACATTGACTTGTTAACCGGACGCACCCACCAAATTCGCGTTCATTTCTCGTGGCTTGGTTATCCCCTGGTAGGAGATCGTGTCTATGGCCCCTCCCATCCTGTATTGGAGATTTCACGCCAGTTCCTTCATGCTCGTGATTTGACATTAAAGCATCCTACCATTGAAAAAGAGATGACGTTTTCTGCTCCCCTCCCCGAAGACTTGCTTGTGGTGTTGCAAAGACTGACGGAAACATAGACATTCTTGTCTGTCGGACAGAATGGAAAACCCGTCCGACTTGCCCCTTGCTATTTATGCATTTTTCTGTATCCTTTACGTGTGGCTGATTCACGATCTCAAAAACAACGACTGGATATGTTACTCGTCGCGCGCGGGTTGGCGGAGAGCCGTTCTGTGGCGCAGCGGTTGATCCGCGCGGGTGAGGTATGGGTGGCTGGGCAGATCTTCGATAAACCCGGTATGTCTATTATGGAGGATGCGGAGATTGTACTCAAGACCAAACCACGTTTTGTGAGCCGGGGAGGGGAGAAATTGGCCGCCGCATTGGAGCGTTTCCCGGTATCGGTAGCTGGTGAGGTAGTCGCCGACATCGGCGCTTCGACCGGGGGATTTACGGACTGTTTATTGCAGAATGGCGCGGCCAGGGTGTATGCGATTGATGTGGGTTATGGACAATTAGCCTGGTCACTGCGTCAGGATGCGCGCGTGGTGGTGATAGAGCGCACAAATGCGCGCTATCTGGAGACATTGCCGGAATCCATGGATAAGATCGTCTCGGACGTTTCCTTTATCTCGCTGCGTATTATTTATGCGACCGCGGTGCGTTGGCTGAAGTCGGGTGGGGAAGTGATATCCCTCATCAAGCCTCAGTTTGAGGCCGGACGGCAATCTGTGGGCAAAGGGGGTGTCGTCCGCGATTTTGATACACATCGCCAGGTCCTTGAGACTGTGACCACGTTTATGGTGGAGCTAGGGTTAAGTTTAAGAGGCCTGATGGTCTCACCCTTGCTTGGCCCGGCAGGGAACATTGAATTTTTGGGCTGGTGGTCCTTAGGGGCTGAAGAAGCAGATCGCGCTTCTTGTATTGCGTCGGCTATGCGGGAAGCCGAAGTCTTGCATTAAGAAAAAAACTGGGTTTTCAAGGGTTTTTACAATTTGCAATTTGCGATTAGCCAATTTGCAATTTTTAGGAGAATTATTCATTAACGCGGTGGGCTCACCAGCGATTAGATGAAAATTGAATCTGTAATTTGTTCTTTTCAGGGGAGGTTTAGGGATAATGGATCCCTCGCATATCAGGAATTTTAGTATTGTAGCACATATCGATCACGGCAAGTCTACCTTGGCGGATCGTTTATTGGAGGTAACGGGAACGGTTGAATCGCGCAAGTTTTCCTCGCAGTCACAGGTACTCGACGGCATGGACCTGGAACAGGAAAAGGGTGTTACGATTAAAGCGTCGGCGGTGCGAATGCAGTGGGTGGCGGCAGATGGGGAAACGTATGAATTTAACTTAATTGATACGCCGGGCCACGTAGATTTCGGTTATGAGGTAAGCCGCGCGTTAGCTGCGTGTGAGGGTGCGGTGTTGGTCGTGGACGCTACTCAGGGCATAGAGGCTCAGACCCTGGCAAATTTGTATCTGGCATTGGAAAACGATCTGGAGGTCGTGCCCGTTATTAACAAGATTGACTTGAACACGGCTGATGTAGAGCGGGTTTCCCATGAGATCGCGGATTTGTTAGGTGTCTCTTTAGATAGTATCATCCCTGTTTCTGCGAAGGAAGGTACAAACGTAGCAGCGGTACTCCAGGCAATTGTGGATCACGTTCCGCCCCCCAAGGTTGCCGATCCGGAAGGCCCGTTACAGGCTCTTATTTTCGACTCGCACTACGACTCCTATAAGGGGGTGATTGCTTATGTGCGATTGTATGGGGGGCGGGTGGAGCATACTACAGAACTGCTCATGATGGCGACGAAGGCCAGGACGACGCCGGTGGAAGTCGGGATGTTTACACCGGCGATGCAATCGACTGAGCAATTGATTGCCGGGGAAGTGGGGTATATTGCGACCGGTCTGAAATCGGTGCGTGAAGCTCGTGTCGGGGATACCGTCACCGAGTTTCGCCGTCCCGTGGCACACCCACTGGCAGGATACCAACCTGCGAAGCCGATGGTGTTTGCCAGTCTCTTCCCGGCAGAAGCTGAGGATTACAATAACTTGCGTGATGCTTTGGATAAACTCCAACTCAACGATGCTTCTCTCACCTTTGAGCCGGAAACTTCGCAGGCGTTGCAATTTGGATTCCGCTGCGGTTTCCTGGGATTGTTCCACATGGAGATCGTCCAGGAACGGCTGGAACGGGAATACGATCAAGACCTGGTCGTAACTGCGCCCAGTGTGGCCTACCAGGTACTGCTGACGAATGGAAAAGAGTTGGAAATTCACCGCCCGGCGGACTTGCCCGATCCTTCAACCATTGCTGAGGTTCGCGAGCCCTGGATGCGCGTCCAGGTGATTACTCCTACCGATTACATCGGTGTGATTATGGAGATCTTCCGTCGCAAACGCGCTAATTTCCTACTTACTGAGACGCTGGACCAACGCCGCGTCTTGCTCACGTTTGAGACACCCCTGGCAGAGATGGTTATCGATCTGCATGACCGTATTAAATCATCTACGCGCGGTTATGCTTCAATGGACTATGTCTTTGAGGCATATCGTAAGGATGATCTGGTACGAGTAGATGTGTTAGTCAATGGTGAACCGGTAGACGCATTGGCGATCATCGTCCACCGGGAAAAAGCCTATGAAAAAGGCACCAATCTGATCCGCAAGATGAAGGAGGCCATTCCGCGCCAGCTTTTTGAAGTCCCGATACAGGCTGTGGTGGGAGGTAAAATCATTTCGCGTGTGAACGTCAAGGCCGTGCGCAAAGATGTTCTCTCGAAGTGTTATGGTGGCGATATCACGCGCAAGCGCAAATTGCTCGAACGCCAAAAAGAAGGCAAGAAGCGCATGAAGCAATTCGGCAGTGTTATGATTCCACAGGAGGCGTTCTTGGCAATGCTTAGACTCGACGAGGATTAAGAGCTATGAATCGTTTTATCAGTCCATGGATGAATCAATCGTCACAACGGCGTAAGCGCCTGTTGCTGTTTTTCGCGGCTATCCTGTTAGTGCTGGGGATCTTGTGGGCATCCCGTTCTGTCTTGGGGCTTTACTTTATCGGACTACTTTTTGCCTACATCCTCTCTCCGGTTGTGGATTGGCTGCAGCGAGGGCTGGAATGGATTGGCAAACACCGGTGGCTTAGATTTTTTTACAAAAAAGCTCGATCCTTGAGCATTATCATCACCTACTTGTTGTTATTGGCCGTGATTGCCGGATTTATAGCCCTGGTGGTGCCCATCATTGTGCGCGAAGCGAGCAGTCTATGGGAAGCGCGTGAATCAATCTGGGACAATGTTTACCGTTTTGGCGAGGATGTCTTCGAGCGATACCAACTGTTGCCGGATCAGGTGCGCGTGCGGGTTGAGGATGCTCTGACCCAACTCAGCACGTATGTGACCCGGGTGTTCCAGCAGGCGTTGCAGGGCACGGTGGTGGCGATTACATATACCACCAGTCTGGTCTTAGCAATCACCATTGTACCTTTTTGGGTGTTTTTCTTGCTTCGCGACATTGACATTATCCACCATTCATTGCTTAATGCCTTTCCCGGCATCGTGCGCAAAGATGTGGCGAATATTTGGCGGCTTTTGGATAGAACCCTCAGTTCCTATCTACGTGGACAAATTCTGCTGTGTATTATCATCGGTGTACTGACGACCATCGTGATGAGCATTTTGGGTTTGGATTACGCGCTCCTTCTTGGCGTGGTTGCGGGTGTATTGGAAGTGGTTCCCAACATCGGTCCCACCCTGGCCGCGATCCCCGCCATCTTGTTGGCGCTGACCCGTGGGCCGGGTTTGGCGCTATTGACGGCTGTCGCTGCCAATCTTATCCAAAACGTAGAGAACTCATTTGTCGTGCCCCGCGTATTAGGCAACAGCGTGGGCCTGCACCCGGTGCTAATGATGGTAATGTTAGTGGTGGGTACGGAAATTGCCGGCCTGCCCGGCCTGATCATCGCCCCCCTGCTTGCCGCGATCCTGCGCGATCTCTATCGCTATCTACATTACCGCTTTGCCGACGATCCCTTCTCGCCGGAAGCGGCCTTAGATCTGGTTCTACAGGGGGGCGAATTTAGCGTCGAGATCTAGAGCAGAGCCGTTGCATTTCGCCCGAACGTAGCCGCGCTTTCCATAGCGCGTTGCCTATGGACTTTTGGACCTTCCAGGAAGCTGTGAGTCCCTTACACCGGCTAAATACGTGGGATGGACGCCGGTTTGCTGCATGATCAAGCCATTCTA
>JAFGFI010000347.1 GCA_016931185.1 Anaerolineae bacterium
AGAGCGAGACTGGCAACGGAGTAGGCGGCCTGGGCGATTGCGCTCAGGATGTTAATAGGAAAGAGATAGTGAAAGCTGGGCGCGAGGCTGAGTAATGCAAAACAAATCGCCAGGATCAGCAGTCCGATCAGGAGCAAAATTTTGCGCCGTTCCAGACGGTCGGCGATCCACCCCCATAGATAGCTGGAGAGAATGGCGGTGAGTGAAGTGACGGTGCCTAAGATGCCGATAATCGTATAATTCGCGCCCAGGGATTCCACGTACAGCGAATTGATCGGCCCCGTAATCCCCCGCGCCATAAAGAGTGCAAAACTGATGGCGGTCATTAAGATGAGGTTTTTCATTCACATGTCCTTATACCGGATGGTGAGTTGTGTGTGAAGGAATATCTTAGAGTATATGGGTTAAGTGTACAGGTGATATAAAGCAGCAGTTTGGGTGAATTCCTTCCTTTCTTGCTCCCAACTTGCTACGATGTCATCAACAGAAGTTTGATTATCCAATGCACCACGTACCTGATCTGTGCCTAACAGCAGGTCAATGTGCGGGTGCGCGCCCTCCCAACTCTGTCTTAGCCAGGTGAAGGTTTCCGGGTATAGCGTGTGTAAGGTTGCGAGCAGATGCAGCCCTAATGTGACCGGGCGCAATGCGTTGCGGTCGGTCACATGGATCTGGATACCACTACATAGTTCCCCCTTATATTTGCTATCTGAGGGGACGAAATGCGTTGGGCGAAACCGCGCGCCGGGCAATGCCTGCGCGTTGAGCGCGTCGGCTAATACTTGCCCATCTATCCAGGGCGCGCCACAGATCTCAAAGGGCAGTGCTGTGCCCCGTCCCTCGGACACATTTGTGCCCTCCAGGAAACACATTCCCGGATAGACGGTAGTGGTGGAGAGATGGGGCATCGCGGGAGAGGTAGGAACCCACGGTAACCCGGTTTCGTCAAACCACATCGCGCGTTGCCAGCCTTGCATTGGGATAACGGTGAGATCCACATTCAGATTATATTCGGCGTTGATATACTGAGCCAGTTCACCCATCGTCAGCCCGTGACGGATGACTACATTGAGGGTACCGACGAATGAAGTGAACTCAGGTGCCAGTAATGGCCCTTCTTGCGTGATGCCATTGATAGGATTAGGACGATCCAGTACAATGACGGGCTTATTGGCGTTGACTGCTCCCTTGAGGACATAGAAAAGCGTGCTCAGATAGGTATAGAAGCGTACCCCAACATCTTGCATATCGAAAATGAGAACATCTACACCCTTGAGCATTTCTGGGGTGGGGGTTTTGTGTTCTCCATAGAGGCTATAGACCGGCAGTCCGGTGCGCGGGTCAACCCCATCTGCCACCGTTGCGCCGTCGGCGACCGCGCCGCTCAGCCCGTGCTCCGGCCCGAAGAGCGCGACCAGTTGCACGCCAGCACGCAGAAGCGCATCCGCTGTACCGGTCAGATCGGGCAATACCGCCGCCGGGTGTGTGACCAACCCCACGCGCCGCCCATTTAATAGATGTAATTTTTTATGAAGTAATATCATTAAGCCGGTTCGAATCATAATTTAAATTTTCCCCCTATTCCTTGGATTGGAGATTTTCTTCCCCTGTCTACTGTCTACTGTCTACCGTCTACTCTTTGTTTTCTCACCCTTCACCATTCCCCATTTTCCATTCATTCCCCATCAAACCAAAATCGCAACAATACTTCCCGTGACCATCATCAACACCAGACCGGGCCAGAGAGCCTGCCGTAGGGCTTTGGAACCATTGATCAGGGCGAAACTGCCCTTGAACGCGGTATTGGCCATTGCGGCGAAAACGATGGCGCGCGGCAACACTTGTGCTTACACCATCCGGAGATTGGCTGAGCTTGACCATTGAGAGCGCGATGGCATCCACGTCTGCCAATCCCGAAATTAAGCTGGAAATATAGATGCCCGTATTGCCAAAGTAGACCTGCGCCGCCTTCGAGATGATTAGGGCCACCGCATAGATTAGCCCGAACTTAATTGCCGTGCTCAGGTCAAAGGGATTGGAGAAATCCATAGCCGAGTTCTTCCCGGTGCGTTGTGCAAAGTACAAATAGAGGCCGTACCCCATTCCTGCCAGCATCGTGGCCAGCATTGGGATCCACAGCACCTGCAACAGAGAAGGATTGAGTGTCCCGACGACGATAAGTACGCGAATGAACATAACCGTCCAGGCAATGATAAGGGCAAGAGCGAAGGGTTTAGCTAAGACGGCTTCGGCGTCCGGGGTGCCCTTTTTGCTGCGCTGGGTAAAACTCAACGTGACCGCCGTGCTAGAGGCGATGCCGCCTAACAGACCGGTCAACGCGATACCGCGTTCCGCGCCTACAATTTTGATGAGTATATATCCTAAAAAACTGAGGCCGGAAATAAAAACCACCATCAGCCAGATATCGTATGGATTGAGTACATTCAATGGAGCCGGGCCATAAGCCTGGTTGGGCAAGATCGGGAGTATAATCGCCGAGATGACGGCAAATTTGAGGGTGGCATAAATGTCCTCGCGCGTCAGGGTTTCTGCTAATTTATGGAGTTCCGGCTTGAGAGAAAGCAGTACAGCCATAGCAACCGCTATGGCTACAGCTAATCTCGTGTGCGCCCAATAACAGAGCGCGCCGGTCAGAAACGTGAGTATGGCGGCCGTTTCGGTAGTCAAGCCAAGTTCACCTGCCGCAGCTTCCACAAAGTAGGCGACTACAATTAATCCTCCCAGTGTGATTGTCGCCATAGCAAAAGGTAGGGGTGACGCCATTGTATCGGAGAGCATCGCTGCGGTACATCCTACCAATGCGAACAGTGAAAACGTGCGCACACCCGCGAATAACTCGCGGGAGGGTTTCATATAAGCATATTCGCGCTGCAATCCGACCAGGATGCCGATAAACAATGCAATGCCGAAACGGTAAAAAAGATTGGTGTGTGGCATAACCTTTTCCTTACCCCCTGTCATCTCAGCATAGTTTGAGTTAGATTAACACTTTACCCTTGTTTTGCCTGGAAGCGTCAATTTGATAAGCAAGATTTCTGAATCTTGCCGTTCTCTCAGCATAGTTTGAGTTAGATTAACACTTTACCCTTGTTTTGCCTAGAAG
>JAFGFI010000348.1 GCA_016931185.1 Anaerolineae bacterium
AAATACCTACTTAAAAGCGATTTTAATCGCAAAATCCAACCCAATTGCGGCTAAATATCCTGCTGTGAAAAAGTGTCCGGTAGCTAGATTTGGAAATCGCGTCTACATATATTAGGAGTGAACTATGTCAGGTATTCGTGACCTACTAATACGCGGCACAGCGGCAGCAAAAGCGGGCAGCATTGCAGAGGCACGCGCTTTCCTTGAGCGTGTGCTCCGGTTAGATCCAAACCCACAGGAGAAAGTCGAAGCACTGCTCTGGCTGGCGCAGATAGAAAATGCGCCTCATCAAAAACGGGACTACCTGGAAGAACTGTTGGCGATTAACCCCTATCATCCACACGCTCGCCGTTTGCTTGCAGTGTTGGACGGGCGATTGGATGAGGCCGATATTGTGGATGCGGACATGCTAACGCGCCCCCAGGATGCGGGGCCATCACTCTGCCCGGATTGTGGGGGGCCACTTGTCTTCGCAGCTGATGGCCGGGCGCGCCAGTGTGAACGCTGCGGCTGGCACAGTGGCCCATCTCCCCACCCTTCCAGTACCTCACCGGAGCAATTATTATCCATGGGGATCACCGCCGTCAAAGCCAACAACCAACGCGCAGCTCAACAACAACTCCAGGCTGTCACCCAACATCCCAATGCCACCCAGCAACAAAAGATCCAGGCCTGGCTCTGGCTGAGTGGTGTTACCCCCGCGCTGCCGGAGAAACGGGCCTGCATTGAAGAAGTCCTGCGCCTGGACCCGGAACACGCAATCGCACGCCAGGCGATGGCACGCCTGGCACCTGTTGCGGAGGAAACCCCCACGCCCCCAACTGTTACTCAGTCCCAAGACACGATCCCGGCTGCCCCCCTAGCGGAGAGTGAGGGAAACGCCCCCCTCGCGCAGCGTTTCATCTGCGGACAGTGCGGGGGCAAAATGGCCTTCGCCGCAGGCGGAAACCGGCTAGAATGTACATACTGTGGTAACAAGCAAACGCTGATGAAAGTAATGCAATCGGGGGGAATGGTGCAGGAACACGATTTTAGTGTCGCGTTGGCGACTGCCAAAGGTCACTCGCGGCCTACGGGCGTCCATCCCTTTCGTTGCCAGGGTTGCCAGGCGACGTACTTGCTGGCTCCTGGAGTACTTTCTCTCACTTGCCCTTATTGTGGCTCGGCGCACGCGCTAGAACTCCCCGCTCAGCAGCTTATTATGCCGGAAGCCGTACTCCCCTTCGCAGTGGATGCCGACGCTGCCCGCCAGGCTTACCGCGCCTGGCTCCTCAAGAAACACGAAAAGGATAAATCCATCCGCAGCACCGATGTTCACGGCGTCTACCTGCCAGTGTGGACATTCGATATTGGGGGCGACTTGAGCTGGGTATGCACTATCGTCGTGCGCCGCAACAGGCAAACTACCACGTATCAAAAAACTGGCGATTATGCCGTTGATTACGACGATATTCTTGTGCCCGCCAGTCACACCCTGCCGGTCGAACTGGTCAAAGAAGTAGATGAATTCGATCTAAGCGCGCTTCAACCCTACAATCCCGGTTACCTGGCGGATTGGCCCTCCGAAGTGTATGAGATCGCCGTCTCCGATGCCTCCATCGCCGCGCGCCAGCAGGCACAAAAGCAGACTGAGCGCAAGGTTTACATTCGTGTGGATGCCGTCAAGGGTTATAACGAGAGTGTCCGCGATGTACAGATCAATACCGGCAATATGTTGGTTTACGCCTACAAGCTCATCCTGCTGCCTTTCTGGATCGCTCACTACCGCGACGAGGAAACTGTCTACCACGTAGTTATCAACGGGCAAACAGGCCATGTGCGCGGACAGGAGAAACAGGGAGTATTTAAGAAGTTATTGAGTGGGGTGTTCGGGGGGAATTAGGTATCTGTCACACGCAATTAAAAAAGATGGTTTTTCGTTTCCGGGTGAAGCTCGGAAACGAAAAACCATCTTTTTATTGCCTTCTTACACAGAGTAAGGAGACTTGCATATATCGATAATCGGCATTAAACTAAGTTTACTTTTTACGTTATGATACCCTATCGCCGTATAATGACCTTACCTTAGGTAAAATAGAGTATTACATATTGATGAGGAGGAATAATGTTACTGAAAGCTATTTTTAAATCTCCGGTTTTTAAGGATGATGTAGATAAAACAAGGATTGCAGGTTCATTAAATGTTATTTTGTGGATAATGTTTTGCGCGAGTACATTGACTACATTTATGGCCCGTGATGTCGGCCAACTCATTGGCGGCGTTGCAGTTCTGCTAACGGTGGGATTATGGAGCTTGATGCAATTCGGGTATGTGCGAATATCCGGCATCTTGCTTTCCGTTATTCTGTTTGGGCTTGCCACGGTATCGATCTATTTCAGCGGTACCATACGCACAGGCGCGACGGGGATGTACATTTTGGCAATTATCTGCGCGACGTTATTTGCGGGGAATTGGCCCGGTCTCGTGCTCACGGGCCTGTCTTTGCTGGTATCGTTCGGGCTGTGGCGAGCAGAGCTACATACGGGTTGGCTTCCTACACCCGAACTTACCTCGCAGAGTAGTACTTTCACAAACTGGGTCGCGCTTGCAATGGCATTTACCATGTCAATGGTCGTATTGTGGTTGGTGAATGCCAGCCTGAATCGGGCATTAGAGGGTTTGCGGACAAATGAGAGAATGTTGGAAGCGCGTAACCGGGAATTACAAGCGACGCAGTCCAGTCTGGAACGACACAACACGGCATTGCAGGCAGCAGTGGCACACTATGGCGCGCATTTGATCAAGATATCGCAAGGCAATCTCAGTGAACGGCTGATACTAGATGAGAGCAAAGAGGATGACCCCTTGCTGATCTTGGGACATGAATTGAATGCGATGACGGCAAGTTTGCAGACGATGGCAAAAGCAGCGGAACAGATGGCGGAGGGGGATTTGACCACAGAGGTTGTACCGCAATCGGAGCAAGATGCACTGGGCAATGCTTTTGCACAGATGATAAGGCGTTTGCGCGAACTGGTTGGGCAGGTGCAGCGCGGCGCTACAGAGGTCACAACGGCAAGCCAGGATATTACCAGTGCGTCTGAACAATCGGCTTATGCAATAGGGCAGGTGGCGACGACAATGCAACAAATCGCGCAAGGCGCGGCACAACAGAGTGAAAGCATGACCCGGACAACTACGACGGTCCAACAGGTCTCGCACGCCATTGAAGGGGTGGCGCGCGGCGCACAGGAACAGGGTGTGGCCGTGACGCAATCGGTTGACATCACTACGCATATGTCTGCCGCGATTAGCTCCGTCGTGGCAAGCGCGCAGACGGGAGCGGAAGGCGCGTCCCAGGCGGCGCGAACCGCCAGTGACGGGGCAGAGACCATTGAAGCGACTATTGCAGGTATGGCGACCATCAAGCGCGTGCAAGATGAGGCATTGGTCAAAGTGCAGGAAATGGGTGAGCGCTCCGAGCAAATCGGTCTGATTGTGGAAACCATCGGCAAGATCGCGGATCAGACGAACCTATTGGCGTTGAATGCCGCCATCGAGGCCGCGCGGGCCGGGGAACACGGCAAAGGCTTTGCGGTGGTAGCGGATGAAGTGCGACGGCTGGCAGAGAACTCCGCGCGGGCGGCGAGTGAAATCGCCATCCTGGTGCGGGCGATTCAGAAAACTGTCGCGGAGGCGGTACAGGCCATGCACAGTGGCGTCGTCGAAGTGGATGCGGGGGTAGTTCGGGCGCGGGAGTCCGGGCGCGCGTTGAGCAATATCTTGACCGCGGTGGAAGCGGTAAATCAGCAAATGGGTGAAATTGCGACTGCTGCACAACAAATGAATGTATTATCTGAGAGAATGGTGCGCGCGATAGAGGCAGTGTCGGCGGTAGTGGAGGAAAACACAGCAGCGACCGAGGAGATGGCAACCAGTGCGGAAGATGTCCTGAGTGCGGTTGAGGGAATCGCGGGGATTTCGGAAGAACAAAGCGCGTCGACAGAAGAGGTAAGCGCATCCGTCGAGGAAGTCAGCGCGCAAGCAGAAGAGGTGACAGCAGCAGCGGAAACATTGCAAAAGATGGCGCACCAATTGCAACACCTGGTGGCGCAATTTAAACTGCCAGATATAAAATAAGATAAACTTTTTTCAGGTTCGCAATTCAGCAAAGAACAACTCAATTAACCTACCGAAACCAAGTCGCTACGACTGCACAGAACAAATCGGGACATATACAAACCAGGTGTTATCTTCAGTATTCTGAAAACTGGGAGCAACCTCATAATGTTCCAAATACCACGGGTGCGCCGGGACATGTTCACTCTGGGGCATCCACGTGTAATAAATATAATCCAGGGTAAGTTTCAAATCACGCGCCGGCCCGCGGTGACGGAAGCAAACACAGGATAAGGCCGGCAGTTGCTTAACCACCAGGGCATGGTCACCGGCCAGCGTACTATCCGAACTTACCGCCGCCATGTAAAAGTTCGACACAACACCTGCAACCGGCGTACACTCAGAGTCTACCGGAGCACCAGGGGCATAGTAAGTCAATCCATAAAAATTCCCCGCTACCCCCGCAGATGCAGAACACATGATTCCTGCCGCTGCTAATTCTTGACAGAGCCAGTTCCATGCCGCGTTTTTCAGTTTATCCATCGCTGCTACATCCGGGATCAATGTCATAATACCCACCAACGTTACGGCAGGTAGAATTTTGATCACGGGATACCACGGCGCATTGCGTTCCAAATGCACCAGGTGCGCCCCGGTCAAACGGGGCATCAGTTGCCACAGCGCAGCCTTCCCCTGTTTACGCCATTGGGTAGGTAATACCCCTATCACCCGTTTAAAGGCCCGCGAAAAGGTCTCTGGATTATTAAACTGATAGTCAAAAGCAATATCAATGATCTTACGATCACTTTGCAATAGCGCACGCGCTGCTTCGGCGATCCGGCGACGCATCAGATAATCATAAGGTGTGTGATATGTCATCTGATGGAATATGCGGCAAAAATAATACAATGAATACGATACAGCCTCTGCCATCTCAGCTACACTTACCGGCTGACACAGATGTGTTTCAACAAAATCCAGAGCTTGAACTATCACGGATATATCAGGCATAGAGACTTCTCCGACAATAACGACAACGAATTAAGATAAAGAACGCATAAATGACTCTACTGAAAAAAGCCCTATTTACCGCAGAGTCGCAGAGGACGCGGAGAAAATTTCAAATGATGT
>JAFGFI010000349.1 GCA_016931185.1 Anaerolineae bacterium
AAAAAACTGGAGATCTCACCGCAGAGACACAGAGGTCGCAGAGATTTTAAACCAAAACTTAATAAAATTAATCTTTTGGAGCGCAACAATAGATTTTATTACATATCATTTGAAATTTTCTCCGCGTCCTCTGCGACTCTGCGGTAAATAGGGCTTTTTTCGGTAGAGTCATTCATGGTCTGATGTATTTTGCATTTCGGTGGTTATTTTTCTTGTAGAATTGCCTCGAGGGGCGGTGTAAACCCTAGAGGCCAACGTGTTGTTCCATCATACAGGCTGTCGGTAAAAATAGTGTCGCTCAATACCAGGGTGTCCCAAAGGTCGGGTGGGAACGCACGTATGGCCGGCTGAGAATAGTTGGCCTGATCCAATAACAGCGGGCCGGTAATCAATTGCGCCATACGCAGGTCTGCACCACGTAGGTCCGCACCACGCAAGTTAGCACCGAGCAAGTTGGCGCCGCTTAAATTGGCGCCGCGCAGATCCGCTGATTGCAGGTCAGTTTCTAATAGTAATGCGCCGCGCAGATCCGCTTCTATCAAATCTGCCCCTTGCAAGTTAGTGCGAATCAAGACAGCGCGGTTGAGTTGGGTACCACTCAGGTCGGCGGCAGTTAGATTGATGCCGGTTAAATCCACACCGGTCAGGTTGACATTGGCTAGATTTGTCGCGCTTAAATCAAGCGTGTAGGTATTTGAGATGGGCAAGCCTACCATGTGAGGGGGGACGGTCGTGGGCGAGGGTGTAGAAAACACCCCCGGCCATTTTAGCCAGCCTGACCAGAATGTATAAAGCAGCCCAACCACCAGCACCAGACTTGCTGCCGTTGCTAATCCACGCGGACTTTTTAGCCGGTGCAGCGAACTGGCTAAAGTCCGCTGCAAGCCGGGTTTTGGCTCAGCAGCAAGTGTTGAGGATGCGGACGCCGTCGGCTCAGTCTGGGGAGGGATTGCTTCTGCCGGTTCTAGGGTGGGTTGGGGGGGAGGGACAACTACCTCTGGCTTAGATGAGGGGGCCAGGGATTCGACGATGGTAGTGGATGCCAGTCCCTTTACTTGTGCATAAGTTTGTACAAGTTTGCGGTGCGCGGGTACATTTTCCAAAAAGGGACGCCGCGAGTCTGGGTTGATTTTGTGGGTGCGTGCCTGTAATTGGTTAAAAGCCTGCTCCAAAATCTGAGAAGCGCGCGCTTCTGAACTGGCCTGCAGAACCTGATAGCAGATCAAATACACCTGGAAGGGATTTTCCATGCCATCCACGCTGCCGCCGCCATCCAGGTAGGCTAAAATTGCCGCGACATGCTCTTGCGCCTGTGGCACATTGTCTTGCAATAACGCAACACGGGCCAGCCCGGCACGAGATTCTATTGCCATGTGCTGCTCACCCAACTCGCTGCGTAGGGTCATAGCTTGCTGGTAAGCGGCTGTTGCCTCAGCCCATTGCTGTAAGCCGGTCAGCGCGTGTCCCAGATTGGTCAACGCTGTCGCGTGCAAGGAACGATTACCAATAGCCTCAGCCAATTCCGTCGCGTGCTGCCCGTGTTCGCGCGCCGGCTCAAGATCTCCTAATTGGCAAGCGGCTTCGCTCAGATTAATCAACGCGCGCAGTTCGGTAGCCTGGTCACCCATAGCGCGGCCAATATGCAAACATTTTTGATAATGTGCCCGCGCCTCGGTGTAATTGCCTAGCATAGCTTGCAATACGCCCAGATTATTGAGTGTCGAGATTTCGGTGCGTCTCTCGCCAATCTCGCGCCGGATCTGAACGGCTTGCTGATAGAGATTTAACGCGCCGGCATAATGACCCTCGTTATGGGCGATGATTCCTAAAGTATGCAGCGTTGCACTTTCTCCGCGCCGATCTCCCAATTTGCGCCGGGCGCGCAAAGCCTGCTCGAAATAGTTTTTGGCTTTGGGTCTCTCCCCCAGACGCCAGCAGAGGATGCCAATGTTATGTAAACAATCTGCCTCAAGATCGGCCCGCCCGGCTTGTTGCGCCAGGGTCATCGCTTGTTCTAGGTGTTGGTGACTGGCCATATAGTCTCCCTGCACCTGAAGGGTCAATGCCCACCGCAAGTGACCTGTGGCTTGCCGCGCGATATCCTGTGCCGCGTCTGCCCAATCTATCGCACGCTGCGCCGCAGCGATGGCTGCCGGATAGTCACTGGTGGCCTCAGCAAATGCAGCCTGTCGTAGCGCTACTTCGGCTTGTTTTTGCATATCTCCTAAAGCTTGCGCTAAGCTTTCCAGTTCGGCCAGATCCTGAGATTGTGCCGGGCGTACCGCCTGTAATTCGTAGGCTTTTTCTCGGATTAAGAGCATATCATAGCGCGCGGCATGTTCCGCTTCCGGTGTGAGGGCCAGCGCGCGGCTGATATAGTTTGCCGCTTCGGTATGGGCAGCACGTGCGAGAGCCTGTTCACCAGCAATCCGCAAATAATGGCATGCCTTATCCGTCAGCCCCGCCTCTTCAAAATGCCAGGCCAACTGCCCGGCTATGATATCCGCTTGTGTGCCATAGAGTTGCTCTAATTCCAGCCCAACATCTTGATGTAAATAATTACGTTCTGACGAATCAATCCTTTCGTAAATATATTGTTGGAATAACTTATTTTGAAATAAAAATTGTGAAAGACGATGGATGTTCACCCGCCGTTGGCCTAACGTATTGATCAGGTGATGGCGTTTTTCCAAATCGACCAATACGCGAATCATATCTCTTGCGGTGATGTTCTGGAGTTGCGCCACGATTTCGGCAGTAAAAATCTCACCCTGGATGCTGGCGAACTCAAGTACTTTGCGCAACATAGCGTCAAGCCGCTCAATACGTTCTTCGATGATGCCTTCCACACGCCCGGGCAGGCTATCCCAATCTAGTGCGTCACCGGTTACCCATTGACCATGTTCGTTCTGCACAATACCACCGCGTTCCTGTAGCGCGCGTAACAACTCGGCTACAAACAGGGGATATGCACCGGTGCGGCTATGTAACTCACGGCGAAAATCTGACCCTAGCATATTGGGCTTGGTATCCAAAAAGGCATTGATAAATATTTCTCCGCGTTCCTGCCGAGCCTGCTCAAGGTCAATTAGAATATCTCCATAATACCGTTTTAACTCGGACAATACTTTTTCCAATGGATGGCGTTGTGTATCTCGTAGCATAGCCACATCCGATGGGCGGAAAGCGCCCACAATCAAGATACGGCTGTTCCCGATGCGACGCATCATGTGAAATAACAGGGCAATTGAAGAAGTATCGGCCCACTGAAAATCATCCAGGATCAAGAGCAGTGGGAATTTGTTGGCCAGGCCATTAAGTACGTTGACATATTGTTCAAAAATTTGGTCCCGGTCAATGGTGATTTGTGCTTGTTTGGCCGGTGTTTTCAACTTATCTAACAGGCCCATTTTTTCTATAGCTGAAACACCTATGTGAGTCAGCAGTTTGGAACCAGGAATAAATGTATTGAGCAGATCCGGCCCATACTGCAACAGCAGCTCTCCCGACATATGTAGCATTTCTTTGAGACGCCGGGTGTTTTCTGTTGTCGTCATTGCTTGGGCTTCTTCTGCTACTTGGCCGGTGAGCATCAAGAGCAATTCACGAAAGGGTAGAAATGGGTCACTGATGCCGGTATGGGGATCGCATGTCCCTACTGCAACCACCAAATCGGCGTGTTGTTCCTGCGCCCGGCGGGCAAACTCGAGGGCCAGGGTGGTTTTGCCCGCGCCGGCATCGCCAGCGATAAAACAGATGACACCTTGGCCGCCCAGAGCGCGACTGAGAAAGGCGTCTAGCTGTGCCAATTCGTGTTCGCGAGCGACAAATATATTAGGTTCGGCGCGTGTGTTCATGGGTTGACTCCCTTGAAAATAGCGAATAGCGAATTACGAATAACGGATTCAATTTTCATCCTACTGCTGGTGAACGCCAGCTGTTAATGATGAATTCCCTTGAAAATAGCGAATAGCGAATTACGAATAACGAATAATGGATTCAATTTTCATCCTACTGCTGGTGAACGCACCGTTTCATTGACAGTGAACCCCGTTTATGGAAACTTTGTAGTTATTCTCATGAACACCAACTTACGACATACTCTGTCAGCATCCCCTCTGTTTTTATTCCTGGTTCGTTGACTTCCCAGTGCCCTTGTAAATCAAGTTCCTGCGCTGTCAGGGCAAAGTGGCACATTGCGATCCCGATGTCCACGCGTTGCAGATCCTCTAATTTGACCAGACCCAGGATTCCTTTGCCATAGCCCGGGGTACGTTGTAGGTAGAAGTGCCATACTTCCCCATCTTTGACAATACGCCACGGCTGTTTGTTTGACGCGGATGGGGCCAGGCGCAACATCTCCAGTGGCGCAATGTAGTCGCCGGCAGTATCCTGGGAGAGGGGCGCGGTCAAATCCCCCTCGAAAAACAGTTCTTTCCACGGCTTGCGATTATCAGAGTCGGCACTACGACGGATGAACATATCAAGCTGACGTTGCGTGCCGGCGATGTAACCGGTAGCAATAACGGCCGGCAAGTGTTCGTCTTTGTGTAGTCCGAGTTTTTTGGCGAAGCGGCTTTTAGTGAAACTTCCCCCCAGCCAACAAGTACCCAGGCCCAAATCGGTCGTAAAAAGTACGGCGCGCTCCAACATATAGCCCAGGTCTTCCAGATTTTTCTCTCCTGTGGAAGCCGTACCTGTGATAAAGCCTGTAGGGTTTTTAATGAAACCATACGTGCCTACTCCTTTAAGTGCGCTGGTATCCTCAGCGATGGCAGAGATGAGTGTGAGCCGGGTTACTGTGCCCAGAGGGCCGGTCTGAGATGCAGCTAAGAAATTGTTTAACTGTTGTTGTAATTCTGTGTCGATGGGTGTATCCTGATAAGTGCGACAAGAATAACGCGCCTTGATAATTTCGGTGATGGGTTTACTGAATGTCATTGAACTGTTCCTTTCACGTTGTACGCCTGTTACCGCTTTACCGGTTCCATAATCCAGCGACCGATGCGGGTAACGATAGTACGTGGCGTAATGCGGGATGAAAATGCCAAGGCCTGGTTGAATAACCCTGGCACCACTACGCGTTTTCCACGCATCAACCCTCTGTAACCCATCTCCGCGACTTTCTCCGCCGTCATGAGAGGGCCATGAAGCAGGCGTATATCTTCTGCATCGGCACGGGCCTGGAAACCGGTGCGAGTCGCGCCAGGACAGAGCGCATTCACAATCACACCTGTGCCGCGTACCTCTTCAGCTATAGCTTCTGTAAGGTGTAAAACGTAGGACTTGGTCGCGCAGTACGCGCCCATCAGGGGACAGGGCTGGAATGCCCCGGTGGAGGCAATATTCATAATATAGCCAAAGTTACGTTGGAGCATCCCTGGCAGGAATAATTTGGTTAAATAAGTTAACGCGACAACGTTGAGTTGCAACATATTAAGCTCTTCTTCTAATGCAATTTCCGCGAAGGGGCCATGTGTGCCAAATCCCGCATTGTTGACCAGTGCATCTATCGTGATAGATTGCTCTTGAAGTATTGTATATAGTTCACGGGGGGCCTCTGGAGTACTCAAATCCTTCGCCAGTACGGTAACCTCCACGCCATGAGTTTCGCGCAGTTTCTCTGCCAGCAAGGTGAGTTTCTGTTCACTGCGCGCAACCAACACTATGTTGAAACCATCGGCGGCGAATAACTTGCTTAGTTCGTAACCAATGCCACCAGAAGCCCCTGTGATTAAAGCGGTTTTTCCTCTATGTGTCATATTTCCTCCCTTGAAAATCGAAAATTGGCAAATTTAAAATTGACAAATTGTGAAAACCCTTGAAAACTTAGTTTCGTCTTAAATTTTCAT
>JAFGFI010000350.1 GCA_016931185.1 Anaerolineae bacterium
AGGCGCGCATCGCCCTTTCCCGCCAGTTAGCAGCGCAGGCGCGAAATGAATTGTTGAATCTTAACCCCGACCTGGCGCTGTTACTGGCAATTGAAGCCTTGAAGGTCGAGAACACACTTGAAGCACAGGAACAACTGCGGCGCGTGTTGGCTCAGCCTCAAATGACAATGAAGATTTTGGCGGGGCATACTGATAGTATAGGTGTAACGCGCTGGGATCCTACAGACAATCACATTGCTACAGGTGTAGACGATGGAACCGTGATCATCTGGGACAGCAAGACGGGAGAACAATTGCACGCCTTGAGTGGGCACACGGGGGGCATTTACGCCATCGAATGGGACGCGCGTGGTGAGCGGGTATTAACGGCCAGTTTAGATGGTACGGCACGGGTCTGGAATGTAGCGACCGGCGCGCAACTTCTGAGCCTGGAACATCCGGATATGCTCTTCAGTGCAGCGTGGAGCGAGGGGGAGCCCGGCTCGCAGTATATTGCTACAGCCTGCCTGGATGGCGGGGCGCGGGTTTGGGATGCTAACACCGGACAGCTCTTGCTGACCTTGCCGCACTCGGCCTTTGTCTGGCGAGTCATGTGGTACAATGCATCATTCGGAAATAGCGTGCTGCTATTGACGGCTGCTGGCGATGGCACAGCATGGATCTGGAATTTGACCCCGCAGTTATCCCCATTAACGGTATCACCCGCGCACGCTCCTGAGACCGGAGAGAGTGCGCAAAAGGTAGAGGCCGTCTATACAGGGCCAGACCCCCTGGTTATGGAAGGGCACACCGGATGGGTTACCGCTGCCAGTTGGAGTCCTGATGGGCAATGGGTTGTGACGGCCGGCATAGATGGCCTGGCACACGTGTGGGACGCGCGCAACGGGCGACAACGGGCGACGCTCAGTGGACACACGGCGGCTTTATGGCAAGCAGTGTGGGATGCCGATGGTCGCCGCATCCTGACGGTCAGTGACGATCGCACTGCGCGGGTATGGGACGCTGAAACCGGGGAGATGGAATTACTCCTCGCCGGCCATACCGATCAACTGACAGGAGGCGCGTGGAGTCCTGGGGGCGATCTGCTTCTTACCACAAGCGCGGATAAAACATTGCGGGTTTGGGATACAGCGCCATCCGGAAATGGCGCCGCCGGCAATCTGCACGCCCTCCTGGCCGGTCACCGGGCCGGAGTACGTGACGCGCAATGGAATCACGACGGATCGTTGATACTCAGCAGTAGCGACGATCACACCGCGCGGTTGTGGAATCCGGCGTTGGCAAACCAACCCGGTGGAGAAGCGCCGGTGTTGACCGGCCATAGTGGGCCTATTGAGGATATGGTGATGAACACCGATCGCAGCCTGCTATTAACTGCCAGCGACGATGGTACGGCCCGCGTGTGGGACACGGCAACCGGCGCGCTGCGACTCACGCTCACCGGCCACCAGAACACCGTCTGGCAGGCACGCTGGAGTCCTGATGAACGTCGCATCGCGACGGGCAGTTATGATGGCACGGCCCGCATCTGGGCGATGCCGGGTGAACAGGAACCTACCCCTGTGACAGCTACATCTATATTGACCTTGACCGGACATACCGGGGGATCGGTAGATGGCGTCATCTGGAACGCGGACGGGACACACCTGTTGACAATCAGCAATGACACCACGGCGCGTATTTGGGATCTCGAAACCGGGTTTCCAGGGACAAACCCGGCTTCCATATTGCTCGAAGGGCACACGAACAGCATACGCAGCGGCGCGTGGCGTCCGGTTACGGGACAGAATATGCTCCCACGTATTGTTACCGCCGGCGAGGATAAGACGGCGCGCGTCTGGGATGCAGAATCCGGGGAAACCGTGTTGATTCTCACAGGACACACGGCTACGATTTGGAAAGCGATATGGAGTGCAGATGCCCGTGTGATTGTTACGGTTAGCGACGATGGTACAGCGCGCGTCTGGGACGCGAATACCGGTGAAATATTGCGTGTACTTGAAGGCCATACGGGGAGCATCTACGGTGTTAAATGGGATCCTGATGGACAAAGGCTTCTCACGGTCAGTGCGGATCGGACGGCGCGGGTCTGGGATGCATCATCATTTGGAAATGGCGCAACCGGTACGGCATTAGCCATCCTGCAAGGCCACAGCGCTGCCGTCACCGATGCAAGCTGGAGCGCGGATGGACATCGCATCCTGACGGCCAGCAGTGATGGCACGGCACGACTGTGGGAACTCAATCATGACCGTGTAACCGAAATAGCCGTGTTTGCCGGACATACCGGCGGGGTAGGGCGGGTAGAATGGAATAGTGACGAAACCCGGGTATTCACGTCCAGTGAGGATGGCACTGTGCGGCAATTCTACATCCAGGTGGACGATCTGCTCGCGTCCGCGTGCCGGCAAGCCCTGCGCAATATGACGAAGGAAGAATGGGAACAGACGATGGGCGAGCAAGGCCCCTATCGCGCTACATGCCCGAATCTAACCGGCGTAGGCGAGTAAAAATCACTTTCCCAAGCCGCAGGAAAGAGGTGTTTTTTCGCCGGCGGGCGTAGCCCGCCGGCGAAAAAACACCCCCAAACCCGCATTTCTGTCTGGAGCAGGTGACAGAAAACGTTAATCGTTTACAAAACTAAACGGTTGCGAATTTTTAACGGGATTTTTCTCCGTTCTATTGGTTGAAAAGGAGGATAAAATGGAACTGCGTTGTTATCATTCATCAAGTTGGGATATTTGTTGTGAAACGTACACTATAAACAGGAGACTGATCAGGCAAAAACATTGGCCCTGGATATTAGGGACGAGTATTGCACTTGCACTTTTGTTTGGGGCGCTGCTCGTATCACCGGTATTCTCTGCCGGCCCGCCAATTCCATTAAATACCTATCCTATCTGGGTCTCCGGGAATAGTAGTTCCACCGAGGCTGTTGCGTGGGGTGACGTGGATGGGGACGGCGATTTAGATATGGCAGTGAGCGGCTCATACGATGAGCAAAATGCATTTGTCACCGTCCACCTTAATGCCGGAGGTATTTTGCAAGCCACAGGGATGTGGACGGCCACATTCGAGGGAGCAGCCAATGATCTGGCCTGGGGGGATGCGGATAATGACGGTGACCTCGACTTAGCCGTGGCGGTCGAGCCGGCTTTCGAATATGACAACGATCTGGAAGACTGGGTTATCATAGGCGGAGAAAATCAATTGTACTTGAATACCAATGGCACATTATCCATTTCTCCAAACTGGAAATCAGACGAGTTCAGCACAACAAATTGTTTGGCCTGGGGGGATGTAGATAATGATGGCGATCTCGATCTGGTCGTGGGAAATGAGCCGTTGGAAAAATTTCCACAACAGGGAGACGGGGGGATCAGTCTCTACCTGAATGAGGGGGGGATATTGTCGCCGGCAGTAGTCTGGACTTCCACCCAGACAGAACTCAAGATACACGATATAGCCTGGGGGGATATGGATAACGATGGGGATCTGGACCTGGCGGTGGGAAGCAATTATCCTGATGATGATTCGGGTGGCGGAACCTGGTTATATCAGAATGAGGATGGGCAATTGAGTCATTGGGCGGTTTGGAGTTCTGACCCAGATAATGAGCGCAATATAGATACCACCAGCGTAGCCTGGGGAGATGTAGATAACGATGGTGACCTTGATCTGGCAGCGGGTAAAGGAGGTGATGTCAAGGCAGCCAACCGGATTTACCTTAATCAAGCCGGCGTTTTGGAAACAGTAGCCTCTTGGCAATCGAGTGAGCTATACGATACTTCTGTTGTGGCGTGGGGAGACCTCAATGGCGACGGGGCACTTGACCTTGTAGTAGGAGATGATGATGCAGCCAGAGCCTATGTGAACTCAGGTGGCACATTAGACAGTGCAGCCGCCTGGACTTCCGGTAATGTTTTAGATGCGAGAGACCTTGCCCCAGGAGATATTGACGGTGATGGTGATAGTGATCTGGCCATTGCTAATAATGGAGCGGACATGGTTTATGAAAACACCGGCAGCACATTGACACCCACGGCCGCGTGGTTCTCCGACGACGAATATTGGATAGGTGCGATGGCTTGGGGAGATGAAGATAACGATGGAGATCTTGATCTGGCAGTGGGAGCGGTCCCCACCCATCATCCGGGCGCGGTCAGACTCTATCAAAACAATTCCGGGAAATTGACGTCAACGGCTTTCGAGTCAGGATACCATTACGTATACAGTGTGGCCTGGGGAGATATGAATGGGGATGGCAATCTCGAGCTGGCAACCGGGACATCAGATAATAATGGAGTCTGGGTATATCTAAATGATGGCACAGGATTAACCTCATACCTCTGGACCGCGCATGAGCAAGACACAGTTTATAGTGTGGCTTGGGGAGACGTGGATAATGACGGAGATCTTGATCTGGCGACAGGGTATATGAGCAGCACACCAACGGATACGCATGGTGTCAGACTGTATTTTAACGTTGGAGGCACTTTACAGCGCCAAGCAGGGGAAGTCATATCTTTTACCGGGTCAGTAGATAAACTCAAAGTAGCCTGGGGGGATGTTAACGGCGACGGCGCGCTGGACCTGGCGTTTGCCAGCCCTGCAGAGGGCATAAATGTATATCTTAATAAGGAAAATACCTTATCGCCGGTTCCGGTATGGCAAAACAACAGGTTGAATGTCTCTGATGTCGCCTGGGGTGACGTTGATAGTGATAATGACCTTGATCTGGCGGTTGCCTATATGGGTCAACCCAACCACATTTATCTGAATCAGAACGGCGCATTACAGACAGTGGCCGCGTGGGTATCCAGCGATGCGGATCGTACCCGGTCACTTGTATGGGGAGACATCAACAATGATGGCACGCTGGACTTGGCTGCCGGCAACTATGGCCAACCTGATAAAGTTTATCTGAATACCGGCGCCACATTACAATCTGTAGGAGCATGGTCGTCCCTTGAACGGGATAACACCACCTGCATTGCCCTGGGAGACGTGGATGAGGACGGCGACCTGGACTTTATAGCAGGAGATCAAAAGGGTGAGCTAAAGCTATACCCCAATAACCGCGATACGCAAGCAAGTTTATCACCGATCCCGGTGTTGAGCATCCACCAGCCTGGCAAGACAGCAAAGGCAGATTTTTATGCCAGTGCAGAGGTTCTCGCGCAGCCCACCTTGCCGATTTTCTATACACTAAATGCACAGTATGCACAATCTGTCGCGCGCGTGAAGGGATACTACTCCTTGAATGGGGGCGGCGCCTGGTGGCCCGCAGAACCAACAGATGATACCCCACTTCAGAATCTCACGCTATCCTCAACGCCGGTATCCATTACTAAACCATTGCTACATTCTGTCTACATTTATACGGATACGGCCACACCCATTGCCGATGATACCGTACTCACAGTGTCGCTGCCTATCACATTTACCGGTGAAGTCATAGATTTGGACGTACATCTCACACTTACTCACACATGGGATGAGGACCTAGTGATTAACTTACTGAGTCCTACCGGGAAAAAGATTTGCCTGGTAGCAAATGCGGGGGGCGGAGGGGACAATTTCCTGGAGACGGTTTTTGATGACGATGCGGTAATACCGGTATGGGAGGGGAGTGCCCCCTTTACCGGCCCCTATCATCCAGAAGATAATCTTGATGTTTTACAGGGTGTAAATATTACAGGCGTGTGGCGTTTGGTGATAAAGGATATCTATCAAGGCGATGAGGGCACATTACTTTCATGGGGAATAGCTGCCAAATTGGATACTGGCGAATCTGTTACCGGTACGGAGAAACTGGCGCAGTCAACGATTTATACTTATACCTGGGATGTACTCAATAGTAACGTGTTTGGGCAGAGCGATAATGTAGTCTTCCGCCTGGAAGCTATTCCCGCCTCATCCCCAATTACAGGGCAGGTCGCAGGGCCGTATATGTTCGGCGCCTATACCGCGCGGACATCACCATTCCGTCTGCGCGGCAGTCAAGTGCGGGTCATGTCGGGTACAACACCGGTGGAAAATGCAATGGTTTACCACCGTTCCGATCCCCTGGCGAAAGCCACACCTTATGCAAATCTGGATGGAACCCCCTTTCGCACTAATGCTCTCGGTTATCTTCTGGGCGATGATCGGATTAAAATCGGCGATCAATTGATCGCATTGCTGCCTGTTGATATGACACAAACCGAGGTCATGCTCGAAGAGGATTTCGAGGGTAACTTTCCACCTACGGGCTGGACATTGTTTGAAACCGGCGCGCCGGACGACCCAGGATGGCAACTTAGTGAGAATGCCTACAACGGCGCGCACTCTGCTACACATGATGATAACGACACCGACGGTAATGCGATTGCCTGGCTAGTGACACCACGTTTTACAGTACCGGCCAATGGACAATTGACGTTCTGGCAGCGCGATATGCACCAGAGTTGGTACTATGACCACGCTGTATGGATCACAACGGGAGATGTGCCCAACCCACAAGTTTCTTCTTATCAAGAACTTTGGTCCGGAGATACAGAGAATACATGGGAGCAACAATTCATTGACCTGAGCGACTATGCAGGTCAACAGGCCTACCTGGCCTTCCGTTACGAGGGCGACTTTAATGACGAATGGTACATTGATGATGTCGAAGTCAAGGCTACTGACGCCGCAAATAAGGTTGCCTTATACTACACCAGCGCGGCTCCTACTGCAACCGGTCTGAATATGGACACCGTTACGGCGTTAGGCGTGCAAACACTCACAGTTTCGGTTAACAATCCATTACTCTTGTTTAATCTTGACATTTCCCTGGAATGGGATGCTCGCCAGGATCAAGCTTTCTTAAATCAACTAAAATTTGATCTACAACGCGCATCAGAATTGTTATTCAATGCCACCAACGGGCAAGCAGCATTAGGACAATTGACGCTTCGCCACAACAAAGAGCATTGGAATGTAGCCGATATTCAAATCCATGCCAGCAACGCTCTGATCCCCAATGCCGATGTAGGTGGGATTGTGATCTCTAAAACCACGCGTATGATCACGGCCAATCCCTTCGCTATTCCGGCCCAAACGTTTCCCTATACGATGACTTACCTGCCAGGGGCGACCCGGATAGGGACAGACTGGAGTCGTTATGGAGAAGCAGAAGGAGTACTGGGAGAAGACTGGCCGCGCGCGCTTGTGCATGAACTGGGCCACTATCTTTTCTATCTCTACGATAACTATATGGGACTCACTGATGATGGGGCACTGACCCCGGTTGCCACCTGCGGAGCTTCGCTGATGGGCAATCCTTATGAAAGTAATGAATACCGCACAGTCGACTCCTGGGCTGCCGATTGTAGTACCACACTCTCAGCACGGCGCAACGGCGGTGCAGATTGGGAGACCATCACCCTGTTCTATCCCCAACTCCAAACAGTTACCAATCCAGGGCCAACGGCCTTACCTTTAGCCGTAACGCAAATCAATGAGATCCAGGCGAACACAACATCCGAACCGCTAACAAAATTCATTTTTTCTCTAACGGACGCCTATGGCGCGGCATTGCAACCCGGCGCTCACGCGGAAGCGTTCCTTTATCAAGGTGACCGTCTCGTGGACTTGGGACATCCAAAGATTGATAAAGTCACGGCACATGGCGCGCGTGCTGGAGACCGCCTGTGTGTTTATGAATTTGAGGCGCAGCCACCACGCTGGGGATGTGAGACGCTCACGGATGATGATACTTATCTGGCCCTCGTCCCGCGCGATGATTGGCAGCCGGAGATCCTGGTCACACCCTGGAGTAGTACCACCCTGGAAATTACAGTCACTAACATTCCCATGGGACTAAATCTGGTAGGGAAAGTTTACCCTAGTAATGGTTCGGCCACTGGCGATCTCACCCTCATAGCGGTTGCAGATAGCTACACCGGGGCATTTACGCTGACGCAACCAGCATATCAGGCATTCATCCAGGTATGGGTAGATGAATCCGGCACAGAGATTGCCCCACGCCGTGAAGCCGTGACCCATTACGCTATCGGTGGGAGCGCGGTTTGCCCGCCGTCGTGTAGTTCCTGTATCCGCCCTCCCTGTACCCGTCAAGTGGCAGAGAACACATTATGCAATTCGGAAACGACACGCGCCACGAGTGGGCAGAACTTCCGCCCGGCAATCGCACCGGATGGACAGGTGTTGTTATATGCCGACTTCACGGCCACGGAAGGTTTCTATACGTTGCAAAAGGCCACGCGCCTACCCGATCCCCTGCCATGGGCTACGGTAGTGGGGGCAGGCTACTACGTATTACAAACGCCAGATGCGCCGCCGCTCACGGGCACAGCCTCAATCAACTTCCGCTACCGGCGGCAAGATGTACCATCAGGGGAAGAGGATTTCCTGACACTTTACCATTGGACAGGCAACACGTGGAGGCAGTTACCGACGTCGCGCCATCCTGGTTACAACGAAGTTACTGCACCCGCGCAAGGGCCAGGACTGTACGCTTTGATGAGCAGCCTGGAAATCCCCTTGCCGGCAGTGGGATGGAACCTGGTATCCTATCCGGTGCAGGAGACGCGAGCAGTCACAGATGCGCTCAAGTCCATTGCGGGGTATTATAGCCTGATCTATGGCTACGATGCCACCGACACGCTTGATCCATGGAAGGTGTATGCTCCGTCACCAACACCGGAGTGGGTTAATGACCTGTACGCGCTACACTTTGGACAGGGCTACTGGATTAGTGCAACGCAAGCCATCACCTGGTCGCTCCGAGGAGATGCAACCACACTACGACAAGCATCTGCCGGTTATCTAACTCCGCCTGCAACATACTATGGGACAGTACAACCAGCGGGGACCTTTGCACCAGCAGCGGGGATGACTGTGTTAGCTTACGTTGAGGGTGTACAGTGTGGTCAAGGGGAGACATTATCTGTAGTCGATAAGGCAGGCACACCTGTCATTGTCTACACCGTGAACGTAGGCTATACACCCGCCGGCGGTATGTGTGGTACACCTGGACAGACAGTAAGATTCCAGGTAGGAGGTATGATGATGGCGACGACAGCGGTGTGGGATAATAACAATGTGTGGGAATTGCCGCTATTACCGGAGGTGCAACCCGCACAGGGGCCGGCCCTCTCAGACATTGACGATCAAATCACCAAAATTAGCACGCCGGTTGCTGTAACATTTACGATCAGCGATACAGATAGCGCGCTGGATAGTCTATGGCTGTACGCCGAATCCTCTAACCTCAACCTGGTGCATGGCGAGTTAAGTGGAACCTTGATGTTAGGAGATGATATAAGCTTCAGCGGTAAAGGAATAACACGCACAATTACCATTACGCCCACAACCGGTATAACAGGAAAAACTACTATCACCATTACCGTCAACGATGGTCACCTTGTGGATCATACAAGCTTTACACTCACTGTGAGAGAGTGTGTCTACCTGCCTCTTATATGTAAAGATCACTAGAGGGGGGAATTTCAAAGATATTTTTCATCTTCGGGTTGCGCCCGAAGATGAAAAATATCCTTTTTACACGCGGTTTTAGCTGCGTATATCAATTTCCATCAAGAAGATATTATGGCTAACGAACATTTTGATGATCTGGAAATTCGCGTCTTTGCACGCCAAGAGGAAGGGTATCCGGTCGAGATAACCCTGGGAGGACAACAGGAATTTCCGCGCGGGTATCTGGCGAAGGATATTGCAGACTGGACATCAACGGGTGATGCCGCTAAAGATGGACAACAGCTTTTCGCTATGCTGTTCGCCGATTCGATCTTGCACAACGCGTGGGTCGAGACGCGCGGGCAGGCTCCACAGCGGCGCATCCGCCTGCGCATCGATCCGGCAGCCGCAGAACTCCATACCCTTCCCTGGGAGTTATTATATGACAGTGACGTCCTGCTGTCGGCCAATGCGGCCACTCCCTTTTCCCGTTATCTGCCGATCGCCCTACCGTGGGGCGGCGCGGTGGAAGAGCGACCCATCCGGGTATTGGTTGCCATTTCTAATCCTGGTGACCTGACTGCAAAATATAAACTGGCGCAACTTGACATTGAGTTGGAACGCGAGACCCTGGAAGTTATTCTAAAAGACCTTGATTCTAATACCATAGCAATGGATTTTCTTGACCCGCCGGTCACATTGGCGCGTATTGAGGCCGCGTTGCGAGAAGGATATCACGTGTTACATTATCTGGGGCACGGCGCATTTAATCAACGTCGCAAGCAAGCGGCCCTATATCTGGAGGACGATGCGGGGAAGACGCAAATCGTGACAGATGATGCCCTGATTGGTATGTTGGCGCGACAGCAAGTGCGCCCCCGGCTCGTGTTTCTGGCTGCGTGCCAGAGCGCAGGCATGTCAGAACACGGGCGCGATACGACTGATGCGTTCCGCGGCCTGGGACCCAAGCTCGTAGCAGCGGGGGTGCCTGCCGTTGTTGCAATGCAGGACTTTGTGGCGCTGGCGACCGCCCGCCAACTGAGCATGGTCTTCTACCAACGGATAACCGAACACGGGATAGCCGACCTGGCACTGAATGAAGCCCGCAGCACGCTTTTAACCGCAAATCGTCCTGATGTTGCCGTACCGGTACTCTTCATGCGGCTAAAATCGGGACAGATATGGGGAAGTGAGGCGGACGCACGAGGGCAAATACTTGGCTCTCAGAGGCCACAAATCTTCTGGTCAGGCATCATGGGCAATGTCCAGAAAGGGTTAGTAACACCCATTATCGGGCCGCGCGTACATCGCGAGTGGCTGCCTACACCCCAAGAGATCGCGGGTTGGTGGGCAGAAGATCATGGCTATCCCTTCCCCGACCGGGATAGTTTACCCCGGGTGGCGCGTTATATGGCCAGCAGTCAAGGTGAAGATTTTCCGCGCCAGGAGTTGGCATATATCTTGATGGACGAGCTCATCGCGCGATTGCCGGAAGAGCTGCGACCCACGGAGGAATTTGCAACGTTGACCGAGTTGATCGAGGCGGTAGGGTGGCAAACTCTGGTAGCCGATAACCCCAATGAACCCCATAAAGTGTTAGCCGGCTTAAATTTGCCCTTATACCTGACCAGTAATCCAGATAGCTTTATGACAGAGGCATTGGCAGCAGCAGGAAAAACGCTCGACCGGGAAATTTGCCGTTGGAATGAGCGATTGGATGGATTGCCTTCCTTATTTGAAGATGATCCAGATTATGAACCGGCCCCCGACTCACCCTTAGTCTATCATCTCTTTGGGAGTGATGAAGAATTAGATTCACTGGTGGTCACAGAAGATCATTATTTAGATTACTTAGTGCGAATCTCAGCACAGATGGAACGCCTTCCAAACCGCATCTGGTCGGCGTTGACGAACAGTTCATTATTATTTATAGGTTACAGTCTGGATGACTGGGAATTTCGCGTCATTCTGCGGGGCCTGGTAGCAACACGTGACCGGCGGCGCAAATTGAAACACGTGGGGGTGCAATTGGAGATGGCTAACGCAAGCGAGGAGGAAACCGAGACCGCGCAAACTTTCTTACAACAATATTTCCAGGAGGCGGATATTAACATTTATTGGGGCACACCTGAGCAATTTATTGCAGAACTACGCGAGCAAATGGAATCTGCACCTGCCCCACGCGCGGCGCGCGTGGAATCTCGCTCCCGGTCGCGGTCCGCTCGGCGTTAAATAGAAGGATCACAGACAATCTACAAAACAGAGATATAAATATATGAAGCAAAATTGGCAGAGTTGCTTGATCACTAATACCTTTGGGATAGGTTGTGCGGCTATCTCTTTTTTACTCTTCGCTGCTCTGACATACATCCCTTCAAGCGAGATCCAAAGCATTATTAAGGATCAACAAGACAGCATAATTTTTGCAATATTCACTTCAGTAGGTGGTATATTTATGCTGATATTGCCAACTAAGATCATTTTGGAATTCGATAAATGGTTGTGGTGTCGTAGAAAACAAAAGGCTAAAAAATGGGGGCATGGTGAACGCTACTGGCAAAAATATATCAAACTACAAAGAGGCATTGGACACGAGGCAGACCTAAAACAGGTAAAGATGTATAAAGCTATGGGACTAGTATCTTTAGCTGTAGGGCTATTGATAATGACAATAATTATATGGCAAACGAATCTTTTGAAATATTTACAATTCTTGCAATCTGTGCCATGAATCCCATTGCCCTTGATTGACTTCATTACAAACTGAACTATACTGCTTACGGTATTTTGATGATGTGCTCTCTTAATTACTCAGCCTGCGTAGGTGCGGCTAAAGTTGCAGGAGAAAAAGGCATTTTTTCGTTATGAATAAAAATGACCTCATAGGACAACATATCGGACAGTATGAAATCTTGGAGAAAATCGGCCAGGGGGGTATGGCCGAGGTCTACAAGGGTATCCATAGTGCCTTACGGCGTCATGTTGCTATCAAGTTGATGGGACAATCACTCCAAAATGACCCTACCCTCAACCAGCGGTTTTTGCGCGAGGCCCAGGCGGTTGCCGCGTTGCGCCATCCTAATATTGTCCAGGTCTACGACTTCGGGACTTACGAGGGCGGACATTATATTGTGATGGAGTACGTTGCCGGACCGGGGGGAACACAACCTAATGACCTGCGCGTAGAGATGGACTGCCGCAATAAAGAGGGCCGCCCCTTCTCTCCCTCTCAAATTCTTGCCATTCTCGATAATATTGCCAGCGCGTTGGATTACGCGCACCAGCGGGGTATTATTCACCGCGACATCAAACCCAGTAACATTTTACTCAATACCGAGGGACAGGCCATCCTGGGAGATTTTGGATTGGCAATGCTCCAGGATCGTCTGAGTCAGGCTACATTAGGACATACTTTTGGGACGCCGGAATATATTGCGCCAGAACAGGCCATTGATTCGCGCGCGGCTACGGCACAGTCGGACATCTATTCACTAGGGGGTATCCTCTATGAAATGATCACCGGCAAATTACCCTTCGAGGCTGAATCCGCGCTGAGTCTTGCGCTCAAACATATCAACGAGACGCCAATTCCTCCATGCCAACACAAGCCAGACTTATCCCCTGCCGTTGAAGCCGTGATCCTGAAAACACTGGCAAAAGATCCAACCCAACGGTACACGACCGCGCGCGAATTCGTAGAAGCGCTGCGCGCCGCATGGGAACGGACAGAGGAAACCTCGATTGAGACAGGCCCGGAACCCAGTATCCAAGCAGATTTTATCCCGCCCCCCCCCCCATCTCATCCTGAATCGCTCGCAGATGAAACCCCTTTTATCCCGTTGGCCGCAGTGCCTGCTCGAGCCGCCCCCCTACC
>JAFGFI010000351.1 GCA_016931185.1 Anaerolineae bacterium
TGGGACGTCGATCCTGGCGGGGTCGCTCACCCTGGGCATTATGACGCTCCCGGTCATCATCAGCACGGCGGAAGAGGCGCTGCGCGCCGTCCCGCAACCGTTCCGATTGGTCAGCGTGAGTTTGGGCGGGACGCGCTGGCAGACCATCCGCCGCGTCGTGCTCCCGCAGGCTCTGCCGGGCATCATCACCGGCGTGATTCTGGGATTGGAGCGCGCCGCCGGAGAAACCGCGCCCATCCTCTTCACCGTGGCGGCATTCTTTCTGCCGCGCTTGCCCAAATCGATCTTCGACCAGACGATGGCCCTACCCTACCACCTCTTCGTCATCAGCACGCAGGTGCCGGGAATGCCGGAGCGCATCCAGTACGGCACAGCGCTGGTGTTACTCATCTTCGTGCTGTCGATGAACGTCCTGGCGACGCTCATCCGCAATCACTACCGCAAGCAGAGGTTCTGGTGATGGCCGGCGACGTCAAAATTCGCATCGAGGACTTCGGCCTGCGCTACTCCGACGGGACCGAGAGCCTGCACGACATCACGCTCGACATCTACGCGAATCAAATCAACGTCCTCTTTGGCCCCTCGGGCGGCGGCAAGAGCACGCTGCTGCGGGCGATGAACCGCCTCAACGACCTGACGGACGTAGTCGAACAGACCGGGCATATTTTGCTGGACGGTGAGGACATCACACGCCCCACCGTTGACGTCGTGCAACTGCGGCGGCGCGTGGGTATCGTCTTTGCGCGGCCTGTCGTCCTGCCGATGAGCATCTACCGCAACATCACCTACGGCCTGGAATTGGCCGGGGTGCGCGACAAGGCCACGCTCGACGCCGCCGTAACGCGCTCCTTGCAGCAGTCGGCGCTGTGGGACGAAGTCCACGACCGCCTGGGCGACCCGGCGCACGCGCTTTCCGGGGGTCAGCAGCAACGCCTGTGCCTGGCGCGCGTGCTCGCCCTGCAACCGGAGGTCATTTTGCTGGACGAACCCACCTCCGGCCTCGATCCCATTTCCACCGCCAAAATTGAAATCACGCTGCAAGAACTCAAGCCCGAGTACACCTTTGTCGTCGTGCCGCACAGCGTCCAGCAGGCCGCACGGGTGGCCGATTGGGCCACGTTCTTCCTGCAAGGCGAGCTGGTGGAGCACAGCCCGGGACGTGAGCTATTTGTCACCCCAAAGAATTCCCGCACCGAAGACTATATCACCGGGCGGTTTGGATAGTTGGGAAACGATGAAGACCCGAAGAGTTTGTTCCTTCGGGTCTTTTTTGATAGCGTTCCTTCTACCGCGCTAATCCTGTATATACGCTGATGTCTGTACCATTGGCAAATATAAACGCTTAAGAGCACCTTCTTCCCAGTATTCATCTGCACCAAGATCGAGCGCACCAGAAGGACGAGGCTCGTTGTCAATATCGTAATAGACCCCGGAGGGCACACCTGCATCTCGCGCAGCCGAAGTAGCTAGCAAATGATAGCCATCTTCAGCGAATGCTGGATCTCCCTCAAGCGCGTGCGCTATGGTGTAGTTTCCTCCTCCGCCAGCGTTAATCCCATTACCAAACCACAGCATTCCATCGATAGTCACAGTACTGTTTTCTGTGACGGTAATCCCCACAGTGTGACTGACGAGAATGGTGTTGGTCAACGTAAGTACACTAGACCCCCCAGTATATTCAAAAAGGCGTACCGCAATACCCGAGTTACCGATATTGTGAGAAAACGTCGTATGCGACAAATCGAGCATACTTCGCACAACAGATATAGCACTTCCCTCATATCCGGCTTGATTTTCTGTTAGCACCAAATTTCTAGATGATAGTTGGCTGTACTGACTCAGTGACAAACCACCACCATCAATTCCAGCGGTATTATCGGTCATTATGTCGCCATCCATTGTGAGTGTGGACTCGTGAATGAGCATCCCACCCGCATTTTCCTCGGCTGTATTTCCTGAAATTATATTACCCTTAAATGTAGAGCAAATCATTTGAACAAAAACGCCTCCCCCAATAACTGCAGAATTCCCGCTGATAATATTATTCGACACAATCCTGATATGAGGATCCCTAGCTGAACTGCCCGAAATAATAATGCCTCCCCCCCAGCCAGAATCCGCTCGATTGGCAATAATTTTGTTATCATAAAGGGAGATGTTACCATAATGAATCACCAATCCCCCCCCACCGCTATCTCCAATGTTATTTGAAATTGTATTCTGTGAAACCAGAATATTCCCAGACAAAACACCACCACCACCAGATCCACTAAAATTATTACTGATGTTATTCCGTACAAGCTTACCGTTAGTGCTCGACAATAGAATGCCACCTCCTTGCACATCACCTTGATTAGAATGAATGTGGTTACCTAAAAACTCATCAGAGTATCCATCATACACAGCAACTCCGCCACCATAGTCGCTGCCATTGCCAGCTATCTCGTTATCCGTAAAAAGACTATTTCCCCCCTCTACAAATATGCCACCGCCAAGTCGTACCCCCATATTGGAAATCACCGCACTGTCACGCAGATTGAGATCAGCATTCTCAAAATAAGCACCAGCCCCAACAACAGCAGTATTGTTCTGTAACCACACGCGATTCACACCAACAGTTGCAGAAATCGCGTAGATTCCGCCACCAGCATCAGCATTACCAAACCGAGGACTTCCCGCCATCCCAGAAGCGCTACTATTAATGATATTCAAATTCTCAATCGTGGTTGTGATTTCCCCGGTGATGTATATCCCCCGCCCATCCTGTTCTGCATTCAAAATAGTTGGCACGCTGAGGACAAGGGTCTGCTCCCAATCTTCGGCGGAATACCCACCACGCAAAGTTATCGTTTTGGAAATGTAAACCAATTGACGCAACCCACCGTATTGGTTCACACCGGTGTACGTGCCACTGGCTATATGGACTTCATCTCCTGGTTGAGCGGCATCCACTGCATCCTGTATCGAATCGTAACATGGCACAACACCATCACATATACCATTAGGAGCTACGTAATGAACGCCCTCAACTGCACACAAATGTGCAGGTTTCAAGAACAAAAATGCGCCAACAAAACACAAAGTTGCCCCAATGATACACAAACCAAGGGAATAACATCGAGTAACTCGCATCGCACACTCCCTTTCCGCTGCTTACAAACTACCTTGCTGTCACCGCGATGCCATACATTTTCATCATATCTTCAAAAGCATCGCATGGCATTTTCGCATACCATTATTTTAGCACAGAAAAACAATCAAGTCAATAATCTTGCGCAAAATACACCATTATCCCCCATGCTTCGACTCCATTGACGTCCCTATGCCCAAACTTATTTCCCAACTTCCCTACACTCCACTCCCGCCCCCTCATTGCCTTTCCCCAACCTCATGCTAAACTTTGACTATCTCGACGCAAGGAGTCAACACTATGGACCTATTCGGCGGCATCGAAGCGGGCGGCACCAAGTTTGTCTGTGCGGTAGGCAACGGCTCGGACGATATTGTGGATGAAGTCCGCTTTCCCACCACAACCCCAGAAGAAACCATCGGCAAGGCCATCGACTTCTTTCGCGGCATCGTGGCTGAGGGCGCGACGCTGCGTGCGGTGGGCATCGCCTCGTTCGGGCCGGTGGACCCGAACCCGCGCTCGCCCACCTGGGGTTACATCACCTCCACGCCCAAGTCCGGCTGGGCGAACGTCAACTTCGCGGGACCGGTGCAGGCGGCGCTCGGCGTGCCGGTCGGCTTCGATACGGATGTCAATGGGGCGGCATTGGGCGAGGGCACGTGGGGCGCGGCGCAAGGGCTGGACACCTTCGTCTACCTCACCGTTGGCACAGGCATCGGCGGCGGCGCGATGGTGGAAGGCCGCCTGCTGCACGGCCTGATGCACACGGAAATGGGCCACATCCGCCTGCCCCACGACTACGAGACCGATCCCTTCCCCGGTAACTGCCCCTTCCACGACGACTGCTTCGAGGGGCTGGCGACAGGCCCGGCTATCGAAGCCCGCTGGGGTCAACGCGCCGAGATGCTTCCTCCCGACCATCCCGCGTGGGCGCTGGAAGCGCATTACCTGGGGCTGGCGTGCGCCAACTTCGTCCTCACGCTCTGCCCGCAGCGCATCATCCTCGGCGGCGGTGTGATGCAGCAGGCGCACCTCTTCCCGCTGATCCGGCGCGAAGTGCAAACCTTGCTCAACGATTACGTCCGCGTTCCCGAAATCCTGCGCGACATCGACGCCTACATCGTCCCGCCGGGCCTGGGCAACCGCGCCGGCGCCCTCGGCGCTATTGCGTTGGCGATGCAGGCCGCCGAATGAATCTGTCAATCACTGCCAGGTAGTAAAGGATAGTATGAAAGCCAGAGAAAGTGGTATGCCCGATGAACAAATGTGGCAGGAGTTCTTCGATCCAGATACAATCCTGGATAGTCTAGGCATACAAAACCTTGCCGGCAATATAGTTGATTTTGGCTGTGGATATGGCACGTTTACAATCCCGGCAGCCAGAAGAACAATCGGGATTGTTTACGCGATTGACATTGAAGCCGAGATGATCCACGTTACTCAGGAAAAAGCCAGGCAACATGGATTAAGAAACGTGATTGCGTTGCAGCGGGATTTTTCAACCGAAGGAACCGGACTTCCAGAGCGGAGTTGTGCGTATGTTATGGTATTCAATATCCTACACGCTGAAAATCCTTTGACGATATTGACTGAAGCCAAGCGGGTCCTCGTTGTTGGCGGTAGAGTGGGCATCATTCACTGGAATTACGATCCCACCACTCCGCGTGGGCCATCTATACACATCAGACCGCGTCCCGAACAATGTCAGAGTTGGTTGACGGAAGCCGGTTTTACGCTGGACGGAACGATCATTGCGCTTCCACCCTTCCACTATGGTGTAATCGGAATAGAATCTCAATGAGGAGGATAGTATGAAACTTTAGTTTCCGCTAAATAGCGCAGAGGAAAAAGGTGGTAATGGGCTCAAAGTATGGTAATCTAGTTGTGTCAAACAAAAAACCA
>JAFGFI010000352.1 GCA_016931185.1 Anaerolineae bacterium
ACGATGGCAAAGCCCTTCAAATGGACGTACAAGGGCAAGGCCTTGGTTGCCTAAACTGTGGAATTATTTAAGCCGCAGTGTACTAGTGTGCGCAGTATTACCGATTGGGTCACATGACAGCGCGCCACTTGATAGGTATTGCCCAAGTGCGCGAAGATGGTGGCTGCGTCTTGGATTTCCTGTAATGCAGCGTGGGGTTCTCCTAGATGGGAATGGCAAATACCTAAGTTCAGCAATAAATTTGCCATTTGAGAAGAGGTGGGCTGAGATTGCACCACAGGCAAAGCGCATTGACCCAAAGTTTGGGCTTCGGCATACCGTCCCGTGTTGATGAGGGGGAGCATACTGTTGCTTTGTAATTGGGCGACCAAATCCGGTTGTCCTTGTTCGGCGAAAATGGCGCTGGCCGCAGTGTAGGCTGCCAGGCAGCCTTCATGGTCACCCATTTGTACTTTCACGTTGCCCTGTGCCCACCAGGCATAAGCCTGTGCCTGTAGGAATGTGGAATGTTGGGTGGCATCAAAGGCAAGCGCAACCATTTTATGGGCATAGGCGGGTTCCTTTTGTGTCCAAGAGGTGGCTTGATTCTTGAGATATATAAAAAAAGCGTCATCGAGTGATGACGCATGTTTCGCCAAACGTGCTTGTTGCGCAACGTTGTTTTCAGCAGTTAGCAAGTAATCCAGCAGCGTCTCGGCATCCATCATCGCACCTGCACTGCTTGTAATGCCAGGTTTTGTGAGCCAACACGCAATAATAGGGTATATTCACCTGGGGGAACGGTAGCAAAATAAAACCGGCCTTGTGAATCAATCTCACTTTGGTAAACCTCGGATTCTGTGGTTGTAGTTGGGGGGAATAGCCAGGCTTCTCCACTACAATCAGCTTCTGGCGGATGATCTCGCCGGCGCATGCGCCCGGTTACGCCGCTAGGTTGTGTAGATACGGTCACCAGCAATAAATCTCGTTCAAAGCGCTCTTGCCAACTTTTTCCTCGGACCGGATCAAGGACGCGGTTTTGCTGCATAGGATGGAGGATCAAAGCTAAGGCCAGCGCTTGGTTTAAAAATTTCAATAGAGATGCTGGCGTTGTATCCTCTAAATCGCTCACAGAAGCCACTTCTGCCGTGCAATGCTCACATTGCCGGATATGGGCCGCTACCCGCAAGTGTTCGGGCGCGGAAAGTCGTTTGAGTACAAAATCCGACAAAACTTCAGGCGTGGGACAGGATTCACGATAGAATGTGGTGAAAAGGTTACTATCCACCATCCGTAACTGCTCCACCTGTTCGGCGCAATACGCACACCGGACGATATGCGCTGCGACGTGGGGGGGCGCGTCGCCATAGAGATAGGATAGCAAATCGCCTTCTTGAATTTCCGCAGGATTGATACATTGTGTTTTCTCCACCATCATCTTCACCTTTACTTTACTAAACCTGAGTACGGCGGAAATTCCGCCATTTCAGGAATAGATGCGATTGAATACCGGGGAACAGTCAGCCATCACGCCACCATTCTCGGAGTTCAGCGTCACGCCGTAATCGTTTGAGCATGTTTTCACGCGCCCGATAAACATCTTGCACTGTTGGGAACAGAGCGGGGTGTTGTGCCTGGATTTCGCGGGGAGTCAAGCCATGCGTATAGCTTAACTCAAACACCGTCCGCTCTCGTTCATCCTTGAGTTTGGTGCGCACCAACACTTTGAAAGATTCGACCGCATGGGGTGTCTCAGGGGAGCAATCACCTTGGGGCGCAATGGCTCCTGTATACGCTGCAAGCATTAAGACTCGCTGGCGGTCCTCTTCGCGCCAGGTTCCAATTCGCACGGCAATAGCACAGCGTTTGAGATATGCGATGATCGCGGATATATCAGCATAGCGCGTGGGAAAAGGGGAATCTACATTCTGCTGCACTTGGAAGAAACGCAGGAAGGTCTCCTGCACGGTATCGTCACTGGCATATTGGCTCAGCCATAGCCGCACCTGGCGATGATACTGGTCATACACGGCTTGCCAGGCCGCATTGTCAAAAGGAGGCGTGCAAGCCCGGCGAAAGAGTTCGTAGCAGGTGCTAGGCTTACCCTCCAGGCTATGCACGCGGCTGGATTCGTGGGCACAAGCTTCGACAATATGATCTAAAGAGAGTTTCTGTAAGTTTGGCAAAGTTAGCGCACCAAGACGTCAATCGTTGATGTATGGCGCTCCCCCCTTTTAAGATCAGCATTTGAGTGCAGCGTTTACCGATATCTAAGCAGAATTTTACTCGAATAAGCCTAAAAGTCAATGGGAACCAGAGCTTTGGGTATGTAATTTATGTTGATTTGGTGGATAACACTTTTATTTCATCTTCTTGTTTATAATCAGTTATACTTGATTGGCAAGCGGCTTGAATACTCTGTATAAGGGAATGCACTGGATGTTGGCGTACATACGCCCGTCTTTCGTAAAGTGGAATCAGCACTCAATGATGACATTCTATAAGTACTGATTACCCAAATCCCGCCCCGCTTAATCAAATGGGACGGGCGTAATTGGCTACCCCTACTTCCAGCGATTCCGCGCTCCAATAGATTTTTTGAAAGCGTATTCCCAGCGGGGTAGATCGCGACATTTTCTGATTAACTCGCCCATTTCATCTAGCATCATTCTTGTGGGTAATAGTAAGAGTTGGACAAGGATCGGCCAATTACGCCCGCCCCATTGAGCGGTAGACGATTCCTTATCCTTTTTCATTTTCTTACCTTTCGGGGTCACAGAATAAACTGTATCGCGCGAGACCGTGTCTCGCGCGATACAGTGGTTTGCGATAATGGGAAACTAGGGCGATCTCAGTTGTCCCGGGATTCGGCCAGGAACACATCAAACTGCGATTGTGCTTCGGCCTGGACATCACGCAGGCCTGCAGCTTCCATCTCGGCGATCATCTTGGGCACTTCAACAGCGGGATCCGAGACACCAGTGATCAACCCGGTCCAGTACTTGTCAACGATCACCTGCAGGGCGGCAATCTCGCCTTCCACCGGGGTGATGTCAAAGGCAAATCCGACGGCGTTGGTGGCTTGTAGATCCTTGTATCCGTCAAAGATCACTTCCCACATCTGGGGATCGACCTCCACGCCCTCTGCAGCCTCCACTGAACTCAGGGAGTATGACCCCTGGGAGAAGGGCCAGGGCACATAGTTGGTCCGGCCTTGCTCGGTGCGCATAACCGTGCCGTCTTCCTGATAGTTAAAATGGACTCCCTCAATGCCGTAGCGGAGGATGTCGCGGTACTCTTTGTTGGTGTTAACCAATTCCTGGTACTTCAGGGCCAGCTCCACATTCGGGGAGTCGGCGTTGATGGCGTTCATCGCCCCACGGATAGAGGCTGTGGACAGATTGGGGCCGCTGAATTTGCTGATCTTGACCACTACACCGGTGCTTTGGGTCCAGATGGCGTCAGCGCCGTAAAAGCCCTGGCCTGCCCACACGGGGGAGTAGGGAGCGGTATCCAGGGTGGGCGCGTCAGGGTTGATATAGCCAGCCTCATACCATTTGTGTACCGCAACCAGACGATCGTACAGATCCGGATGCTCGAGGATCACCAAGATTTTATCAGCATCGTCCCCCTTTGCCGAATAGGGGATGCCCAGCATAGCGCCACGGTGGATATTGTCGAACTCGCTGGTTAACCCACCCACGCCGCCACGGCTGATATACATCGGATACTCGGCCTCTTCCGTGCCAGAGACACCCTCTTCCCAGGCCTTCTTCGCCGCCGCCAGATACTTCTCGATGTCGAAGAAGCTCATCTCATCGGGGATTGTCATGCCCAGCGTACTCTCGAACAGCTCCTTGTCCATCACCCAGAACAGCTCGGCGGCGTAATCCTTCTTTACCGGAATGGCAAGAATCTGGCCGTCCACCTTGGCACCTTCCCAGACTATTTCCGGCATGCTCGTATAAAGGCCGGGCGCCACGGAGGGCAACAGGTTAGTGAGGTCAGCAAAGTAGCCGGCGCGGGCCTGAGTGGGGAAGTTATTGAACCACTCGCAGGTAAACACCATGTCCCACTCATCGCCGGCGGACATGGCCAGCATAGTTCGCTCGTTATCGTAATACAAGGTCGTGACCTTGACGTTCAACGCGGCCACCGAGATTTCGTTGAGCTTCTCCTCAACCATAGCCTGATCAGGCGGTACCTGTCCCGGGTTACCCATAATCCAAATAAGCTCCACCGGCTCTTCGGCCGCAGGGGGCTGGCTCGATCCGGTCTCCGGCTCGGTCTCAGGGACTGAGGTGCCAGGCCCACAGCCGGCCAACGGCACGGCGATCAACAGCACAACTAGGATCAACAGCAAGCTTCTCTTCATAGTAAAATCTCCTTTTGGTTTATAATGATGTGAGCTTTTTGGTCGATGTCAAACGATAGTGTTTAGGCCAGGATATGCACCTCCTTTCTCTGGGTGTAGCATTGATCGCGAGAGAAACAATCACCTCTCGTGAAGGAGGGAGAAGTTACCCCTTAATCGCCCCTATTGTTAAACCTGAGATAAAGTACTTTTGGAAAAAGGGGTACGACAGGGCGATAGGCAAAACGGCCACCACGACGATGGCCATCCGCACCGCCTCTGTGGGAAGTGCCCGGAATGCCTCCATCGGCAACATAAACTGCGCGTTGCGCACCAGATCCTGGATGGTTCGCTCTATGTTCATAAGCACATATTGCAGCGGGTACATATGGGCGTGAGTGGACTGGATGTACATCAGGGCAGGGAACCAGCTATTCCAGTAGGCAAAGGAAAGAAACAGCCCGATGGTAGCTATGGCCGGGAGGGATAAGGGCAACACGATGGAGAAGAAAATCCGAAACTGAGATGCCCCATCGATTCGCGCGGATTCGATGACCTCCTCGGGGATGGAGGTTTGGAAAAATGTTCGCAATATAACAATATAAAAGGACGAAACCGCAAGGGGAAGGATGAGCGCCCGATAGGTGTTGCCCAGGTTCAAAAGCTGGGTGTTGACCAGGTACGAGGCGACCAAGCCTCCGTTAAACAACATGGGGATGAAGATCAGAATGGTAAAGAACTTGCGAAAGGCATAACTCCTGCGCGAAAGCACATAGCCCATCGTGGCATTCAGGAAAATTCCCAAAATGGTACCAACGACGGTGGTACCGATGGATACTAGGAAGGCTCTGCCTACATAGTCTTGCAACATCCACAAGTAAGTGTAGGCACTGAGGGTCCACTCCTTGGGAACAAGGCGGTATCCGTACATTTGGATAGACTGGTCGGAGGAGAGGGAAATGATGATGACAAAAATCAGCGGCAACGTGGCCGCCAGAGCCAGCAAAATAAACACCACAGAGAATAGTATATTAGCTGAGCGGGAGACGCGGTTTAACCGCCCCGTGCTGTCCGACTCTCGCCGGGGTTGGGACATAATCGTGGTATTTTGTGTGGTCATTAGAACAACCCCCTTTCTGGGTCCAGCTTTTTGATAATAGAATTGGCGGCATAGATGGTGATGAGACCGAACACCGACTGCAAAAAGCCGGCAGCGGAGGCAAAACCGATATTGTTCATCCGCATCAGGGCCTTGTAGACATAGACATCGATGGTCTGGGTGACGTTGACCAATGCACCTTGATTTCTGGGCATGATATAGAACAGACCAAAATCCGAGTTGAATATGCGGCCCAGGGAGAGTATAAAGAGGATAATCACCATAGGCTTGAGCATGGGCAGCGTAATATGCTTCACCTGCTGCCATTTGGAGGCACCGTCCACCACAGCAGCCTCGTACAGAGTAGCATCAATGTTGGTGATGCTGGCCAGATAGAGAACCATGCTGTACCCTACGTTCTTCCACAAGTTGACGACCACTAGGATATAGGGCCAATACTCGGGTGACATGTACCATTGTACCGGATCATACCCTACAGCGGCGAGGATCTGATTGACAAGACCTTTGTTGACGCTCAGGAACGCCAGGCCGAAATAGCTGACCACTACCCAGGATAGGAAATGGGGCAAAAAGATGGCTGTTTGGCAGATTTTGGCCAGCCTTTGCGAGTAGAGCATGGACATCATGATAGCCAGGGTGAGGGGCACGACAATGCCCAGCACAATGAACACAATATTGTACAGCAGTGTGTTACGAAAGACAATAGTCGCGTCCGGAGTGGTAAAGAGATAGCGAAAATTATAGAGGCCCACGAATTCGCTGCGGAACAGGCTGACCATGAAATTGACGCCCCTGATGGGCCGGTAGCGAACAAACGCGATAATAATGCCGAACATTGGAAGATAGGCAAAGAGGACATACCAGACAAAAGTAGGCAATGCCAACAGGCTTAGCTCCAGGTCGTCGACACTTAAAATTTGCTTCAACCGGGAGCTTGCGCCAATCAAGGTACGGGGTGTCCTGAGGCTAAAATTGCGCTTGCGACTTTCATTACGCGCTTCGTCTTGTAGTGTAACCGAATCGTTCATCGCTCCTCCTTGCAAAATAAACAGCCGATCTTGTCAATCTGCGCGAGTCTTTCTTGAGAATTAGCGAAAATTCACGTGTTCGCGGTTAAAATTTTGTTGTCAGTACGATACCTACATAAGAGACTCTTCACGGGTATTTGAGGAATCCTCATGTATTGAATGAAAATTGAATTTTCAATAAACAATTCAATCATAAACCAAACCATAGATTTGTCAAGAGATCAGGGCTACCACATCTAAAAATCTAGAATTCTTTAGTCTGTTGAATTCGCATATTAACTATACAAAAAGTTGCTTAGAATGGTTTTTTACCGCTTTGTTATAATAACCTAAGTTGCTACCTATCACGTGAATTTCTCTTTTTCGCCCCGTAGGGGCGAAAAAGAGAAGGGAAAAAAACACCCTTTTCTCTTCCGCT
>JAFGFI010000353.1 GCA_016931185.1 Anaerolineae bacterium
ACGATGGCAAAGCCCTTCAAATGGACGTACAAGGGCAAGGCCTTGGTTGCCTAAACTGTGGAATTATTTAAGCCGCAGTGTACTAGTAGCTTCCGGGAAGGTGAATAGCCCCATTAACCCTTATTGCACTTACCCCATTTTGCCGTATACTATTTAGAGACAAAATACCATCTGCGTCACGTTTGACGCATCATGTTTCACGAGGGACACTTATGCACGAACTCTCGCCCGATCTTCGCCACCGCATCCGCGCGGCACTGCTACGCTGCGGGGCGTTTGACAGCGATGACGTGGTGCGGTCGTTGTTCCTGGATGCGCGTCTGAGTCTCTGGCGCAACGACGTGCCCGCCGCGCCCACGCCCAACCGCCGTGTGGACGCGCTGTTGGACGCATTGCGCGAGCGGCGCAACGACAGCGATGACCCCGCCTACGTTTTGCTGCTGCGCGTGCTGGCCGAGCAATGCCCCGTGGGCGACGCGTGCCGCCAGGAATTGAGCGCGCTGGCCGGTGAGGTGGAACGCGCGCTCAAGGGCGCGATCTTTATCAGTTACAAGCGTCACGCTGAACCGGATGAGCGGCTGGCAGTAGCTTTATCGGTGGCTCTTACAGCGCGGGGGTATCGTGTCTTTTTGGACCAGATGATGCGCACGGGGGAGACGTGGATGAAGACCCTGGACATGCAAATCCAACAGGCGGATTTGCTAGTAGTGCTGCTGTCGATGACTTCGGCAGACAGCGAGATGGTGCAATATGAGGTCTCTCGGGCGGCCGAGTACCGGCGGTTACAACAGGATCATCCTCGCATATTGCCGGTGCGATTGAATTATGAAGATTTGTTGCCCTACACACTTGCACCTTTTCTTAACCCATTGCAATATGCACTGTGGCGTGCGGACACGGATACTGCGCCGTTGTTAGATGATATCATCGCGGCGATGCAAGATCGTCTGCCGCCGTGCGAACCGGTGATGCCCTCGGTGGCGGCACAGCTTTCCGAGGATGGACGCCCGTTGCAGGATACGACCCGGCTTCAGCCTCCACTGCCGGCCTTTGATCCCCGTTATCTGCGCACAATGCCTGCCCCTGGCGGCAAACTCCGCTTAAGCGATAAATTTTACGTTGAGCGTGAAGCCGATGTGCTGCTTAAAAACCAGGTGGTGGGGCAGGGAACGGTAACGACGATCCGTGCGTCGCGCCAGACAGGCAAGAGTTCGTTGTTGGCGCGCGGTATGGCACACGCCAACTTAGAGGGTCTGCCTGTCGTCAGCCTGGATTTTCAGCAGGTAGACGCGGAATCTCTGATGCCTTATGAGCGTTTTTTGCACTATCTGGCCGAGGTGATTGCGCTAGAATTAGACCTGGATTGTGATGTGCTTGCGCAAATTTGGAATGGACCGCTTGGTCCTCAAGATCGGTTAACGCGCTGGATGCAGCGCGAGGTTTTAGCGGAGTTGGATCGACCCTTGCTGTTGGCGTTGGATGAGGCAGATCGGTTGTTGAGTTTTCCCTATCATGACGACTTTTTTGCGCTGCTGCGCGCATGGTATAACAAAGCCGCTAATGTGCTGGTGTGGGAAAATCTTAACCTGGTCTTGGTTATCTCTACGGAACCGCATTTATTGATCCGTGATCTCAGCCAGTCACCTTTTAATGTGGGTCTGCCCCTCTATTTGGAAGATTTTACCGAGGCGCAGGTACGCGATCTGAATCTCCGGCACGGCGCACCGCTCGCCGAATCCGAAATCTCCGACTTCCTGCATTGGTTGGGCGGACATCCCTATCTGACCCGCCAGGCATTCTATAGTCTAATCACCCGGCAATGGCACTGGGAGGATTTATTGCTCCACGCGACGGAGCCGCACGGTCCTTTCAGTAGTCACCTGCGAAACTACTATAGTTTGTTGTGTGATGTGGTAGACATTCGTGCTGCGTTGCGTGAGGTGCATAATCGACGCGTGTGTGGGAATGAGGTTATGTTTACTCGCTTGCTGCGTGCAGGTTTGTTAAAAGGTTATAGTGGTACGGCTTGTGATTACCGCTGTGAATTGTATCGGCGGTATTTTGATGATAAATTGTGAATGAGTAAATTAAGATTGTAATTTCTAAAGTAGGAAACGAGCATCAAAGGTTAAATTTTACATTTCATGTTTCACGTATCATATATAGTAGATGATTTAGGAGTTGCCTTTGAATACAGATCTTTCCCGTTTTTTCGTGGCTGGGGGAACGCTGCGCCCAGATGCGGCTTCGTATGTGCCGCGTGCGGCGGATTATGAATTACTAGAACATACGTTAGCGGGCGATTTTTGTTATGTGTTAACGGCTCGGCAGATGGGCAAGTCTAGTTTGATGCAGCGTACCGCGCGGCGTTTGGCAACGCAGGATGTAGTGCCCGTGATCATTGATCTGACAGCGATTGGTAGTAGCGTGGACGAAATACAATGGTATTTGGGTTTATTGATGGGCGTTGAGGAGGCTCTGATGCTGCAAACAGATGTGGGGGTCTGGTGGCAGGCTCATGCTGATCTGAGTGCGGTACAGCGTTTTTGCGATTTCCTACGCCAGGTCGTGTTGGTGGAGTGCACGCAACCTATTGTTATTTTTGTGGATGAGATTGATGCGACGCTCAAGCTGCCGTTCCGCGATGATTTTTTTGCGGCGGTGCGTGCACTCTATAATGCCCGTGCCCATGAGCCGCAGTTGGAACGCTTGACCTTTGTGTTGTTAGGTGTCGCTGCGCCTACGGACTTAATTGCTGACCGTACCCGTACCCCCTTTAATATTGGACATGCTATCATGCTTCAGGAATTCAGTCGAACGGATGCGGCAGTTCTGCGTGAAGGGTTAGAGAAAGTATACCCTGGTCAAGGTCAGATACTCTTTGATCATATCTATGCTTGGACAGATGGACATCCTTACCTGACGCAAAAGCTCTGCCAAGAGGTGGTTTTGCGGGATGTCCCGCCTAACGCAGTGGATACTCTGGTACGTACAATCTTCTTGTCTGAGGAGACGCACACCGAGTCCAATTTACAACATGTACAGGATTTACTGCTTAAGCATTCACAATGTGTTGAACTATTACAGATTTACAGAAAGGTGCTGCGCAGTAGTGTCTCATGCCGTAAGGTTGCTGATAATGGGCAATCGCCACTACACAATCATCTTAAACTGTCTGGTCTGGTCAAAGCGGAGTCCGGTGTGTTACGGGTACGAAATAAAATTTACCAGTGTGTTTTTGATCGAGCCTGGGTACAGGAGCATTTGCCCACAAGTTGGCGTGTTGTTGCTACGGCTATTCTTGCCGTAGTGGCAGCAGTTGCGGTTACCTTGATTGTTTATAGTGGGTGGGCAAATGCGCGATCACGTGCCTGTTACTATGATTTTAATCAGACAGGAGATGTTGTTGAACGTTTAGACCGGCTCGCAACCCTTTTTGAATTGTGGAATCCTTTGAATCCTATTGGCTATACTCGCGATGCGTATACTTTATTTTTCGGTTTGACTTCACGACAGGAACAGTTAGATATATTTACCGGTTATGATTTGGATGTGCGTCAGATTGAAGTGGTAGCACGTGGACTTTATGTTACTCTAGCGGATGTAGAGGATACGGGGGTGAATACTGAATTGTTGATTGTGATGCGTGATGCTTTGCCGGAGGATGTTGTGTTGTATGCGGAGTTGTCCGCATGGATTGAGGGACGTGATTTATACTGTGAAGGTCAATATGAAGAGGCGCTAGCCCATTATACAGTAGCATTAGGCCAAAAAATTTCCAACCCAGCTATTTTGTATGAGCGAGCCAAGACGTGGATTGCTTTGGCTGAGATGGCTGAACAACCGCAGGATGCAGAACGGTATTATGCTGAAGCGTTGCGTGATTTGGATAGGGCGATGGGGTTGGCATTGCAATCTTCGGAGCCAACACCAACCCCGATTCCTATCCGGCCAACCACGCCAACATTTTATTCGACGAATATACCGACTGTAACCCCGACAGTGATTTCTACCATAGATATTATAAACACTGTGATTTTGACATCTACTACTACATTGACGCCAACTTTAGCACCCATATTAACCGTGCCAATGCCAACACCTACTGAAACTCCCATATTGCCTTTTACTATACAGTTTGGTGATTTGGTACAACGGCGTAATGCTGTGTTACTCTTGGTTTATGCTCATCCGTTATTAGCGATACAATTGATGCATAGTCAGGAAAGTGAGTACCCTAACTTGCGCGGATCCGGTTTGGTATTGACGCCTACGTTAACAGCGACGTCAATACGTACTCCGACATTGACACCGACGCCACGAGCAGGTACCTTGATAATTCCGACACCGACAACCATTGTAATGCCAACATTGAAAGATACTGTGTCTCCTGTTTTGCCTGATGTGACTCCTATTACACAGGAAATCCCTTCGCCTACGGTTACTCACACACCGACCCCTCTTTTAACATCAACACGGTTACCAGCGACAGTAATTCTCCCTTCGCCTACTTTAACTCTAATCCCTGATTGTCAGGCTAATCGTGAGTGGAATGGAATTCGTTGTGCCTGTCCGACAGGATTAATAGAAGCACCTGGGACAGATTGGTGTGTGGAGCCGTGGTCACCTGTTTCTACGCCTACTAAGTCTCCGGGTTTATAAATTTCGTGAAACTGCCAAATTTTGCGGATTGGTTGGTGTCACAAAGTTGTCGCCATTTTTAGCCGCTGAATTGGTTGACACTACATTTTGCTAAATCCGAGAAATACCGTTTCATTAAACACAGTTTTTCATCGGTTTTTCACTCTGAGAATAAAATGCCCTTTTCTGGAATCAGCAACACCTTGTAGTTTGGATATAGGTCTGGCTACTAGAAATAGTGCTTTGCTAAGCCTGCGATCTGGGTAGCGAAGATCTAATGATATTAATAAATTAGCAATTATGCTCCGGGTGGAATTACCATATCTGTATACAAGACAGGGATTTAGCAATCCCTTTAGAGCGATGGGTTAGAAGGGGAATTCTGTGGATATCGGTTTGATTTAGCCGAGGGAGGCATTCTAGTAGGGTAGTCTTCATTTAGGGACTTCCAGAGAGTATTCGAATGGTAGCCAGTTTTCATACCTCGTCTTGGGAGTTGGTTACAGGCAACGCGCTATGGAAAGCGCGGCTACATACAGTCGAAATGCGAGGCTTTGACGTCCACCCCTTTGCTCGTAGCGGATTGCTAAATCCGCGTCGGGTGTATAAAACTGGGGATCTGGGAAAGAAGTAAAAGTACCACGGATGTTAGAAATATATAATAGGGAGGCAAATCCTTTATCCTTTTTCTCTCGTGCGCTCGTGGATTGTAAAATCCGTTGCCGGACGGGGGTTGAGCGACCCTCTTGAAATTGGGCTTCTTATAAAAATCGTAGCGGTTCACAATCCCAATGTGTGACGCAAAGCGTTATCTACTTCGTGCATAGATATTGAACCGATTACTCGTTCTATAGCTTCTTCCATTATTGTGGCAAGGTTATCTGTCATGATGACTGAATCACTCAGTAATCCCGATTGCTTCCCTTCCGGTGTGGTGTGTATGATCTTCACGCGACTGGGGCGTCCAGAACGAAATATGCGACTTGTAATCATTGCGATAATGATTTGGGGGAGGTCTGTTTGTAGGTTGTCGGCTTGGACCACCAATGCTGGACGGAGTTTAGCAGTACGTAAATCGGAGTTTGGAAAGAGAACAAGAATGACATCTCCGCGTTTACAGGTTGTTTTTGGCGAGACCATAGGTATCGTATATATCCATTTCGGGGCTATCCCACTCTTCGGCAAAGGTGATAAGCCGTTCTCGTAGCATAGCAGCTTGAATCTTGTCTATGCCACGTTGAGATAAATCAATGGTGTTGGAATCAAGAAATGTAACGATCACAGGCGTGTTTTCCGAAACATTATAGGGTATTTCTGCCAACTCAATTTTGCCGGCGCGATATATGCCCTGAATGGTTGTTAACATCTGTTAAGCTCCTTTCTAAAGTTAGGTATCAGGATTGATTTCAATACGATCTGGTGTTATTATAACCTTCCAGGATTAAGAAGATAAAATGGACTTATAGAAGTATTATACTTTATTTCTGAATGGTACACAATAAGGAGGTTCAAATGACCCACCACACGATGACCATAGAACCGCGTGTTATCCTTTTCTCCGATATCCACGACTTTTCTATTGTGGCGATGGCCCTGGGCGAGCGGCAGTTTGCCTTTATGCAGGCTATCTATGAGCGATTGGGCGACGTCATTGTCGCGCATCGCGGCGAGATCCTCAAATATATGGGGGATGGGATTCTGTGCCTTTTCCCCGCCGGCGCAGCATTGGATGCCGTGCAGTGCGCGTTGGAAATGCGCCGGGCTTACACCGCGCTGGTGCAGGAATGGGCCATCATCCATCCCACCGTCCTCGAAGTCGGCATCAGCGCGGGAGAGGTCGGTATCGGCACCTTCGGCCACGCTTCCCTGCGCGTGAGAGATGCCTTTGGGTTGGCGATGAATAACGCCGCCCGCATCGGCCACCACGAAGGCGTCGCCATTACCGGAGAAATCTATACCCTCATCGCCCCCTATTATTCCACCCGCCCCCTTCCCGACCGCCAGGTTAAATGGCTTCCCACTCCCTTACGCGCCTGGGAAATCATAGAAACAGAATGACTTATTAACGCGGTGCGTTCACCGGCAGTAGGATAAAAATTTAAGACGAAACCAAATTTTCAAGGGTTTTCACAATTTGTCAATTTGAGATTTGCCAATTTTCGATTTTCAAGGGGGGATCACTTTGAATCAACTTATACCTTTACAGGATGTCGCAGTGCGCTTGCACTCGCAAGATAATGTCGCCATTGCCAAAGTAGAATTGCACGGGGAGATGGTGTTGAGCCTGGATACCGGGGCACAGATGCCGGTGGGAGAGACGATCCCGCCCGGCCACAAGATCGCGTTGCAGTCCCTGGGAATGGGGGATGAGGTGCGGCGCTACGGGCAGCTTATCGGGTTTGCGACCACGTCTATCGCGCGGGGCACGCATGTGCATATTCACAATCTGGGGATCGGCAACCTGGCCCACGACTATGCGTTTGGCGCGGATGTCCGGGCTGTGCAATTTGTGCCGGAAGGAGAACGGCGTACCTTTATGGGCTACCCGCGTGTGGATGGCCGGGTGGGGACGCGCAACTTCATCGCCGTGATCGCCACCGTGAATTGCTCGGCGCATACCGTCCGCGAGATTGCCCGCCACTTCACACCGGAGCGGTTAGCGGCTTATCCTAACGTGGATGGCGTGATCGCGCTGACACACACCTCCGGCTGTCCTTTGCGGGATGATACGCTGGAGCGGGTTCTGGCGGGGATGGTACGGCATCCCAACGTCGGCGGCGCACTCCTCGTGGGCCTGGGCTGTGAGACCAACCAGGCGGGCATGTTGGTAGCAGAATATGGCCTGTGTGACTGTGTGGTAGAGAACTGCGGGCATAGCGATTGTGGTCGCAATTTGGCTTTCCCCCACTGCCCGACGACGTTGGTGATCCAAGACCTCGGCGGAATCCGCAAGACCGTCGCGGCGGGGATTGCGGCGGTGGAAGCCCTGTTGCCCCAGGTTAACGCGGTGGCGCGCGCGCCGCAGCCGCTCTCAGAGTTGATGCTGGCTTTGCAGTGCGGCGGCAGCGATGCCTGGTCGGGCGTGACGGCGAACCCGGCCGTGGGATTGGTCTCGGATGCCGTGGTGCGTCAGGGTGGCACGGTGGTGCTGGCCGAAACCCCGGAGATCCATGGGGCCGAGCATTTGCTCACGCGGCGCGCCGTCAGCCCGGAGGTGGGCCAGAAGCTGTTGGCGCAGGTTGCGTGGTGGGAGGCCTACGCGGCGCGGATGGGCGTGAGTCTGGATAATAACCGCAGCGTGGGCAATGCTGCCGGGGGCCTCTCGACAATCTACGAGAAGTCGCTGGGCGCGATAGCTAAAGGCGGCAGCACACCGTTGATGGGTGTCTATGGCTATGCCGAGCCGGTGACGGCGCGGGGTCTCACGTTTATGAACACACCGGGCTACGATACCATCGGCGTGACAGGCCAGATGGCCGGGGGCTGTAATCTGGTTCTGTTTACTACGGGGCGCGGGTCGGTGGTTGGCTCCATCCCCGCGCCGACGATCAAGATTTGCAGCAACGCGATCACTTATGCGCGGATGGAAGAGGATATGGACGTCAACGCGGGCCGCGTATTGGAGGGGGCGACGCTGGAAGAAGTGGCGGATGAACTGCTGGACCTGGTGATTGCGGTGGCGTCGGGCCGGCCCTCGAAGAGCGAGGCGTTGGGCACGGGCGAGGCCGAGTTCGCGCCGTGGAGTGTGCGGGGCGTCTTGTGAGCGCGCAGTAGCGATGCGCCCCATTTTAAGGGATTTTTAGGATTATCACATGTAATTTTATACTTCTTAGGTGTAAATTAAATGTAGGACAGACATTCTTGTCTGTCTAACAGGCTAAGAAACCCGTCCTACTTATGACGAGAATTTGTATGCGTTTAGTTTTGTGAGCAAACGGTGCCATTGATGACAGCAAAGTGGCTAAAGCCGCAGGCAAGAGGTGTTTTTTCGTTGGCGGGCTACGCCCGCCAACGAAAAAACACCCTCAAACCCTCGTTTCTGTCTGAAGCAGGTGACAGAAAACGGTAATCGCTCACAAAACTAAACGGTTACGAGAATTCTAAAGTAGTGCCACGGGATTATAGAGATTTCATTTCTAATCTCTAATTGTTGAGTGCCACTATTGATAAATGAAAAAAAGTGCTAATAATCATCAAGGAATCTTAATGCAGTCCAAGTG
>JAFGFI010000354.1 GCA_016931185.1 Anaerolineae bacterium
ACGATGGCAAAGCCCTTCAAATGGACGTACAAGGGCAAGGCCTTGGTTGCCTAAACTGTGGAATTATTTAAGCCGCAGTGTACTAGGTACGTCGTCATGCTCATCAAAGTAATCTTGAATGTAGCGCCAGTACGCAGTTGTCTTATCGGGATCGTATATAATGACGATCACTGGCAAACGGTAGCTCAACCAATATCGTACATGCTTGCCTTTAACATCGGAAAATCTGAAATCTATTTTATTAGAGAGTTCTTTAATATAACTCGATCCTGATTTGACCTGCACAGCTATCAAACCAATAGGAGCTCCGTTCACGACGACTTCTAAGTAACCATCAATTCCTAAATCAGTATTTGACACTTCTCTCCAGACAAAGTGCATTCTGCTTGCGATCAAACCAACATAATGAACCCCTTCACGTTCAGTGAAGGTAGTATCTGGAACTATGGGCAAGGACTTTAACATAAGTTTTTCTCGACTTTCAGACATTTTCATACTAGGAGGCATAACGATAGGGTTCAGGCGCGCGGCGGGTGCGGCGCAGAACCTTCGAGAACAGGCCTGTTTGTGCGTGTTTCCCCTCCGCCTGCCGACGGCGAAGCCGCGTCGCCTGCAACCGATGTTGGGCGGCGGCCACTTTTTTTGTATATTAGTTTCATTTCATTACTTCCAACCATTGAGCAAATTACTTGGAAAAATAAGCATCTTCTATTGTGACTTTACAATAAGTGGCTTCATTCTCTGGGTCATCCACATAAACGGTGAAAGTTGAAATTGCTCCTGGATTGAGTACATCTGAGGCGATATAAGAATAATTGGTGTTTAGTTGTTTGCCATTTGCAGATGTATATGTAGTTCCTCTTATCTTAACCAGCGTTAACTGATAAGGTCCATTATTTGTAACTTTTCCTGTCATAATCATATTTCCAATACTGTCGTGTTCGCACTCTAATGAATCTTTCACCAATTCGACATAATCAATAGCATAAATTACTTGTTCAGTTGGCTTAAGTGTTGGTCTTGGAGTATTGTAAGTAGGGGGAGTAGGCGTTTGCTTGGATGAAAGCGATATTAGGACACGACATATCAGGAAAATAACTGCTGAAAATACAATAATTGACCAAATCAGCGTATTACGCCTTTTTTTTCCTAATTTCTTCGTATATAATTTTAGGTTTTCTTGTACTTGTAAATTATGTGGGTCAAGAGAAGATGCCTTCTGTGCATATTGAATCGCCTCTTCTGTTTTTCCAAGAGCAAATAAACATAAGGATAAATTGTTATACCTAATGGCTTGAGGTTTTAATGGGGTGCTATGTTCGATAAGTTCTACAGCCTTTTTTCCATTTTCTAACCCCTTTTGATATTGCCCCATTCTGTAGTAAAGAAGACATAAACTATCATAGGCTGCACCAGAGCGTGGGTTGATTGACAAAGCACGATTGATACACTCTAATTTCTTCTGTTGGTCGTCAATAACCTGGGACATCAATAACCAGGCTGATTCATTGTTTCGGTCTTCCTTCAAAATTGCATATAACAAACTGCGTGCTTTTTCCTTATCTCCTTTAGCAATTGCATTTATTGCATCCTGTAATTCATCCACAATTACCCTCCTCGCAAGGGTTTTCTGCTAGGTGCTCTCTAGCCGCCCAACATAGTAGTATATAGAATCTTTTCCGTATAAGACCCTGTCAATAAATTTCGCAAAATCACCCACTACAAAAGAGCCTATACCGAAACCTTTCCGTATAAACCACCTTGAGCAGCACTTATACGGAATGTTAGTATAGTGACCAATCCGGCTCCAAAACACAGCCCCCCGGCATTGACACCGGGGGGCGGATATGATAGTATACATCCACCAGGGCGACGTCAACGCCGTGGTCACCGCCCCAGGCAATAGTGTGCCGTGGGGCGTTTTGTTTATTTGCTTGTGTAAACACTGATTTAGAGTATATTACAACTCTCTGAAAAATGCAAGCATTTCTTTTGAAATCTACTGAATTATTACTTTTTTGTTACCCTACGTTATAATGTAGTTTGCAAGTTGTCCTGAACAGCTAAAAATCTACCTGATGGCTTTTGTGTCATGCTTGACAAACTCCTCCAAGTCATGATATACTCTGTATGTAAGTAGAACGTATTTTCTAGCCTGACTGAGGAATAACACTGGGGCTGATCCATCTGGATCGGCCCCGGTTTGGCGTATATGGACAGAAAGCATTTACCCTACATTTACAGCACCGACCTGCTGGCCACCGGCAGCGCGGTAGCCCGGCGCGCGCTGATCGGCGAACCGATCCTCATCTATCCTACCGGCCAACATCACCGGCCCGACCTGTGGACCGGAGAAGTGCGCACCTGGACGGTGGACGAGGCTGTAGTCGCGCAGCTCGTGGACAACTACACTCACCGCGAGGAACGCGGCATCCGCCAGACCCGGCTCCCGGTCAACGAAGACCACGGCAGTCGCGCTCTGGGCTGGTTCAAGGACGTGGTGGCTCTTCCCGGAGGACTGGGCGCGACTTTCACCTGGAACTGTAAAGGCCGGGAAGCGTTGGAGGCCGGGGAGTTTGCTTACTTCTCGGCGGAAATCTACGATGAACTGATCGACCGCGTTACCGGGCAGCCGGTGCGCAACCAACTGGCTGGTGAGTCTCTTTGCCCGGCGGGCATCCCGAAAGCAGTTGTTAGCGCGCGCCAACGAGACGCTGAGCGTGTACTTCCGGGAAGTCGGCATAGCCCAGCGCGGGGAGACCGGGGCCGAGGCGCAACTCGAAGCGGGGGTATGATCAGGAGCAACCCTATATAACAAGAACAGCGCACACGGGTTGCAATGAACCGCGCCGTGCGCGCTGTAGTCGGGGCGGTCGGATTTGAACCGACGACCTCACGGACCCAAACCGTGCGCGCTGGCCAAGCTGCGCTACGCCCCGAATGTATGGAAACAAACTACTGCTATAGTGTACCCGAATTTTCGTTGGCGTCAAGCGTGCAGGGCCGGGGGTGGGCGTCAAAGATAACGGGGAACGCGCTAGGATAGCGCGGCTACAGGGGGGGTGACGGACCACTGTGCGCGCTAACAAGAATTTGGGACACGGATGAATACGGGCAACACGGATTTTTCTTGGTTTTTATCCGTGAAGTCTATGCGCATCCGTGTCCCATAGCCATTCAGAGATCTTATGTATCTGCGTTAAACAACGTCTACATCCGCGCGCGTGTCAAATCCTTCCGGGATGTAATGTTTCCACAGTTGATCGGTGAGCGCATCAGGATCGTGAATCACCCCTTGAGTCGCAAAGTAATCACAAACGCGCTGTATGTCGCGATGCAAGATGTAATACGCTTGATCATTGCTGAAAATGTTGACCACCTGGGGAAAATCAATCAAGGTGATCGTTCCCTCCCAATAGAGGAGATTGTAAGCTGAGAGGTCACCATGAACCATCTCGCGCGCCAACATCAAATGAAGATTGCGCAGGACTTCATCGAACAAACGTACAGCTTCATCCGGTTCCAGATTGACTTGGCTCAATGTGGGTGCTGCCATCTTCGCATCGCCGAGATAGCTCATTAAGATAGCATTCTCACTGGCCGCAAGTGGCAGAGGAACAGCCGCTCCAGCTTGATGTAGCATGTGCATAACCGTAAACTCATGCATCAACCAGGAAGTATGGCTGACCTGCCGGCCAAAGTTACTCTTTTTACCGATAGCGCGCATGACACGGTGATCGGTAGTTTTCACCGGGCGACCTTCGGCAGTCAAAACTTGGCGTCCGCTGCGGTAGAGTTTGTCGTTACGTAAATTGCGAAATTGCTGTGGGCGATATACTTTTGCCGCCAACAAGTCTACGCCGGTGGAAAGATCTGCCGCACAACGATATACGCTGGCTTCTTTGCCTCCCTTCACCTGCGCTAATACATCAGTAATGAGAGCCTGCTCATAAAACGTCCGCACAGAATCTAATAGCCACCCTGCCTCATATCGTGAGGGATGATAGGTAGTCTGGAATCCTATTTCTTCCCCGCTGAGATCATCGGTCAACGTTGCCGCCATCTGTTCGGGTTTAGTTTTTGGTACGCGACGTGATTTGAGTCGCCGTCGCTGCCATGTCTGGTGATCGGGCATAGAGGGATCAAATTGATCCTCATATACCGCGTATTTGTCAGTGTAAAAAGCATCGGTATGCACTGTGAAACTCCTTTTTTAGCGTGATTTGAAATATGGATAGATATAAAACACATAATCTTTGCCGAAAGTAAGTATTTGTGCATTTTGAACATGTCTCGATCATCATATTGCCTCCTTCTGGAAAACAAAAAGCCACGGGACACCCCGTGGCTCTGGCAATGGTAGTAACAAACAGGCAAATAGCTCTCACCATCCAACAAAAAAGCCACGGGGATCTAGGCCTCGTGGCTGCATCTTGTCTATGTCACAACTTACATAGGCTGGCTCAGATACCTGCCATGAGGCGCATGAATATAGAAAGTGTGATGGATGCATATTCGCTTTTCATACGCCTCATAACCTCCTGTAAGATATGATGATTAAAGGATAGCAGATTTGAAAAAAATGTCAAATGTTATTAGGTTATTCGATAAATACCAATGGCAAATAGATCTCAAAGATTGCGGCCGGCATCTGTGTATCCGTAGGTGTAATTGTTGGTGTGTGCGTTGACATGGAGGACGCTGTTGGGATGGATTTTGCTGTCGCTGTTGCCATTGGCGTTATAGTTGGTGTTAGGGTAGCGGCAGGTGTATTTGTCGGTGTGGGGAACGCCGTTGATGTCATAGTTGGCGTTGGGGTAGCGGTGGATGTATGCATCGGCGTGGAAGTCGCCGTTGGGTTTAGCGTCGGAGTAGCGGTGGATGTATGCATCGGTGTGGGCGTCGATGTGGGACTTGCCGTTGGGGTTGGCGTCATCGTCGGTGTTGGAGTAGCGGTGGATGTATAGGTCGGTATGGGCGTCGATGTGGGAGTTGCCGTTGGGGTCGGCGTCATCGTCGGTGTTGGAGTAGCGATGGATGTATAGGTCGGCGTGGGCGTTGATGTGGGAGTTGCCGTTGGAGTTGGTGCCATCGTCGGTGTTGGAGTAGCGGTGGATATATGCATCGGTATGGATGTCGATATGGGAGTCGCCGTTGGGGTCGATGTCATAGTTGGCGTCGGAGTAGCGGTGGATGAGATCGGTGTGGGCGTTGATGTGGAAGTTGTTGTTGGAGTTGGCGTCATCGTCGATGTTGGGGTAGCGGTAGGTGCGTCTGTCGGCGTGGGGGCCGATGTGGAAGTTGTTGTTG
>JAFGFI010000355.1 GCA_016931185.1 Anaerolineae bacterium
ACGATGGCAAAGCCCTTCAAATGGACGTACAAGGGCAAGGCCTTGGTTGCCTAAACTGTGGAATTATTTAAGCCGCAGTGTACTAGGGGGACTGGTATACCTGGTAATCAAGTATGGATATGTATTTATAGCGGGAATACTGTGGCTCTATCTGTGCTGTCAGCCAAAACTATCAACGGCGCCGGCCGTGCATTGTTTTAGATATAAAGTGGACTTGACGCCGTTAACGTTCGCGCTGTGTACCGACAAAGCCAACTATCGCTATGGGGAAGCAGCCCAAGTCAGTTTTGTAGTCACCAACACGGCGGCTTACGCGGTGACGCTGGATGGGGGGGACAAACCGGCGCTAGATATTCGCCAGGAAAGTTCCTATTGGGCGGACGAGTACCCCTTGGCCGCGGCGTCCCAGATACCTCTTGCCGCAGGCTCGGCTTATACGATTGAGTGGCACTGGATTCCGGAGCAAGCGTATTCCGTGCAGTTATTTCAACAGGCTGCTGCTCCGGTAAGTGTGTTTTTTGACGGCATCGTGCGTTATGAGCCTGGATCTGAGCGGACATATAGCCTCGGCACCAAGTACTTGCATGACGCGCCAGCTCCGGTGCCGGCCGCGAACCAGTTGCGTGGTCACTGCGCCGGAGAACAGCGGGCTGCGGGAGACCTGGAGTTACAGCTATGTACGGACAAGCGAGACTATCAACACGGGGAACCGGTACAGATCCGGTGGCAGATACGCAATATCTCCGACAGCCCGATTGTGCTGGATGGGGGTGCGTCCGCCGCGATGGATATTCATATTGTGGAATGGGAGCATTTACCAGAGGAAGAATTTGCTCGCCGGGTGGGTGAGGAACGGCGCTCGGACACACATACCTATGAAACGCGAATTGAACTGGCCCCAGGTGAGATCCGCTTGCTCGAATGGCAATGGCCAACACCCCAAACCAACTTTGCTGCGGTATTGGAGCACAGGCGTGTCCCTGGGGAGGATGTAGCGCGTGTATATATTTACGGAGACTATTCACTGCAGCCGGGAAATCGTTGGTCGTTTACAGAAGATATATTTTACGCATTGGAAGATGATAAGTGAATCTTGATTTGAGCGGGATACACCACTTTGTCCTCTTATGTCTTAACCTTATCCTGTCAGGAGGGATAAAATGATATCTAAATCCTCAAAATTTTTTATCTGCATTGTGATGATATGGACTTTATTCATTGTGAGTTCGTCGGTAGCTGTGGCAGAACCAGTACACCAAACCGCATATCGTTATAATTTTGTTGGGCAAGTGACTGATGCCGAACATGCTCGCGCCGTGCCTGAGCGCGTCCACCAGCCTGACGCTGACGGTGACCAATGTAGTGCCGGCGGTGACCATTCGGTGGTGGCAACTATAGCTAAACGATGAGGAGGAGGAAAATAATGAAGCAGCGAAAATGGATCGGGCGCGGTGTGGTGTTCGGGGGACTGGTATACCTGGTGATCAAGTATCGACAGTGGTTTGCCGTGGGAATAGCGTTGCTCTATCTAGTCTCCCTAAAAGCTTGTCAGCCAAAACTATCAACGGCGCCAGCTGTACAATGTTTTGAAGACACGATCGACTTAACCCCATTGAAATACGCAATGTGTACTGACAAAACCACCTACCAATATGGGGAAGCCGTCCAGATCAGTTTTGCGGTGACCAATATGGCGACTTATAAAGTAACATTGGATGGCGGAGATAAACCGGCACTCGATATTCAACTTTCAGGCGTTGGGGAGTGGTCTGCTATGCACCCAGCAGCCACCGCAACTCAGATACCCTTGGCCGCGGGCGCGGTCTATACGATTGAGTGGCGCTGGATTCCGGAACAAGCCTATCTTGAGAGTATCCGACAAGAACGTTATCTTCCAAGTAGTAAAGGTATTGATGCTATCATACGTTATAAACCTTATGACGTGCGAGACTATTGGTCCCTCAGTATAGATATTTTGCCTGACGACCCAGCTCCGGTGCCGGCCACGAACCAGTTGCGTGGTCACTGCACCGGAGAACAGCGGGCTGCGGGAGACCTGGAGTTACAGCTATGTACAGACAAGCGAGACTATCAATACGGGGAACCGGTACAGATCCGGTGGCAGATACGCAATATCTCCGACAGCCCGATTGTGCTGGATGGGGGTGCGGCCGCCGCGATGGATATCCATATTGTGGAATGGGAGCTTCCCGCAGGGGAAGCCTATCCGGTCGCCGTCGGCGAGGAACGGCGGTCGGATGCCCACCCCTTTGAAACGCAAATCGAGCTAGCGCCGGGTGAAGTTCATCTTGTGGAATGGCAGTGGCCCACGGAACAGACGGACTTTGACGCAGTTCTGGAGTACATGCGTGTTCCTGAAGCGAGAGAAGTAGCTCAACTTAATATCAATGGTGATTATTTCCTGCAACCGGGAAATCGCTGGTCATTCAAAGTTAGAATAGATTATACCGTAGAGAATAATGAATAACACTTTGCTTATTATAAGGTCTAGTACGAGACCGCGTTCTAATTATCTTGTTTCTAGTTATAAGGAGAAATATAATGTTTCGGAAGACTTCTAAACTTCTTATTTATACCATAGCAATGTTGATGCCGTTAATTGCCGGCATTGTGGTGGTTATGGCCAAACCGGCACAACAGGCCACGTATCCGTATGCCTTTAGTGGCACAGTTATTGATGATGACCATGGGAGTCAAGTCCCTGCCATGGACATTCAAATCACCTGCGGGACATTTTCAACAACGACAACATGTGGGCAAGACGGAGAATGGTCTACCTTATTCAATCTGGCTACGGTGACGGCCACATGTGATATTGAACTCTTGCTTTTGCCTAACTATCAGGCTGTGCGGGCAGAAGCATCACAGTATATCTATCCTGCTGGAATAGTGGTGAGTCCCACACTGGTTCGTCACCTTGACATTCCGTTTGTACCTGATCCGAATGATCCATATCACAGTAACAATTTTTACATTGTGAAACCTACTTCGGCGACACAGACCTCTCATTTCAGTATCGAATGGTATACAGATAGAGATGACCCAGATTATCCCAGTGATGGCACTATAAGGGGCGCAGACTATATCAACGTTATCGCCGATGCGCTCGAAGATGCTTGGCCAGTTTACGCTGCGAGTTACGATATGCCTCCCGCCACCCCTGGGCGTTCAGACAGGTTGATCGCCAACACTGACACCCCCACCGGCCACACGCTAGCCTGGGACTTTGGCGACGGTACGACCGCGAGCGGTACCCTAACCCCCACGCATGCCTACGGCGACAACGGCGACGCCAGTCCCACCGGCGCGTATACGGTGACGCTGACGGTGACGGATACGACGGGCTTGAGTGCGGCGGATGGGGTGGTGGTGGCGGTGGGGAATGTGGCGCCGGGTGTGAGCATTAGCTGGGAGGTCACGGGTGAGTATTAGGATTTTCGGTCAACAAGCCTTCGGCCTGGGCTATGGTCAGCAAGCGAACATCCGCACAAACAAACGTCAACGGCGCTGCGCCGCTATCAAGCAGGCTGCGGCTCACCAACCACGCCGTTGCCAGTTGTACCGCGTCATAAGCCCGCAAAGGATGCTGGTTCGCCATCTGGCGGGCAGTATTAATGAGCACCGGATCGACGTCTACAATTGTATAACGATGGGCAATATCGTAATTGAAAAGCCGCAAGACCTGGTGATGGTCATCTGGCGTAAACAGTCCCTCACGACGCCGGCGTGCGAACGTACACGCGCCTTCTATATGGGTCAAAAGCGACGTAAACATAGCGGTCTCCGGATCTCCCAAAAGCGTTTGTACCCACGGGCTGCCAACTTCTGTGATGTAGTGTTTGACCAAAGCGCTGGTGTCAAAGTAGTAGTTTACCACTCGCCGCGATCCTCAATGACCATTTCTGAGGCCAATTTGCCCGGTGCGCGTCCCAAACGATCGGCTAATGCCTGGCGTTCTTTCGCCGAAACCGGGTCTGGCGGCGTGGGGCCTGCGGGCCTGGGATATATCCGGCCTTCGGCGGTCCAACGCTGAATGAGCGCCTTGGCCTTGTCCGCTTCAGTTGTTTCTGCGCCTGCGCCCGCTTCTGCGACTGCTTCTGCAGCGGCTAACCGGGTCTCGCCGGATTCTGTTATCCCTTCCAGTGTGGAGACATCCTCCAGTGCGGAAACATCTTCCACAAGAATCTGGACGCGCACTCTCTGGTGCTCACGTAGATTGAGGGGGGTTGCTGGATATAGCGCGCCTCTTTCGTATACTGCGGTGATAATCTCTGGCATTTCTGTCTTTTCTGCGAAAATAAAGTGGGGCAGACAGGAAGGCCTGCCCCACACATATCGTTCCCTGCGTCTATTTTCATTATATCATGTTCTCACCGTACCCGCCACGCCGTTGGCCCCGTGGTCAATACACAATATCTACCGCGTCCAGACCACGGAGCTTAACCCGGCGCCCGCCACGAGCGACGCCCCGCTGGCCTACGCCGGGCCAGACCGGAGCACGGACGAAGTCACGTCTGTGAGCTTTCCCGGTGTGATTACCACCACCGATACCCCCACCGGGCACACGCTAGCCTGGGACTTTGGCGACGGCACGACCGCGAGCGGCACGCTGACGCCCACGCACATCTACGGCGACAACGGTACGTACACTGTGACGTTGACGGTGACGGATACGATGGGCTTGAGCGCGGCGGATGGGGCGGTGGTGGCGGTAGGGAATGTGGTGCCGAGTGTGAGTGTTTGGTGGTTGCTGCAACCATAAAATATAGCTAAATAGGAGTAGGGAGATGAAGATAAAAAGTAATACTTTAGTAGAATATGGGCTTTACATATTATCATTTGTGTTTGTGGTATATGGTGTTGGTGAATATATCAATTTCCTAAAAGCTTACGAATTTCTCTTTTCAGATGTGGCTTTTGAGGTGCTTCCCATGTTTTAGACCACAAAACACCTAAAATAAGCGAAAGTCGCACGTTAACATTACCGATGGCTAGTCCAATTCTAACCTTATATACCACTAGCCTAGCTGCAAGATGCGAGTAGGCTGCCCTACGAGGTTGACCTACTTCCACCTTTCTGCATTTGGGATAAAACTATTCTACTCACAAGGTGGCACGAGTCAAGCCAGTGCGCATCTAGTTTAGTAGCACTGCTCTTTGGAAATGCACCGCTGCGGGCACTGTATAACCCAAACTTTGATGCGGATGTTCATGGTTGTAAAAATTGAAGTAGCGGGTCATCCCTTGGGCCAAATCTCGCCCCGTAATATAGTCACGGAGGTACACATCCTCGTACTTAACGTAGCGCCACACCCGTTCACAAAAGGCATTGTCTAAAGCCCGCCCGCGTCCGTCCATACTCACGCGGATGCCAGCCGCAAGCAGCCGACCAGTGAACGCCTGCGCTGTGAGTTGCGCCCCCTGATCGGTGTTGAAGATCTCAGGCTGGCCATAGTCAACGCGGCCTCTAACGCGGCTAGGTAAAAACGCCCATCCAGCGTATTGGAAACCTCCCAGGACAATACATAGCGGCTATACCAGTCAATCACGGCTACCAGATACATAAAACCGCGCTGCATCGGGATGTACGTAATATCAGTACTCTACACTTGATTGGGCTGTGTAATCTCCAGATCCCGCAGCAAGTAGGGACAAATCTGGTTTTCCGGCGTGGCCTGTGTTGTTCGGGGACGTGGCCCGACTGTCGCCAAGCCCAGCAGGCGCATCAACCGCCGCATGCGCTTGGGGTTAACCGTGTAGCCCCGCCGTTGCAAATGCACCGTCATCCGCCGGTAGCTGTAGAAAGGCGTCTGCAGGTATTGCTGATCGAGTTCCTGCATCAAGGCCAAATTCCAGGGCGTTTCTGACGCTGGCGTGTAGTAATACGTGGCGCGGTTAAGCCCCACGAGTTCACACTGACGACGGATGCTCAGTTCAGGATGGTGGGGTTCGCTCAGCATCCGTTTGGCCTCAACTGCCTCGGGCAACTTTTTTTTCAGCCACTCAAGTTCCATCTTGAGCCGGCCGATCTGTTCGTAGCGTTCTGCTTCCCGTGCTTCCTGGACGCGTTCCTGGCGCGTTTGGCGTCCGTTGAATACCTCATCCCGGTATCCAGTAAGTGCCGTTTCCGATCGCTGATTTGCGTGGGATGCAGTTGATACTCGGCCGCCAACTCACTCAGCGTTTTGATCCCCTTGTCCGCTTCTAGGGCCACTTTGAACTTGAACTCATTGCTATGGTGTCTACGTTTTGCCATTTGTGCCTCCACATGCTGCTGCTTATTGTACACAATTTTCACTTAGCATGTGGTCCAGTTTTGGGGAGGCACTTCACACATCTTCCAAGAATTGTTGTATTTGCTGGAACAGAAACTATCGGAATACCCACGATGGCCTCCCACAACTATTACTATTAGCCGTCCCAAAGCGCACATCATCAAACCGCAATCACTCGCTCTCGAATAATAAACGCGATTGAGCTTCCCAAATTCACCAGAGCATCAAGCAGATATAATAGACTTTCCCTAAGCACAGTATCAGCCTTAATATCTCGTAAATTCTTGTAATACGCTCTCCTTACCAATTTTTCGCAATAAAGAAATGTATCGCTATCATTTAATGCATTTAGCGGATCTGGTACATTGGTTAGAGCGTGTTTTAGCCAAACTACACCATCCGGCAATAACCGTTCGGCTCCGATTCCTGCCAATAACTTGGTAACAGATTTTATATCAGTGTGACCCAATTCAGTAATAATTTTCTTAAGATACAGTTCCCTGTTAACCAGAGGAGGCCAATCTTTTGCTTCTGATATCCACCAACGAGATGACAGAAACAAATGAGAAATAAAAAGGGACTTTCCGGTTTGTCTAATTTCGGATTCCAACACTTCCCACAAGGGCCAGAAATTTTCCGAATGAACTGTATCTTCTTCAATGATGATTCTTTCTAGGATACCAGAAACAAATTCTATTCCTTCGTGTCGAATGCTCTTTGACTTTATGAAAAACACATGATCAAGAATAGTTTTGAAAAACACCTGAGCTTCTTCTGGCGGTTGGTTTAGAAGAAATCGCGCCAAATAATACTTATAATCTAGATGGGTTTGAATAAAATCCGAAGTGTCTCGTCTTGTAGGCTCAGTCGTTTCATCAAATATTTGGAATAACAGAGCAAACATTTGGTAAATAAAAGTTTTATATAACTCATTCGTTGTATTATAGGGAATTATCTGTATCGCAAACCCTAAAAACCAGTGCGAGTGTGTTTCAAAAGACAAGCTCGTTATATCAAACTCCAGTTGATTCTGGCATACAAGTGAAGCTAATTCCATTTCTTCTTGAAAGGATTCCTCCCATATTCCCTCATATTTCTCACCGGATGGCGGGAAGGAAAGTCGTCTTCTGATCTTGTGTATCTTTGCAAATTCTATCATTCCAGCAAGACAAGAGTCCGCAAAGTCTCGGTCGATTTCCCAAAGGCTATTTCGGATACTCTCGAAAGGATATTCCATCTCGTGCATAACTAAATGAAGTAGAGCCATAAAGATCAACTCTTTAACTTCACGTCGAATTTCATCAGGAATATTTAGATCAAGCATCAAAGGAAGTGCTTGAACAGCCGACTTAATAAACATCGTAGAGGGGGACCAAGAAGCACTGCGAATATTGTCAATAATCCGTTGTTCAATGACTTCTGAAACCACACCTACACACCAAGCTAGTTGCACTTTAGTCAAATCATTAGAAAAATCTCGAATTCCCACAGCAGCCAGGTGAGTAGGATTGCCCCATTGCCCAACTATTTCTTCATTTACACCTCTGATATCGAAATATCGCTGATACTCTTCTGACCATTTTTGGACGGATTTCTCAACATCTTGCTCTTTGTCAAACACCTTTCTCGCCCAGTTTGTGATACTTGCAGCTGCGTTCATCAAATCTAGGTTTTTCTGACCTTCCTCAACCACATTCCTCAAATCTGCATCCACTTTTGGTCTTACTGCAACTTGGTTTTCGTTTGGTAATTTAACTGACTCATCAATTTCATATTTTCTAAAATCCATTCTGTTGAGAGCCAGTCTCCAAGAAGTATCATCATCCGTAATCTCGTCTTGAAAACCATCAAGGATCTCTACTATTTCATCCCAATATCCTTCTATTTGCAATTTCGTTACTAGCATTTCGAGATGCCACTTCCTGTGCGGAAGCTGGTTAGAAGCATATCTTTCTCCCGACGCAAAGGGAATGCGCCGATCCAGAGGCGATGAACTCATAGCCTCAGCCCTATACCGATCAAAATCCCAAAAAAAGAACTCTTTAACTCTTAGCAGAGGTAAACATAACTCACCAATTTTTTGAGGATAAGCCATTGCAACACTTGCCAGCACAGCTGTTGTTGCAACTGAATTGCTATGCTTTAAAAGATAATCGTAAGCGATTTTAAGGAGATCACTGGCCCACTTCTCTTTGAGCCGACATAATTCAAGCAACCAATTTTCAAGGGACATCAATACCGATTCAAGCATATACGATGTAGCTTCGATTGTTCCCCTGTATATAGCCCACAAAGCCCTGTTACCTATTTGCGTCGTGATCGCGCCATCCTTATGAAGGATCTTTACTTCGGAGACGCCTGTACATTTCCCTCTTTCGCTTTCGGCATATGCATTTGTGGCATGGTTAAGTACTGAAGCAATGAAACGTAAAGCAGCAGCAGGATGAAGATAGAGCAAAAAACGAACTGGTGTTTTATAAATACCTGGAGGAAAATACCCGTCTGCTATCCCAGTAGCCAAACCGAAACTGGAATCTGGGTTAATAGGATCAGAAGAAAGATAAGGTTCTGGGGGCCAGCTACTACTAACGCTCTCCATCTTTGGTTTCAACAACCATTTGTCAAGCGCAACAGCACAAACCAAATCCGGTAACGCTTTGCAAACCTCCCGACTATGCAACCCCGAGAGTGTATAGGCAATAACAGTCGAATAAAAATCTCTTAAGCGGTAATTTTCGGACCCCTTGGCGTCGAAATTTCGAGCGTCTTCAATCAACTTTTTGACTTCTTTCTTAAAGAGCGAGCACAAATTAAAAAGAACTTCAAGAGCTTTGTCTATATCCTTCTCGGAATATGGTTTATTGCGCCGAGAATCATACTGATCTTTACTTTCTTCAATTATGTTCAGCAGGATTTTTCCAGCGTTCTTGGCTTCTGGAGGTAACTCATTTCCAAAGTAAAGTTTCTTTGCCCACTCATGAGCTATTAGCCTCAGGATCAAGCTGTAATATGTGCCCAAATAGGTGAAGTGCTTATACGTAAAATCTATTACTGGCTCCCAGCCTGGTCCCGCTGGTACAAGATATACCCCTTGGTAAAGGCTGTCTTTGTTCTCGGAGCGTAACAATTCAACAGCCCGTTTATCAGGCTCTTGACAGGTGGTTTTAAGTAGGTGAATAAACCTCACGAAAAGTGAGTAATTATCCCGTTGTAAAATCTCCTCACTTGAATCAAAGAAGCTATGACAGTATTCAGATCTCAGAATAGCAATAATAATTTCGTCTTTCCAATACTGTTCCACCTCATCGCTTTCAAAAACATCATATATAAAACTACGCAAGCCTGGAGTAATGTCGAACAAACTATCATTTACCCACAGCCTAAAAGCTCTTCTTTTCGCAGGTTTTTTTCCCCCAAATCTATGAAAGAAATCGAGCGTAGTCTGCTTTTCCTGATAGACCCTTTCAACAAATCTAGTTAAGGCAATATCTTCATAAACATCATGAGAAGGAGTATATGCTTCCGCCAATTGTTCTTCAATTAGTATGATGTTATCATTGAAAAGTTGCTTCACAATAACTGGATCAAGCCCGTCAACTCTGGCATACAAGTTCATTGAGACGGCTCTCTGCAAAGCGATAGTCTCAAATATCCGACCTCGTTGAATATTTCGCTTTGAGATAACCTCGTCCCAAATGAGTTTTTTAAAATCCCTCTCTGTAAATTCATCTGTTCTTTTAGCTAGTTGTGAATACTTGATAACAAGTTGTAAATAAAAGGGACGCCTAAGGATTTGCTTAACTCTCTCATTTTGTGTTAAGGTAACCAACAAAGGGAACTGGCTTTCGACTTGCTCAAATTCCGCATCAGTGAATAATGAAACCTCGACAGAATCATACTTTGGAAATTCGTAATGCAACTGGAATACCAACTGTTGATAAGCGTGATTTCTACACGTAATGATAATTTTCACATTCTGCAATTCTTTACAAATACGCAGAAATTCCTTCAAGGCTTCATAAGCCATTGTCTCCAAAAGCTTTTCAAGGCTATCAATTAGGACAACTACCTGTTGAGTTTGGCCTATGTATTCAAGAATAGATTTGAAGTCACTATCTATGTAATCAAATGCAGCACCTAACGATTCTCTTACAAATGAGTCAGCTTTGAAAGCAAAAACATAGTAATGCTCTTGTTGTAATCTTTGGATGCTCGCTTTTGCAAAGACAGATTTTCCAACACCGGCTATGCCTTTTACAATAATTAAGCGATTGTTTAAGAATTTCCGGTTAAAATCCTCCCTAATCCCCAACCTATCCAAAAAGAAGTGTTCGCCTAATCGGTCATATATTCCCTTCAGAACTAAATCTGTCCCTTGAGCCAACTTGCGAATATCGTTGATGATCTCTTCATCGGTTGGCAGAGTATCAAAGCTTACTGGAGGTAAACTATGTGAAGATAACAATCCATTTAGTGATGAAAAATCACAGACTCCGAATTGCTGAAAAGGCTCTTCGAGTTCATAGATTACACCTGACAGAAAAACAGAATCACTGTTAGGAATAGGTCGCAAAAAGACCCCACTACCAGAAAAACCACGACAATTGAAGTTGGGATCGTTGTACAATGTAAAAAGGGGAACACTAGTTCTTAGAAGATTATGGCTGATATAATTCACATCTATGGGAATCATCCTCTTGCTTTCATAGGATTGGGGGTAGCCCCAGAAGTAACAGTCGTGCGAAGTGTACTGAATATCCAATAAAGCAACAGAAGGAATACCACACAGATTTTCACGTCTACTGAATACGATTACGGCAAAGTCAAGCGTTTCATCTTCTGGAAAGAGGATTTTATCATCATCCGTTAACGGAAATTCGTCGAATTGTCCTTCAACACCAGAAGGAACGAAAATCTTTGTCTTGGATTTCTCGACTTCTTGATCAAAGTTCTTCCCCAACAAACAATGCTTAGCCGTAAGTAGATAAAGTGGGCCATCTTGATCAACACTAATAAAAACTGCTGTGCCTTTATCATTTGCAGTTTCAATCCGACACGTAATTCGCCGTATGGTTTCAATGGCCCTATAATCCGATTGTGTATCCATTCTCACCTATATCTGGGTATAAGCACTCAAAATTGTATTTTTCAAATTCTTCCACACTGAAGATACTACGAAGCGTGTCATTGTCGTAGTTAAAAATAAATTGAACCTTGTTTGTTAAATCTCTGCCGGAACTACACAGTATTCTCGCTAAACATTCTTTATGCGGGAAATAATCCCGGTTTTGTCCATTGGCACTAATAGCGAATGAGTCACACTGAATCAATGATAACAATTCGTCACTTGTGTTAAATTTACTTCCGTGGTGCGATAATTTGACCAAATCCACTTTTAGTTTGCGATCTCTGGAATAGCCCAAACGCTTCAAAGAATTTACCACGATAGATGGATGGCTATCAGCAAGGAAAAGTATAGATTTGCCATACAACTGAAATAAGAAAGCTATACTTACTCGATTCAGTAAACTTCGATCTTCTCTGAATGGTTTCTGAGATAATTCGCTTATCGAGTGAGAATAATCATCTTCCCCAGCGGTGATTAAAGTCCTTTCTAGACCTGCTTTCTCTTCCTTTAACCAAAGATTTTGATACTTTCCCACATCTAGTGGCATAGGCGATAATACTGTCAGCCATGCACCATAGAAATCAACAGCTTCAACAGCGGCGGTTATATCATAAGCAGGTAATTTCCCATTTTGCTTCAAGTAATCTCTAAGGTGTATCCCGTCAGCAATACTGATTTTGCCACTTCTATCATCAACCTCAACAGTCAAATCCTCATAATTAAACCAGAATTTATCAACAATATCCCCTAACTCAAAATCCCTAATCAAAGCAAGGACTCCGCCTATATGATCCCGGTCGGTATGAGTTATGACAAACAGATCGATCTTCTCACCTGATTCAACTATGCATTGGGCTTCCTTTTTCAATGTATTCACATATGTAACCAGAAACCCACCATCAATAACGATGTTATGGTACTGTTCATCATTCCCGAGAAATCGAACACATATAGCGTCGCCAGAGAGTACGGATAATATTTTAATGGCAATTCTTCTGCTTTTTCTTGTGGTCATTTTGGATTTAATAACAACTCTCCTACTTTACTTTCCGGTAAATGTACATCGTTTTCCCATTGCTACCTCCTCTTTATTGGACATGATACTTCACTTCCTAACCTGTCCAATTTTGGGGGCGCACTACACAGTTCCACTTTTTATCAGCTTTTGTCCAAAGTCCAATATCTCAGTTGGATATCTCTCAGTTGGCGAAGGTATGGTCAGCGTATGATCTTTTCCGGTAGAATGAGTTGTCCGTTTTGGCTTGTGAATTGTGATGTGTGCTGAGTGATACTTAGGCGTTCTTCCGTATAGGCATCGTAGACACCGATTCTTAACTGGTAGCTTCCTGATGGAAGCGTATGAAGTGAAAATGTAACCTCATCAATGACCACATTTCCGGGTTCCCACATAGGGGTAGGATAAGTCCAATTTTGAGGAGCCCTATCTATTTGACCGGCGACGGTTTCGTTCTCTGTGTTGTATAGGTGTATAAAGAATTTATAATCCGCATCTAATTTCTGTGAAGCTTGCCAATATAATCGCAGATGAAACGTATTGGGATTGGTTTCTATTTCGTAGTTAAGCAGACGCAACTTATCTTCATAATCGGCATTGGGAGCTTGGTTATAGATGTTTGTTGGCAAAGAGGAAGATGCCGGTTGTACATCAACGGGAAATAATTTTGCTGATAGCAGGCTTTTGTCCTTTCTCCGTTCGGGCAGTAAGGTTGCTTGTAAATGATAGGTACCGGCTGGGAGCAGGTCATCTACGAGGAACGGATAGTCAGTGACGTATTGTTTACCCGTTTGCCAACCTATGATTGAGGCACCAGTTACAATATCATACCATTGGCGACGCCTAACGGTATGGGTTTCGTCCAGTAGAGCAAGCTCAAGAGAATAATTTTTCTGTGGAGGATTACCGACGATCCATTCTAGCGGAACTTCAATGGGCTGTCCCGGCGTTACATTGTAGGTGGGACTGGCGGGACTGCGAATAGCTATACATTTTTCCAGCAGTTGCGGGGATGTGAGGGGGAGAGTGGCTGAGATTACAGCAGTACGATAGACGGCTAAGTCTTGATCTTCATAGATGGGGGTGACGGTTCTCATCTTTTTCCATAAACTTAGCCCGCTTGTTGAGACTAAGTGTTTGTGCAAAATAATGTATTCTATGCCCCGATTGGCTAATTCCTCGAAATGGGGGGTGAGATCGGCTGGAGGTAGTATACGGTTTCCGCAATCGTAGATAGACCGTAGTACGGGAGTTGTTTCGATGAAGGTATAAGCCCGGTCGGGTGTACGTGAGACATGGCCCTCTACGAGTGGCCGGTTGTGTGTCATTTGATAGAAAAGATAGTAATGCGGATAATGCCCCATAGGTAACTCTAAGATGGCGCCTTTGCCAGGTGTCGTCGCGATCTGGCGGTAATAGTCCGGTACGATTGCGGGTGTGGTCGGGAAGGGGAGGTATAGATATTCAAATAATAAGATCCCCATCGTGCCTATGGTTAGGGGCCAAACCCAGATTGCATAGCGTTGGCGAAATATTTTGAGCAGATAAGAAAATCCTAGTCCACCGGTGACGGCTAGCGCGAGGCCAATCAATAGATTAAAGCGGAAGGGATTGTGTAGTAACCCCACGATGGGGTTTGACCAGGGAAGCATAATCCCTAAGTGTTGGCCGGCCACCTGTACATCGGGATGGAGCGACAGTAAAACGCTGGTCAGAGTCAACAATATCCAGAATCGCGCGTGTTTCCAGTTTTTTAATGCTCCCACAACGCTTAGTATCATAACGGTTATTCCTATATAAGCCGCGCGAACATTTTTGATTTTGGCATGGATCGAAGTCGTAAACTGTCCAAAAATGGGATGTTGTTCTGCCGGTAAGAAGAAGGCAATGAGATCGTTCCCTTGTCCACCCTCTAAGTCTATGCCTATACCGGTATGGGGTGTAGAGAGGAATTCTTTGACGAGTGGGTAGAGATAGGGGGAGAGAAGTAAACCGGTCAAACTTATCATGATTGCAAGATGGATGAGCGTGGTTCTGGTGATGTGTTGACGTTCAAAAAGGATGAGATAACAGAAATATAGGCCGGTCATAAAAGTAGTAAAAATCATCAAGTGTAAACTTGAGAGTGCTGTAAGACAAAAGAAGAGTGCCGCGAATAAGATGTTGGGTTTATGCTTTTCCTTGATTAAACGTATGAGAGAGAGAAGGTAGAGTGGCATCCATTGTGTGCTATAGAGTACTGGGTGTACACTTTCTGCCATACGATAGGGATAAAATGCAAAAATCAGACCAGATAGGAAACTGGCAATAGGAGAGGAAGTTATATAGCGTGTCAGACAAAACATTGCATATCCGCTAAGCATGTGAGCTAGAAGTACAGTAGCATTATGTGCGCCGAGATTGCCTAACCAGGGCCGTAATAACACGGCTATGGCAGAATTGATATGGCTGAAACTATGAAAGACAAGGCTGACACCGTCGGGATAAAAAAGCATATTCGTATAATACAGGTCTTGACCTGAAGTTAATGCCTTTTCAGTCCACCAGGTCGCCCAGGGATTGATCCAGACGTCAATATTTTGTCCTGCAAAGTCGGAGTTGAGGCGTAAGATGAGTGGATAGGTCATAACTATGGTAAGTACACTGTAGAGTATGATGACTATGACGTCTACCCACCAGGGAGATCGTTGCCGGTTATCTGAATTTTGTAGTGATTGATTTTCTAAAACGATTTGTGCAGACATTTTTATTTTATCTCTATCGGTATGTTGATGATAGTATCTTGGCGGGTTTGCAGATTTGTCCAGCGTTCAAGCGTATCCAGCCAGTAGACGCCTATGTGCGGCACATAATCACCCGGCGGGGCATCCGGCGGAACAGCGAGGGTGTGGCGTTGGACAATGATATCGCCCACAGTCCAGGCCTCGCGCGGGATGCCCAATCCATCCCCCACAATGACGGGTTGATTACCGGGGCCGGCTAGGTGCAACATCAGGGAGAGGGGACGGCCGGGAATACTCTCGACGCGCCACCACGTCTCAATATAGATCGTGTCCCCCGGTTGCGGGATGTGGTTTGTCCCGGTTTCGATAGTTGTCCCTAGATGCGTAAGCGCGCCCATCGGAATTTCATTTGGCTGATCGGGTGTGGGTAGGACCGTATTCTGTTCATACAGTTTGAAGGGAGGTAGATGCGCGGCTGTGCGTTGTTCGTAGCTCAGGTGGGCGGTTTTTAGCCAATGCGTGGGCAATGAATCTTCGGCGATGTCCCTGTGTAGCGCGTACCAACCGGGCGCGGGGAGCGCTGGCGATGCCAGGCCGCCGCCGGGATAAATCCAGCTTTGGGTGCAGTCGAAGGCTATCTCGCGCAGATCATCGCGTCCGAACCCGGCAATGATAGCCTCCGGCGTAAGCGGGATGGCGGGAACATTGCATTGTGCTATCCATTGTGGGGCGCGTGCGCGCGGTTGCACGTTGTAGATCAGCAACCCGTAGCCAGGTTGCGCGATAGGGCTTTGATGCCGGAACCAACTGTAAGTATCCTTGTCAGCGATCATCACGCCCTGTAATGGCGTCGCACTGATGGCGTAAATACCCGGTTCCGGGTCAAATCGCCGGGCGAGTGTCGGCTCAACCTCCGGCGCGGGCGGGAGGGGACGATAATTTATCCCGTAGATGGCGGGGTCGATCCAGGTGTAGTAACTCAACGCGACCTGGGGAATTGCATTTTTCTCCATATACCTCTTGAGAGCTATAAAGGATTGTCCCCAATCACAGTTGGAATCCACGAGGTAATGATACCCATTCTCCGGCCCGCCGGCAAACTCATTGAAATAGGCAATGGCGAACGGGTAAATGCGAAGGGCGCCGGTGAGAAGCCAGAGGAACAAAACGTAAAATGTGAAACGTAAAGCAACCTGTGATTGCCCGTGATACGCGATGCGTGTAACGCCATTCGCCATTCGCCATTCGCCATTCGTAATTCGTAATTCGCTAATTCGTAATTCGCCAATCCGCCCTAATCCTACGTATAGGAAGGGCAATACCGGGAGCATGTGACGGTAACCGATGTTCATACCGCTGCGGATGGCGATGGCGGTGTAGATCAGGGGAAAGAGCCAGAGAGAGAGTATGGGGGGCTTGCGGCGGAAGTCGTGTAGAGTGAGAATTAGACTGGCGAGACTGGCGAGGATAAGGGGAATGGGGGTTTTGATGGCGAAGGCGAAGGGAAAATACCACCACCAGCCTCCCTGCCGTTGCTCACCCATCAAAAACGCGCTGCGCCCTGCTTCTGTGAGGATACCCCACACCATTTGCCCGTGTGCGACGAGCGGAAGCCGTAATGAAGTACCCGGCAGGGATTCTAGTTGGAAGCCGTAAGAGGCCCAGAGGAAAAGGAAGGTGATGAGTAAAACGTAAGACGTGAAACGTAAAACGTAAAATGTGATGCGTGATGCGTGAAATGTATTTCGTAATTTGTGATTCGTGGTTGGGGGGCAGGCTGTTGGTCCCGCAATTGGCAATCCGGCCGGTTGGCCGATTTTCCACCCCAATATCCCAATTACGAATGGCAGGGTCATGATCCCGGAGCCTTTGGCGGCAAGGGTTGCACCGAGCAGGAGTCCGATGAGGGTTAACTGTATCCAACGCTTGGTTTGGGGAACTTCGGGATTGAAGGCGTAGACGGCATAGAAACAGGCGAAGGTGGTGAGCGCGATGCTGATGTCGGTATTGGTGAGTTGGGCGTGGGCAATCATAGTGGGATCGAGAGCCATTGCGACCGCGGCGATGAGCGCGCCACTTGCGCCGAACCGCTCGCGCGTCCAGCGGGTGACACATGCCAGTAGAAGTATGCCCAGCAGCATATTAGGATAGCGGGTGACGAAGGCTACCCGCTCGATGGGGCCGAATTGCGGCCAAAGTTCACGGACATAGGCGGAAAATTCGCCCCCTCTGTTTACGGTAGTGTATACATCGGGCCGTTCAGGTTGTAGTAGTAGTGGTAGGGCAACCCATATATTAGGGAGAGGCGGGTGGCGGTGTTGGGGCACGATCCAGGTATCCCCGGTAGTAAGGAAAGTGTATCCGTGAATGTAGTGTGTGGGTTCATCAGACGTGAGGGAAAGCTGTTTAGCCCCACAGACGAGCTGTGCAAAGAAGAGCAAAATAATGGCTAAAAGGGCAAGTGTTGGGCCGTAGTCGCGCTTTCCGCAGCGCGTTTTTTGCACCCCACCGGCTATACGCGCTAACCAATTTCGTCGATATGGATCGGATAAGAACTTAATTTGCATAAAATAAATCTATTTACGTGAAATGGTAACGGGAATATAAACGGCGTCGGCCATAGGGCGGCTGGTGATAGGCCAGCGCGTGCCGTCGTCTAACCAATAAATGCCAACTTTGACCCAATAATCACCCTCAGGTAGATCGGGCGCGAGGGGGAAGGTGTGACGTTGAACCACGACGTCGCCCGGATGCAATTGATCGAGCGAGATGCCGAATCCATCCCCTACTGCGAGAGGGACGGCTTCCGCGGCGACCAGGTGCGCCATCAGGGAAAATAACCGGCCGGGAACCTCGGTGACTTGCCAGTAGGTAAGCAAAGTCAGGTTGCCGTTCTCTTGAGCAAGGATCTCGTAGTTAAGAAACGTCAGTCCTGTATCGAAGGGTATTGGCGCGGAAATAGTTTGATCTGCGGTGGTAGCCTGGGCCGGCGGCCAGACGGCAGATGCGGCCCAAAGAGGTGAGGGTGCAGGAGAAAGCGTGCGTGTGGGGGCCTCGTAGATAGTCAGGGCGGGAGTGGTTTTGGGGATTGTTTGCTCAAAGTTGAGGTGCGTGGGCATAAGCATGTGGGCGATGAAGGGATCCGGTATGTGCTGATTTGTGCCGGTTTTAGGGGCCAAGATGTCACGGTGCAAGACATACCAGCCAATGGATGCCCCGTCATTTCCCAATGGCGCGCCATTGGGAATAAGCCAGCTTTGGGTGCAATCAAAATAGACCACGCGCAGGTCGGTGCGTCCAAATCCCTCGGCGATGTCGGTGAGAGAGAGAGGGGGGGCAGGGACGGTGCATTGCGCCAACCACATCGGGCGCGATTCCGAATCCGTCACATGATACACAAGCATCGCGTTGCCGACCACGTCATCAGGAGCGCGATGCCAGAACCAGTTGTACATCTCCGGGTCGGCGGTTTGCAAGCCGCGTAGCGTGGACGCGCTGAGGATATAGGTTCCGGGCGCCGGGTTAAATCGGGCGGCAAGCACCGGCGGGGCGGCGGCGACGGGTGGAAGTGGGGCGGCATGGATGCCGTACAACTCTGGACAGATGAAGTAGGTGAACGTACTTAGATTGGCATCTTGGATGTTGTGAGCCTCCAGATAGTCTCGCACCGCTTTGAGTCCCTGTCCCCAATCCACATTGGAATCTGCCAGGTAGCGATAGCCATTTTGCGAGCCACCGGCAATTTCATTAAAGAATGTCAGATGAAAGGGCCAGATTTGGATGGCATTGAGGGTAAGCCAGAGCAAGAGCAGGCCGAATAAGACCGTTTTTAGACGGGACACGGATAAATACGGAATTTGACGTTTGACGTTTGACGTTTGACTATCATCAGAAAAGTCAATATGCGGCGCTACGAGTTGTGCCATAAAAAGAAACATAAAGGGAAGAATCGGCAATAAGTGCCGGTAACCCAGGTTAATTGAACTGAACAGACTGATGCCCGTATAACATAAGGGAACACCGAGAATGACGAGTTCACGCCATAAATTCCCCGGTATTAACAACCTCGGCAGCTTGCGCAATTTTGAGATGTTCGTAATTCGTAATTCGTAATTCGTAATTCGTAATTCGTAATCCGTAATCCGCAATCTTGATAGCGTCAGAAGCTTTCGCAGCGTGTAAATAAGGCTAAGGAGTAGAAAAGTGAGTGTAGGGAGTGGTGTTTTGAGGGCAAACGTGATAGGGAAGAAATACCATCGCCCGCCACGATAAGTACGGTTGAGCAAATAAACTGCATCCCCGGTGCTGACGTGATCCTGCACACGTATGAAGGATTGCACATAACTGGGCATTGGAATGGGTATGTAGGATAGACTTTCCAGTCTGTCCACATAAGACAGGCTTTCCTGCCTGTCAATGTGGGATAGGTTTTCTAACCTGTCCGATAACGGGCCTACCTCAAAACGATAGCTTCCCCACAACACCATAAAAGCCAACCCTAAATACACAACTATCCAACCCAGGATGCGCCATGTAGAAACGGTGGGCTTCTTCTGCTGCCATCCCCACACTACCATTAACCCGACCGTAATGGGCACCAGGATAAAGGCCGAGATTTTCGCGCTTAGGGCTAATCCTAACAGAAAGCCGCTGGCAACAAGGAGCGGAAGATGTGGGCGGTAGCTTGCTGTATGTAGGAAACGTTGCATACAATACATTGTGATAAAAATCAGGGTAGTGACGCCCAGGTCAAGGGTCGCCAGTGTAGCATTTGCCAGGATATTGGGATCGAGGGCGAAGAGGACCAGCGCGAACAATCCTGCGCGCGGACCCAGCCAATCTGTTGCCCAACGATAGAGAAACGCGCCGAGAATAAGGGCTAACCAAGTGATAGGGATGCGAGCGGGGATCGTCCACAGATCTATGGGAATTTGCCACCACGCTTCGTTGCGGGCAAAGAGGCGGCGGTCGCCTTGTTCCCAGGCTGGCACCATTTCTGGATCGGGCATCTGCGGCGATAGTAATAACGGCCAACTCATCCACAGCTCAATCAGGGGGGGATGATCTTCCACCAGGCGAAAATCTCCCGTGCGCCAGATACTATAGCCGGTAGTGATATGCACATCCTCATCGAACGTAATGGATAGGCGCGGGATACTCGTCATTGCCTGGAGAAAAACAAGCGCAAGCAGGAGTGCAGCAAGCCAGTGAATCTGCGAAAAGTCGCCGTGATTTCTAAACCGCGTCCCTATCGCTAGTTTTTGTTTCACGGTTGAACCTCAATGCGAATGGCATTATCGGGTACGGGCTTATCGGGATCAGTAACGGGTAGTCGCTCCAGGGTGTCAGCCCGGTACATCCCCACCATGAGATAGAAATGAGATTCCGGTGCTAATTCGGGAAGCTGAAGCACGTGTGGGTCGGGGATGATGTCGCCCGTGTGCCATGCAGAGGTGGGATAGCGCGTGTGGCGGGGTGCGCCGTCGTGTTGCGCAATCATAATGTAGGACGGACTTTCTAGTCTGTCACTCTGGGAAGTCTGTTCTACATTGCTAAACAGTTGGACGAAGACCTGGTAATCCATGTCTGGTGAGGTTTGCGCGTGCCAGTAGAGGGTAACGGTCAGCGAGGTGTTGCTTTGTAGATCTCCTTCAAGATCGTAACCGGTTAATTGGATAGCTGGGCCGAGATTGTAAGCCAGCGGATACATCGGCCTTATACTAACGGGATGTTTCGGCGCGACACGCACTTGAGCAACGATGGGCAGGCCGACGTCGTCCCCTGTGTTATTTTGCACAGGCAAACGTTCTTCCGTTTCCGCGTCATATAGACCGATGATAAGATCGTAAAGCTCCGGTGTAGGTGTCCAATCTTCGACATATACGTGGTACGTATCACAGAACGCTTGTCCTGTGGGCCACAGTGAAGTGGGAAACCGTCCTAGTCCGGGGTATGTGAGTCGCTCGGCAGCACGGGTCATATCCCGCCCGACGAGTTGGACAAATACAGTATAGTCTCGCTCCATTGGGGCCAGTGCTTCCCAGCAGGCGCGGACATCAAACCATGTGCCGGGAATCAGAGAGTATGGTGTTACTTTGTGTCCCAACAAGCGTGCGGTGTCTCCAAAAGTGAGTTGTGATCCTGCGACAGTCGCAGTCGCTTTATCCGGTGAGAGCAACCGGGGTTGCGCCAGCGCGGGCCGGAGCACGGCCCAGGGTGTTACGAGGTTGAGTAGCAGGAGACCTGAGACGGTCAACCAACTTAACCCGTCAACGGACTTGAACGGATTTTTCCCCTTTGTGTCTACTGTTTGTAATGAGGTTTCCGTTGTGGGATTTTTGCTTCGCATAGTCAAAAGGCTTTGCATGGAGGAGAATGAGATCTGCCTCCAGCCTTGAACAATAAGCACGGCCCAAGCGCCGATTGCGGGAAAGAGCAGCCGTCCGTGGGGGGCCTCAACCTGCCGCATCCATTGTAACAGTGCAAGAAAGACACCTGAACACCATAATGCGACAAGTAGAAAACCATATCCCGTATCCCGTATTTTTATACATCTACGGAAGCTTTGTCCCCATCCGACCCCACTGATCACGAGCGGTATTCCTAATGCAATGTAAATCCAGACTGAATAGCGGATATGCCCCCAGCCAAACGCACCCCAGAAGGAGCGGTAGAGGGTGGGTAGCTCGGAGAGCAACGTCCCCAGGCTCGCGGGCGTGGCGCGCCCCCAGAGGGTATTGGTGTGAACTTGTATGCCGAGCGGGTCGCCGTAAAGTAAGATATTGCGGATATACCACCAGCCGCCGATGACCAGGGCAGTGAGTCCACAGACGATGGCGGTACTCACCCAGCTACGGAACGGTACGCGGTCACGCCAACTTACCCAGAGGATGACGGCAGCCACAAAGGGAAGTAGCAGCAGGTTGCTGACTTTGGTCAGGACTGCTAAACCAGCCAGCGCGCCGATCAGAATGGCGCGAGGGTAGGTCAGGTGTTGGCGCAAGAGCACGCTCAGTTGCCAGATCGTGAGCGTGGCAAGGGCGGCGGCGGCAGTGTCGTTGCTCACTACGCCGCTCATAAAGATGAATTGCGGTGTGAGGGCAACGAGGGCGGTCGCTATCAGCGCGGCGCGGCGGTCATCCAGTAAGTTATAACTCAAGCCCCAAGTTCCAACCAGGGTAGCGAGGCCGAAGAGCAACGAGGCCAATCGTGCTGCCCGAATTGCCAGCACTGCTCCGTGCCAGGGCCATGCTTCCCGTTCCGTGTGGATAAGCA
>JAFGFI010000356.1 GCA_016931185.1 Anaerolineae bacterium
CCGGCGGCTTTGAGCCGCACAATCCGGCTCAAAGCGTAACTTTTGAAGTACATACGTTACCTTAATAAAAAGTGTCCGGTAGCTAGATACACTTATATGATTTTATTGTTTCTCCTTATAATTCATGTTGGTAGTAAAATGATAAGTGCCGGACCCCACGGTAATGATAGCCGTATCCCCTTTTTGCTGGACTTCATGAACGCTTCCTACCTGGCTTAAGGGTTTGCCGCGTTCGGTAATGGTCTCAACCGATTGCGCCGGTAGATGGATGATACCCTCTGTGTTGGCCGGAAGGGTCACAGTTAATTGAAAATGCTCATCCTCAAGTATCCACTTTGATTCGATCCTGCCATACATCGAGTCGAGAGTCGCGCTGGCATAGGTCAGCCCTCCGCCCGGTTGGGGATGGATAAGGACGCGCTTGTAGCCGGGTGTGTTGGGATCAAGTTCGATGCCAGCGACCACTTGATATAACCAGGCACCAATGGCCCCATAGGAATAGTGATTGAACGAGTTCATACCCGCATCCTGGAAGCTGCCGTCGGGTTTGATACCATCCCAGCGTTCCCAAATCGTCGTAGCGCCCTGCTTTACGGGATACAGCCAGGAGGGATATTCTTCTTGAAGGAGTAACTTGTAGGCTACATCCGTGTGGCCGTAACGGCTAAATACGTGACACAAATAAGGGGTGCCCACAAAGCCGGTGGTTACGTGATATTGGCCCCGATGTACCTCTTCTACCAGGCGTTCGACGGCCAGGGGGCGCATAGGCTCTGGCAGCAGATCGAAGTGGAGTGCCAGTACGTAGGCGGTTTGGGTGTTGGGGCCAATACGTCCGGTGGGGGTTACGAACTCGTTATTGAAAGCGGCCTTCACTTTATCGGCTAAATCCGCATAGTATTTGGCATCACTCGTTTTGCCCAGCACTTGGGCTATATTTGCCAGCAAATGGGTGCTGTGAGCGAAAAAGGCAGTGGCAACAAGCTCTCCGTTGGTGACGGGCATCGGCAAACGGTCATCCTGTCCGCGATAATCCAGCCAATCGCCAAATTGAAAATCATTGCGCCAGATGTAATCTTCGCCGGCCCGACTGTGCATATAGTGTACCCAGCCGGCCATACTCTCATATTGTTCTTCCAGCAGGCGCGTGTCGCCGTAACACAGGTAGAGCGTCCAGGGACAGATCACGGCAGCATCACCCCAGGCAGCAGCCCCGCCGTTATCTGCGTTTTCCAATTCACCGGGACCGGTTTTGGCAATCACATCCGGCACCACGTGTGGCACACTCCCGTTCGGTAGTTGGGCGATGCTCAGATCGCGCAACCATTTAGTAAAGAAGCCCGCGACATTCATATTGAAACAAGCGGTGCGGATGAAGACCTGGGTATCACCGGTCCAGCCCAGACGTTCATCGCGCTGCGGGCAATCGGTGGGGATGTCGACAAAGTTGCCTTTCTGCCCCCAGACAATGTTGTGCTGCAGTTGGTTGATGAGCGGATTGGAACATTCGAATGTGCCTGTTGGCGGTGTGTCTGAATGTAGCACAATGCCCGTGAAATTGCCGGGTGTAAGCTCGCCCGGAAACCCCTCCACTGCCACATATCGAAAGCCCTGAAAGGTGAAATATGGCTCAAAGACCTCGTCGTTGTCAGTTAGACCCTTTAAGGTATAGCGTGTAGTCTGATCCGCCAGGCGCAGGTTTTCGGTATAGAGGTTGCCCTGTTGATCCAACACCTCGGCATGGTGCAAGGTGACGGTGTCGCCTCGAGGTCCGCGAAGGCGCATGCGCACCCAACCGACCATATTCTGTCCAAAGTCAAGAATGGTCTCTCCCCTGGGTGAGTGCAAGATACACACCGGGCGGATCTCCTCATGGCGGCGGACAAGAGGCCCTATCTGGGCTACAACACTTCCTTTGGGAGAGTCGATCTGGCGCACACCGTGCCAATAGCCATCGTCATAACCGGTGTTGTCCCAACCCGGCTTCTCCTGCCGGGCATCGTAGGTTTCGCCCATATAGATATCGGACATTTGGATGGCTCCCCTGGTCGCCCGCCACTGTTCGTCGCTGCAGATAACCTCGACCCGGCCACCGGCGTACGTCAGGTGAAGCTGTAGCAGCAGCGCCAGCCGGTCACCGTATAAATTGCGATCCCCTGCAAAGCCCATATACCCGCGATACCAGCCGTCACCGAGCATGACGCCCAGAACGTTGTCCCCCTCACGCATCAGGCCGGTCACATTATATGTTTGGTATTGTATATGATGATCGTAGTTGGTCCAACCCGGAGTCAGCACGGTGTCACCAACACGCTGCCCGTTCAACCGCAACTCGTAGAGACCCAGTCCGGTAACATAGATGCGGGCGGCGATGAGGCCACTTTCTGCTCTAAAGCTACGACGCAGTAGTGGCGCGGGCTGGGACCGGCTGGTGTCTTCGTCCCAATCCGGCGTGATCCAATGAGCTTGCCAGTTGCTGTTATCAAGCAAGCCCATTTCCCACCATGCAGGGGGACTTTCGATTTCTTGACCGGTTTCATTCCAGACTCGAACTTTCCAATGGACACGCTGTCCGGGGGCAAGGGCTGGGCCTTGGTAAACTACCTGGGTGGATTGATCCGTTTCGACTTTGCCGCTGTCCCATAAAAGTTCTCGTCCGCTGGCCAAACTTGCCTCTGAGGTGGCGACAAGAATTTGATAAGCTGTCTGGCAGGCACCACGTTGATCGCTTTGCATTTGCCAGCTCAGGCGAGGTTGAGGCACATCAATTCCCAGGGGATCACTCCGGTATTCGCATGTTAAATTTGAAATAGTTGTTATAGGCATAATAGATAGTTCCTTTAGATCGTTTTTTAGTGATATGAGTAAGGATTGAGTGTGAATACCTTCACCCCTTGATTGCTCCACTTACCATACCCGAAACGAGTTATTTTTGGAAGAATATGAACAAAATTAGGGGTAAAATGGTAATGACAACTACATCGGCGAAGAGCAAATTCCACTGGGAACTGAACTGGCTTGTAAAACTGTACAATGTCAACGGCGCCGTGACGTTTTGATTACCGGGTAGGAAGTAAAGTGGTCCCACAAAGTCGTTAAAGATTGTGACCGACGAGGTAACAACTACCGTTACAATGGCCGGCTGTAACAACGGCAAGATGATGGAGGAAAATACACGCAATGGAGACGCTCCATCCACAATTGCCGCCTCATCCAGCTCACGGGGAATAGCCATCATAAATGTACGGAACACCAGAATTGCAAAGGGCATATTGTAGGCAACGTCAACCATAATCATACCGAAGAGCGTCTTGTAAATATTAAGCCACTGTAACAGAAAGATGGTTGGCACCACCGCCGGCGGGATAATAAGCCCCGCAAGCATAAACGAACTAACCACCGAAGCCAGCTTATCATTACGGCGCTGTAGAACAAAGGCAACAAGGGCAGAAAATATAACAATGAGTGTAATTGAGCCTATAGTTAGAAGAGAACTATTCCATAATGCCAAGAGCATCCGGTAGTCGCCGTATGCGATAACTGCTTGAATGTTTTCAAAAAATTTAAATTCGCTCGGCCAGGTAAACTGGAAAAGCGCCGCCTCCTGACGTGTTTTGGCCGCAGTCAGCAGAATGAACATAAATGGTACTAGAAAGACAATGCCGATGACAATAAGGATAGCGATGTTGAACAGAATGTTTCCAGGTGTCTTCCGGTTGCTCACAGTTCAACCTCCATCCGATTAAAAGAGCGCATTAACGGATACACAATAGCGGTGACGAGAATAAAAAGCACAACATTGCCGGCCGTTGATAAACCGTAGAAACCGGCCTGATATTCTTTGTAAATCACCGATGTCAGTACATCCGAGGCAAAACCAGGTCCGCCACGGGTCATAGTCCATATCAAATCAAATGTCCGCAGCCCGCCAATAAATGACAGCAGAATGACGGTAAATGTGGCATTACGCGCCAGCGGTAAAATAACATGGCGGAATTTCACCCAGGAGCCGCCCTCAAGCCGGGCCGCTTCAAAGTAATCGGTTGGGATAGACAAAATGCCGGCCATAAAAATAACCGTAGCAATACCAACACCTTTCCATACATCAACCAGTATTACCGAGTACAGCGCCAGGCTTGGGTCTCCCAACCAATCTGGTTGCGAGAGTCCGAGGAAGCCAAGTGTGGTGTTAATCAGTCCGGTAGAAGGTTGCATCAGGGTTGAAAAGGTGATACCGACCGCCACGGTACTGACCAACACCGGGAAAAAGATGACGCTCCGCAGAAAATCCTTGAACCAGACGTTGGATGAAGTGAGCAGTGTCGCCAACGGTAACGAAATGATCACTTTGAGTCCGCTGGTGAATATTGCATAAATAATGGTGTTAATCAGGCCGGACTTGAGCATAGGATCACCCAAAAAGGTGACATAGTTATCCAACCCGATAAATATGGAGTTGAACAATGTCCAGCGTGTCAGGCTGAAGTAGAAGGCGAGCACTGTGGGGATGAGGAAAAAAATCACAAATACAAGCGCTGCCGGAAGACAAAACCAGTGCGGATATGTTCGCAGGACTGCCCGCGATCGTGCATTGTTTGGCATAAAACCTCGCTTTCAGAGATAATATAGATTTTCCAGGGGCCGACAGGTTCCTGCCGGCCCCTGGAAGAGCAGATATCACAGTCTAGGGCAAGGTTCAGAAACCTTGCAACCATGCCCGGTTTAGTAGGTCATAGTTAAAAACGGTTTACCAGCCTTCCAAGCCAAGTTGCTGTGCTTGTTTCTCTACATCTTGATCGTAGAGTTCAGCGGCTTCTTCGGCCGTCATTTGGCCGGTCCCAACAGCAACGCAGAATTGTTCGAGTGAGGGGCCTTTTACTGGCGAGAGGAACTCGAGCGCAGGCCCTGAGTTCCCGGCGTTAATGTAGGCCGCGATGTCTTTTACAGCAGGTAGCGCGTCATCTGGCAACTCGGCACCCTTGATGAGATATGGGCCTGAGGGTGGAGCCGCTACATTCATTGTCTCAAGCGCTTCATCTGAGACCATGAATGCCAGGAAGTCTTTGGCTGCTTCTAACTTCTCTCCGGTGGTAGTTTGGGGAATGTAGGTGGCCGAAAGCATCCAGATGGTTGCTCCATTCTTGTCGGCAGATAGACCCGGCTGGGCAAAGAAACCGATGTTGTCTACCACATCGGGCCAGTTGGTGGCAATAACCGGCAGTGCAAAGGAGAGCATGGGGTAATGCGCGCCCGTACCTTCGGCAAGCATTTGCAAGCCTTGATCATATTTGGTGGTTGCGTAGCCTTCTTGCCACCATCCTTTTTCATACCCTTCTTGCAGATAGGTAAAACCGGCCATGGCCTCGGGGATAGCAGCATACTTGGCTTTGTTGGCGGTGTAATCTTCAGCAAAGGTCGGATAGGCTGCCTGGACGTTGTAGAAGTCGGCCAGTACAAACAATTGGGAGGTCCAGGTATCGCCAAATGTAGCGATGACAGGCGCAATACCGGCTTCTTGGATGATCTCATTATTGGCTTCAAATTCAGCCCAGGTCATGGGGATGCTCAGTTCCAGGTCCTCATAGACTTTCTTGTTGTAGAGAATACCGCCGCCCATAGACGTGGTCGCCGGTACACCAAAGACCTTATCGCCTTGCGCCACGGTTTGCTTAAATGCTTCATCCACTTTTTCCATGAATGGTTCCCCGGAGATGTCAACCAATGTGTCGGAGGGTTGCAGTGCCTGTAACAGCGAGCCGGCGTTGTAGAAGAAGATGTCGGTCATTTCGCCGGTAGCCAGGCGCGTCTTGACAACGTTATCGCCTTCGGAGCCTTCCGGACGGTTCTCGATTTCAATGATCACATTCGGGTTTTGTGCCATATAGGCATCCACCACCGCGTGGACAATGACCTGGGTAGATTCGCCCTCATCGATCAGGTAGGTTAGTGTGACAGGTTCGTCGGTTTCTTCGTCGCTTTCAGCTTTGGTGGCTTCGGCCTTGGCGGCTTCGGCTTCAGCTTTGGCAGCTTCGGCTTCGGCTTTGGCAGCTTCGGCGGTTGCTTTAGCCGAAGCTAATTCTTCTGCGCTGGCATTGGCCGCCGCTTCGGCTTCGGCTTGGGCCGCTACGGCGGTTGCTTCAGCAGCAGCATCTCTGGCCTCAGCTTCTTTAGCCGCTGCATTGGCGGCATCAATTGCGGCCGTATCAACGGTAGGCGCAGGGCCACAAGCCACAATGATCATCATTAAACTGATCAATAGCATCAGTAGGAACAACGTTTGGTTTTTCATGTTCTTCTCCTTGAGAGTGTCTAATAATTGTAAATTTCTAGGTAGTTTGGTCTAACTTGTCTATGTTTTCAGAGTTTTGATTAAGTAAGTAAAGTTAATTTCGTCGTTATCACCTCCTTCCATATCGATGAACTTGTCGGATTTATGAGGCCGGTAAGCCGGATTTTCGACTTGCTGGCCTCATCGTTATGGGGGAGTGAATTCCAACTACTTCAAAATTAACGGCAAGTAAATTGTCAGCCTACTCCTATCACCTACATTAACCATGTTTGATAACCGGATGTCACGGGAAGACGCGCCGACATAAACCCAGTGAAGGCCTTCATCCAATTGCCATTCCCCCGCATCGGTTGACCAGGAGGACAGGATACGGTCATAGAGTTTAAGGGTCACTTCCTGCTCTTCACCAGGTTCCAGTTCCACGCGGGTAAAGCCTGCCAGTTCCTTGCTGTGCGGTCCAGAAATCCGTGCAGGAAGCTGTACCGTCCCGCTGAGAGCTCCACCTATATAAATTTGAGGGGTTTCGATACCGGCCACGTTACCGACGTTTTTCACCTTGAAGCTGACGGTTACCTGGCCGTTGTCTTGTACTATCGCCAAATCTGAGTATTCGAACTCGGTGTAAGACAGACCAAAGCCAAATTCAAACAGCGGCTCGATGCCTTGCTGATCGTACCAGCGGTAGCCTACTTGTGTACCTTCGGTATAGTCAACCTGGCGGATACCTTCCTCATTGACAATGCCCGGGTATTGTGCTTCAGAACCGGCGGTGGGCAGGTCATCTTCAGAAACCGGGAATGTTTGCGGCAGCTTACCAGATGGGTTTACATCGCCCCACAAGATCGCGGCAATAGCCGGACCCATCTCCTGGCCGGCGTACCAGATTTCCACCACACCTTTTACATCATCAATCCACGGCATTAACACCGGACCGCCCGTTTGAAGTATTACAACGGTGTTGAGGTTGGCGGCGGCAACAGCAGAGACAAGGTCGTCGCCGGTATCGGTGACGGAGGCGTGGTCGAGGGAGAGGTGAGGACGATCCATGCCTTCTCCTTCAAGGTAGTATCCAAAAACAATGGCCACGTCTGCATTAGCGGCGGTTGAGGCGGCAGAGGTAAGGTTGCTACCATCGTTAAAGATAACGGTATTGCCGTCCTGGGTGGCGCGGGCGGTTATGCCCTCAAGCGGGGTCTCTAGCTTGCTACAGTCGGCGGCCGGGGTGCTGGTTCCACAAGCGGTTTCCGCGTTAACGGTACGTGTTACGGGAGCAGGTCCGCTCCAGCCTCCGCCAATACCGGCGGTGTTACTAACCACAACCGGCGTGTAAGAGGCAGTGGCGCCAATCACAGCAATGGTTTGGCCGGTGCCGCTCAATGGCAAAATGTCACCCGCGTTTTTCAGCAGGACAGAACCTTCCTCGGCTACCTGTAACGCGACAGCTTGATTCGCAGGGGTTGAGACATCTTCCACCCGCTCTTCGGGTAGAGGATGGTCAAAGAGTCCGGCTTCGATGTGCGAACTTACAACGCGGAAGGCGGCTTCGTCAATTTGTTCACGGGTAATTTCACCGGCGTCGAGCGCGGCATACAGATTTTCCGGGGAGAAGTAGTTAGGGCTAACCAGCTCTTGATCCAGACCGCCAACAAGTGAGTCGGCAGTTGAGTGTACCCCAAAGAAGTCGGAGACAACCCATCCGTCAAACCCCCACTCGTCCTTTAGAATATCTTGCAGGATTACTCCGTTTTCGCAGGACCAAACCCCATTGATTTGGTTGAAGGCGCACATAATCCCACCGGGTTCGCCCTCTTTGATCGCAATTTCATAGGGAAGGGTGTAGATTTCACGCAGAGTTTGCTCATCCATGTTCGATGAACTTGACGTGCGATCCAACTCTTGTTCGTTGGCGACGTAATGCTTAAGAACCGCTTCGACGGGTGCTTCTGGATTACCCTCTTGCATACCACGAATGTTTTCCGCCGCCATCAAACCACCTAGGAGCGGATCCTCGCCGAGGTATTCGGAATTTCGACCCAGATAGGGCACACGCCCGCTGGCCAGGCCGGGAGCCAGGAGCACATTATTCATTTTGTAGAAGGCTTCATAGCCATGCGCCTGGCCTTTCTCCCAGCTTAGTTCTTCGTTCCACGTCGCCGCCAAAGAAATTTGAGCTGGGAAAGCGGTGATACCGGTTACGTTACGAGAAGTAACCGAATTGGGGCTATCCGTAAACTGGATAAATGGCGTACAGGGTACTTGTTCGGGATAAGTGGCTGAACCACCCCAACCGCCAATCTCTGTCTCATACGGGTTGTTGGCAGAAGGTTCAACCAGCCAGCGCATCTTCTGCTCAAGGGTGCTGGCATCTAACAGCGCCTGCGCCCGTTGTTCAGCCGTTAACGAGGTATTCATCCATTCGCCGCAGATGGTGGTATCTTCACCCACATTGGTGGAGTTGATTAACCGGATGTCGCGGGAAGACGAACCAACATAAACCCGGCGAAGGCCTTCATCCAATTGCCACTCGCCCGCATCGGTTGACCAGGAGGACAGGATGAGGTCATAGAGTTCAATGGTCACCTCTTTCTCTTCACCCGGTTCCAGTTCTACGCGGGTAAAGCCTGCCAGTTCCTTGCTGTGCGGTCGCGATAATGCTTCTGTCAAGTCGGTAACCTGTACAGGAAGTATGACGGTCTGGGCGAGGGGAGCCTCTATATAAACCTGTGGGGTTTCGATACCGGCCACATCACCGGTGTTCTTTACCTTAAAACTGACGGTTACCTTGCCATCGTCTTGTTCAATGACCAGATCCGAGTACTCAAACTCGGCATAAGATAGACCAAAGCCGAACTCAAACAATGGTTCAATACCTTGTTGATCGTACCAGCGGTAGCCCACTTGGGTACCCTCGGTATAATCCACCTGACGGATACCTTCGCCATCCATAATACCGGGGAATTGCTCTTCAGACCCGGCCGTTGGTAGATCGTTTTCCGATTTGGGGAAGGTGTGCGGTAACTTACCGGACGGGTTGGCATCGCCCCACAACAGGTTGGCAATCCCTTCGCCCATTTCCTGCCCGGCGTACCAGACTTCCATTACACCTTTTACATCATCAAGCCACGGCATTAACACGGCAGAACCGGTTTGCAGAATGACAATGGTATTGGGGTTAGCGGCGGCTACGGTTTGAATGAGATTATCACCGTAGGGTGAGAAGACGGCCGCGCCGCTATCATGATCCTGTACAAGTGCCGGGGCAAACGTGATGCCTGTACCCGAACTCTGGATCGCTGTACCCGTGGCGTGGTCAAGAGTCAACGCGGGGATGAACGTGATGCCACTGCCGGATACCTGGACGCCGGCGTCATGAGCAATGCTGAGCGCGGCATCGACAGTGATGCTGCGTCCCCCCCAACCACTACTGATGTTGGTGATGGTGCGAGTTTCAAGGTTGCTGCCGCTGTCAATGGTAATCGTATCGCCAACGGCAAAGCCGGAGACACTGGCAACGGGGAGGGTGGTGTCACCGATGTCGGTTGCACTGCTCAGGGTAGTTCCCCCGGCTGAGCCAATTGCCGTCACGGTGACCGTCTCGAGATTGGCGTCTGAGTCAATGGTGAGCGTATCCCCAGCGACAAGACCGCCGACGCCTGTGACCTTAATGTTTGTGTCGCCGGCAGTAGCGGCGAAAGCAAGTTCTTCATCGGTGGCCGCTGTGCCGATAGCGGTGGCGGTGACGGTTTCCTGACTGTCATCTGTGTCAATGACGATTTTACTGCCGACATCGATGTTGCTGAGGTTTGAGAGCTTGATGTTTGTATCGCCGGCGCTCGCGGCTTCAAAGAGAGTGGTATTGGCCTGCGGCAGAAGCGAAAGATTGTTTATATCACTGAATTCACTCATGGTGTAGTAACCAAAGACAATGGCTACGTCCGCATTGGCGGCGGTGGTAGCCGCACCGGCGAGGCTGCTACCATCATCAAACACAACGGTGTTACCCTCCGCTCGTGTGGTAATTGCATCTAGCGGCGATACTTCCAGCCCGTCACAGTTCACACTCGGCCGGGTATGCGCACAAGCGGTTTTGGCGCTCACGCCGTTGGTTGCGGTGAGCGATGCGGTCGCCCCAATCACGGCAATGGTTTGGCCCGTGCCGCTCAGCGGCAAAATGTCGTCTACATTCTTCAGCAAGACCGAGCCTTTTTCAATGATTTCCAGGGCGATTGCTTGGTGTTCTTCGGTTGAAACATTGTCTGCTATTTCTTCCGGTAAGGGAGTATCAAACAACCCTCTTCTGATGTGTGCCCGAAGTACCCGGAATGCTGCTTCGTCTATCTGTTCTTCGGTGATTTCACCGGCATCCAGGGCAGCTTGCAGATTTTCCGGGGTATAATATCTGGGCCGGTTCAATTCCTGATCCATCCCGGCATTCAAGGAGTCACCGGTTGAGTGAACCGAACCGAAGTCGGAGACGACCCAGCCTTCAAATCCAATGCTATCTTTAAGCACTCCCTTGAGAACATCTGGGTTTTCGCACGAGTAGATGCCGTTTATCTGGTTGAAGGAACACATTACACTGTCCGGGTCACCTTCTTTGACAGCAATCTCAAATGGCAATGTGTAAATCTCACGCAATGTTTTTTCATCAAGGTTTGATGAACTGGTTTGCCGGTTGGTCTCCTGTTCGTTGGCCACATAGTGTTTCAACTGCGCCGACACCGGTTCATCCGGGTTGTCTTCCTGAATACCACGGGTTATTGCCGCTGCCATCAAACCGGCTAATAACGGGTCTTCACCCAGATATTCGGAGGTACGCCCCGACAAGGGCACACGTCCGCTGGCTAGCCCTGGTGCTAAAAATACATTGCGGCCTTTTTGGAAGGCTTCGGAACCCTGGGCGGCTCCTTTCTCCCGGGCCAATGCTGTATCCCAGGTAGAAGCCAGCGATACCTGAGTTGGGAAGGAGGTGATGCCGGACGGTCCGGATACGGCCGTTGGGCCATCGGTGTAGGTAATATCCGGGGTATACGGCAGTTGTTCGGGATATTCAACACCACTAAACGAAGTGCCTGTTGGGTTGTTGGCGGAATGTTCAACCAGCCAGCGCATTTTCTGCTCTAACGTGCTGGCATCTAACAGTGCGCGTGCCCGTTCTTCAGCCGACAAGGTTGTGTCCATCCAGGGATATTCATCAGGCTCCTGGGCTTGCACGGGCGTCAATGCTGGTTGCACGAGTAAAACAAGTAGCACTAACAAAGTAGTGATTGTCGAGGGAAGGTTGGCCTGGGTCAGCCTCCTTCTAATATAAAACTTAGACATTTGAAATCTCCTTTGAATTTTCTTTGGTGAAAACAAATTATCTGATCCAGGCTATCGCAAATTTTCTGCGGCTTGTCAATCAAGGAAAATATCGTATCATGCCATTAAGGCATGCAAGTCCATGCATTTACAATAAATGCAGCAGTATACTTGCTTACGCCTGTCTCATAGAGGTACCGTCGTCCGCCAAGATTGCCGGTATCTCTTTTTTTGGAAATGGACGAATTACAGTGCAATCTACTAAAATTCTTATTGATAATATCAAATCATAGTCACCTCCCTTGGTATTTATCGTCGCCAGGACTGTTTTTATTAAAACGGAGCCGGTCCGGTCGACTCTCGAATGATCAAGTAAGTGGGAATACTTATTTTTTGACGGGGCAGATCAGGTTCACCAATACGAGCTATTAATTGTTTAACAGCGTGTTGTCCTACGCTCACGGCGTCTTTAGCAACTGTTGTCAAGCGCGGCGTTAGATATTTGGCCATGTGAATATCGTCGAATCCAACCAACGATAAATCGGTGGGGACACTCAGGTTGAGATCCCCGGCAGCCCGCAAGGCGCCAATGGCCAGAAGATCGTTGATTGCGATTAAGGCTGTGGGGCGCGCGGGAAGCTTCAGAAGCTGCAAAGCGGCCTGATACCCATCCTCAATGGTCGGCCCGCATCTGGCAATCAGCTCTTGATCAACCGGCATCCCCACTGCTTGAAGGCTGTCCAGGTAAGGTTGCAGGCGATCCTCGGCTATTACAGATGCTGCTACGCCGTAAATCATGCCAATCCGCCGGTGTTGTAACCCCAGCAAATAAAACATGACTTCTTTGGTCGCTGCCCGGTAATCAGATACCACAAAATCCACATCGTAATCCACATTGTGATCGCATATTTCTACGATGGGAAGCCGCCGCTTACGGAGTATGGTCAAGAGATTTTGGGCTTCCTCTGAGTGATCGATGAAAGATCCCATCAAAATCAACCCATCAATACGCCGGCGTGACAAATCTTTGAAGATGTCCTCTGCATATTCACTATTGAGCGCGATGTCGGATAAGAGTAAGCGATAACCTGAGGCGCGGGCTTCTTGCTCTACACCCTCAGCATGTTCCCAAAAGTGGGGATTGCGGATGTCCGGTACAATTAAGCCGATAGTTTTCGTATCGCCTGAGGCAAGAGACTGGGCACGGGCATCCGGTAAATAGCCCAATTCATCCACAGCATCTAATACCCGTTGGCGGGTGCTTTCAGATATTTGCACCCGGCCATCGGTGAGACCGTTGACCACATACGAAACAGTCGCTGTTGAGACGCCTGCCAGTCGAGCCACATCAACCTGGGTTGGCTTTTTCATAGCTCTACTACTTTTGTGCCTTTAAGTTTAGATTAAGCGCTTAAGCTTAAGCGCTTAAATTACTATGCGCAATAATAACATATATCCCTTACAATGTCAAGATGGGGGTAGAAAGTTAGAAAGTTGAAAATCATCCTCTCACTTCCCCAATTCCCAAACTTTGTGTACAATAGCAATAGGGGCGCGGAGCGCGCCCCTGCCGTTTTGTAGTGGGATTCGAGGATGTGAGATGTGATGCGTGATAAAGCATGTTCCACGCATCAAGTGTCGCATTTGACGTTTGCCGGAACTTATTAAAGTGTATTGCATTTGCTAACGATGAGCGACGATAACCAGTTAATAGAGGGGACCAGTATTTCTCCCGGTCTCGTGTCGCGCCTGCACCGCGCGCTGCTTGCTACGGGGGTGTTTGACAGTGATGGTGATATGCGGGCGGTGTTTGTGGATAGGCGCATCAGCCGGTGGCGCGATGAGGTGCCGGAGGGGAAAAATTCTGCCAGCCGCGTGCGCAAGGTGATCAGTTGTCTGTTACCCCAGGCAAGCCACGCGGGTGAAAATGCACTGGTGCTGTTACTTCACGTGCTGCGAGATCAGATGGAACCGGAGGACGCGCGTTACCGGACGTTAGCGACGTTGGCGGATGAATTGGAGCGTGATTTGTCTCAACCTACACGCATGACTTCGCCCCTTGATCGTGCGGTTGGCCCGTATCCGCCGCCTGTGGACGAAGTCAAGCACGAGTTTGTCAATCGCAAGCGCGAATTGGAGTTGTTGAGCGCACAAAATCTAAAGACTAGCGCGCCCTTTTTGTTGTTGAGCGCACCCGCCGGCTACGGCAAAACCCACTTGCTGCAACATCTGGTTTATCTAATTACAGGTGAAGAAGCGGCTTACGCGCAATGGGATTGCGGATATGTAGATTGTGCAGGGTGTAAAGAGGGTTCTCCCATTGTGTATATTACCCAGATGCTCACCGGCATGGTTGATGTAGGGCCTCCCGAAACGTGTACGAGCTTAATCACTGACTATGTTGATGAGTTATTGGATGAGGAGCGCGAGGTGTTGCTCATTTTGGATGGCTTGGATGCGCTCCCCGATACGGTGCAACGTTGGTTAGGAACGGTGTTGGATGAGCTGTATTATCGCACACGCTACGGGCATCAGGTGTTGGCCGTTATACGTATTATTCTGGCCGGACACAATGTAGAGCCATTTTGGATGACCCTACAACAAACCTATACCCGGTTGCCTGCACCGCAACGTATTACCCTAGCTCCCTTTGATGAGGCAACCGTCAAAGATTTGGTGCGCCAACAAGTTCAAATGTTGAATAGCCCGATTGCACAGGAAGAGGAACTGATCACCGAAATTGCGAGCGAACTACACTATGTAACCGGCGGCCATCCGCGCGTGATCTGTGCTCTGTTGATGGAATTGACCGGACAGGAATTCCGAGTTGGGCGCGTCCAGCGGTACCTGACACGGCATCGTAGTGAGATTGTTGCGCAGCACTTTATCCCTGCCGCCGAGGGTTTCTTGTATGAGGTGGCGCCGGAGTTGCGCGGCGCTATCCAGGTGCTTTCTGTTTTCCGGCGTGTGAACGCGAATACGGTGCAAATCCTTGTGGGGTCCGGTGTCTTACCTGCGGCCACGCATGAGATCGAGTTGTTGGGCCGGATGCAGGCAACCCGGTTATTAGAAGGCCCCAGTATCCGCGAGCCGTTCTATCGCAATCCCTTTATGCGTAAGGTATTGGTGATGGCGATGGCGGGGCGTTCTGCCGAGGCCGAGGCGGAGTTTGCGCGCTTGAACCGGATGTCTCAGGATGTATATGCGGGCTGGGTGCGTAATTTAGGACAGGGTAGCAGCGGGTATTTCAAAGAATTGCAACGGGTGCTGTCGGTGGTGGAATGGTTGTTTCACGCGCTCCTGGATACGGAACTGGCGGATGCCGCGTTGCGCGCACAATTCCGCGATTTTCTTGAGCTGCTCACCGTGCCGGGCCAACTGCCTACGGTCACAGATCTTATTCTTGAGGAAATTAGAAAGGACCCGGAGATTCTCTACTTGCTGCGTCAGCGTGCCCGCGTGATGGAGGACGAGGCCGCATTGCGGTGGCTAAAGTAATCCGATTACGAATTACGAGTCGCGTTTGATGTTTGATGAAGGCGACCGTAGGGTGTATCGAATTATGGTCTCGTGATTTGTGAGTCACTCGCTATAGGAGGATCTATGGCAAAGTTTGATATTTTTGTGGGACGGGAGAAAGAATTGGCCCAGATCGATCAGTGGGCCGGGCAGTGGAACACGCCACAATTGGTGGTTGTAGATGGCGTCGGGGGGATTGGCAAAACTTTTCTGCTGCGTAAGGTGATGGACCGGTATAAAGAACGCCCTAACTTTGCCGTTGTCTATTATGACCTTTCGGAGCAGCCACCCGGTATATTACGGGAAGCGGCACAAATCGCCGAATCCCTGGGATGGGAAAACTTTCCCGAGTTTCGCGGTGTGATTAATGACTTGGCGAGTGGCGAATATGATGTCGCCGACATTCGCTTACCGCAGTTGGAGCAAGATGCCCTGGGTGCATTTGCTGACGAGATGAATTTATTCCTGGAACACACACGCGTGATCCGGCTGGTGGATACATTGGATGCGGTGGTCCCGGGAGTAACGCGAGAACAGTATGTTTACCAATACGGTGAATTATTCTCCAATATGCTTGGGATCTCCGCCGGTCGCCAGGCGGTGGCGTTGGTACCTAAATTTAAAAAAGAATTTGGCTCGGATAATGTTGCCTATATTAAGTTAGAACGTTTTAATCAGGTGGAGAGCCGGGAATTTTTCGATGAGGTGGATAAGGAAGGGTTGATTGCGCCCGAATTGCGGGATAAACTCTACTACTTGACAGATGGACGGCCTATTTTGATGACGTTGGCGGTGGAGTGGCTTTCGCGTGATGTGCCATTACCAGAGATCGTTATGCAGTCTCTGTCCGACCTTCAGAATTTGCCGGAAAAAGATTTGCATACACTGCGAGAAAGTTTCGAATTCCAGTTGGTAGAACCTGTGCGCCGTTTGCAGACGCCACTTTACCGCGCTATTCTCTATATGGCGCATATTAGCCGCCGCAGTGATGCCCCAATTCTTTCTAAGTTGTTGGAAATGTCTCCGGGGGCGGCCGAAGCTCTGGTTGGGCAGCTTGCTGCCCTATCCTTTGTGCGTCATAATCCATTGACCCAAAGTTGCATGTTGCATGATGAAATGAAACGCTTGATCAACCAACATGCCTGGCCTTATGTGGACCCCCTGGGGGAGGTGCGCTACAAATTGACCCGTCAGGTGATCTCCGGTTACTATGAACCACGTATTCAAGCATTGAACGTGCAGATCAAGGCACAATTGGAAGAGGAGAGCGTCTCGGTGCGTCCCACGGAGATTAGTGCTGTAGAGTGGGAATTGTGGCGTTTGGAAGCGGAATGTCTCTATTATTATCTGCAACTTGGCGAAGAAGAAGGGCTGGCTTATTTTAATGACCGTTTTGAGGACGCGCAGCGTAACAATCACCTGATGCGGATGCAGTTCTTGTTGAGTGAAATGGAGATCACCGGGCACGCCGATATTCGAGATACACTAGAACTGCGCTACGCGTGGACGTTGCATCTGAACGGTGAGATCGTCCAGGCACGGGAAATCTGCCGGACGTTGTTGGAGAAACCCTCGCTCTCACGTGAAAATCGCATTCACGTTCACAATACCCTGGGTTGGATTGCAATGGCGACGGATCCTGAGGGCGCGCGGCTACATTATGAGGCCGCGTTGAACCTTTCGGAAGCTGGAAATATAGCGGAGGAGATCAGTATTGCGCATAACAACTTGGGGCAACTCTATCATTCGCTGGGACATTTGGAACAGGCAGTTGAACATTATCAATCCGCGATTCAGGCTGGCCAGCGCGCGGGAAACATGGCCCAGGTAGCCTCTTCATCGAATAATCTGGCCTATGTGTACCGGTTGTTGGGCAACCTTTCTGAGGCGGATGTATTATGCCGGGTAGCCCTGGCGCAGCGCAAACGTCTGGGCCAGGAGCGAGGTCTTGCCTTCAGTTATTTGACGAAGGGAGAAATTGATCGCGACCGGGGTGACCTGGAGAGCGCAGAATATCACAGCAAACTGGCGCTGCGTATTTTTGATAAGGTGGATGAAGTGCGGGGGCAGATTATGTGTTATCGCCTGTTAGCGAATATCCGCCGTCACCTGAAACAGTATAAGGAAGCCGAAGCTTATTTGAAACGTGCCATTGTGCTTGCTGAACAGGTGAATGATGAGCCATTGTTAGCCAGTGTGCTGGATGTGTATGGCCGTGAGCAACGTGACTGCGCGGTGGACCTGCAGGCCGAAAATGGTGCGGATCATCCATCCGAGGTAGCAGTTCTCTTCCAAAGTGCGGAGCGCTATTTGGAGCGGAGCATCGAACTGGCCGAACGGTATGGTAATCAGTGGTTAAATGTCCGCAACCGTTTTGAGTTGGCATTGACCTATCATTTAAGCGCATCGCATACGGATGCTTATGTGTTGGAGCTTTTGAATCAACTTTGGGAGGGCGCGCGGCGTTTGGAATATAAATTGCTCCTGGGTTATATTGACGAGGCTCGAGGGGAGATTGCAGAACGCAGAGCGGATTATGAAAACGCGGCCCGATATTATGGCCTGGCCGCGCAATGGGTCGCGCATCAGCGTGGGCGTGAGGTGGAACGCTTCTTTGATCGCCTGGGGGAACGACTCCTCAATACGAAATTACCCCCCGCGGCTGCTTGTGTTCTGTCTCGGGGTATCCTTGATGTGATTGGGGGGGAGGATATATCACCGGCCACGAATTCTTTATGTATGTTATGTGAACAGGTTTTAATGTTTTGCTAGTCTGGCGGGGGAGGAGAAAACTAATGAAGGTCACATTGACCCAAAATTCTGAGGATCGGGGGTGTTGCGATAAATCCCACCATCTGACTGCGAATTGTGACTGTAACTGTGCTTGTCCGGTGGAGGGACAAATACTTCCAGTCCTTTCATTACCCATTGCCTATTACCTGGAACTTACCCCGGTCTGTAACAATCGTTGCCCTGGGTGTGGAAATATTTTCTCAAGCAAGCTGGAAAGCTTGCCCAAGCTGGAAAGCTTGCCCAAGCTGGAAAGCCTGCCCAGGTTGGAAAACCTGCCCCACTTAGCTGTCGACTGGCGAAACTTGATCCCGCGCTTGGCAACCCACGCTCATGAATTTAAACTTACTGGCGGCGAGCCAACCCTGCATCCTCAGTTTGCCGAGATTGTGCAAGTTGTTGAAGATGTTGGTGTGCCCTTCACGCTTTTTACGAATGGCAGGTGGACACATCCTGAGGCGTTACTATCACAACTGGCGGCGATGTCGATGTGTGAGGGATTGCTTATTTCGCTCCATGGCCCCGACGCCGCCACTCACGAGACGTTTACGGGTGTCCCCGGTTCGTTTGACGAGACTGTTATCAACATCCGCCGGGCCGCAGATGCGGGTCTGTGTGTGACCGCCAGCTTTGTCATCACACCCGCGAACTGGGATCGTATTGAAGAAACATTGGAATTGGCATTGCAATTGGGGGCGAATGCGCTGGTGTGTAACCGGGAGATTGTCAAAGGAGCCGGGGAGCGAGGACGCAAGGACGCAAGGGGGCAGGGGAGCAAGGGTGTGGAGCTGTATATCCGTTTGGATTCTTTGAGACAAGCAGTTGCGACGATTGAGGCGTTGCGCGCAGCGGGGAGGCCAATCCGGTTTGGAAATTGTATCCCGCAATGTTTTGCACCATCATCGTCGACCGGTTGCACGGCGGGCAGTACCTTCGCGACCATTGACCCCTGGGGACGAGTGCGCCCTTGCAATCACGCGCCACTGATAGCCGGTGATCTGCGCGAGCAATCTATTGAAGCCATCTGGCACGGCGAGGTGATGGCATACTGGCGCGATCTCGTGCCCGCGCCGTGC
>JAFGFI010000357.1 GCA_016931185.1 Anaerolineae bacterium
AACTGCGTGTATCCGCGCCGGAGGTAGCCTACACGACGCTCAGCGAAGTTTTAGCCAGTGAAGAATTAAAAATCGGCGCGCATTACCAGGCAGCCGGATATTATAACTTGGGGCTGGCTTGCCGCCGCACATCCCGTGAGGCCGAGGCAATTCGCCATTTCAATGAAGCCATCGACGTCCTGCCCTATTCTATCTATGCACAAGCGGCCCGACGTGCGTTGAAGGAACGCGCACCAGAACAAGAGCCGCATCCCTTAGATTAACGTTAGTAATACTCTCACCGGTACCCCATGACGCAGGCAATGTACCCATAGTAGTTTGTCTGCACAGGCAGAGCCTGCGCGCAGAGCCTGCGCCAGACTATTGGACATGGCATAGCATTGATCGTGGATGAGCGCGAGGCGCTGGTCGGCGCGGTTGACCGCAGCGAAAGCGCGGTATGGACGACCAATAAATTCACTGTAGCGCTGATGCTGTGGTGCTTGAAACGCGAAATGGCCGGGTTATCAGAATCACGCCCACTCAAGTATCCCACATGGAAAGGGAGAAAGCGCCTCGCCACCAGTGATATAGAATACGGATTATCTACTTCAGACACGTCGCCATCCGTTCATCAATGTTCTGCAAGACTGCTTCGAAATCGGTATAAGTCATCACCTCAGACATACTGGCGTGAAACCACACCACATAAACATCATACTGCGCTACAAACTGGCAACGTTGGCTCTGCGAAGAGATAGCCATGGCACATCCTATTTGCACTTGATCTGCAACTGAACTTTGATATGTAAGCTCGGGTGGTAAGTCCCACGCTGTTAAGTTATTCTGAAGACTGAAATAGCTTTTCGCCAGATCGCGATAACTATCTTGCGCTTTGCGCACCGACCACTCGCGGTAAACATCATATAGCATTCTACCATTTGAGGAATTGAAACTTATCTCTTCGAATTCTACACCAAAGCGGGTTGCAGGATCTCCTGTTGAATAAAGCCACCATTCATCGGGAACAACGTTTTCATCAATCAGTAGTTCTTCAATCGGACATGGGGCTGGTGGTGGTGTAGCATTGCGGATGACAACCCCACACCCCAAAGTAAAACCAAGCAGCCCAACGACCATTATGAATGACCATTTACAACGAGTCAACGTTTTCATCATTCCCCCTACCACCACGATGCCAAAAGTAGCTGTAACCAACGTTCATTTTGGGCATCATCTGGCCCATTGAAGTAACCTATATAATATGGCCACTCCGCCTGAGGTATACCAGGTCCATAGACGATCAGGGCCGGAGTTAATTCATCCCCATAGCACGTTAAATAATCTCGAAACTGAACCTCTGTTAACGCTTTCCCATAGGCGTTATACATCTGTATACCAAATTCTACACTAGCTTGATCTTGCGGATCATCAAAAAACGATTTCGTCCAATCAGGATTAATGTAGTAACAACCCAACTTAATACAGCCTTCGTAAAGATTAACATCTTCAATTGCTGCTACCAGGCAAGCCTCTGGGCAACATGCTTCTCCTCTCTTTATATGAGCCGGATCCTTGATCTCGGCATAGCCTGCCCCAGCATACAATTCGAAAGCGGTGAACCCAGCGGCGCGTCCCACAAAACCATAATGAACATTGCCTGTCACAGAGTACTCATACCAATGTAACTCTTCCCCATTTAAGAGAGCCACTTTTTGCCCAAGCTCGTTGTTAATCTTGTGCTTGAAATCCCACTTGGCCTTATCTCTAACCAAAAAGTAGAACGCAGCAAAAGCTCTCGCGCTATCCACGGCTTCTTTTCCAAGATTAAAGTGTCCACCTAAGCCCAGTTCACGTATGCGCCGCACGTAATAACTATTACTATTGAACGCAAGTTCCTGGTAGAGCCAATTTGTTAAGTCGTAAGGGTTATTTGGATATTGAAGGTATGGTGTTAGACCACTGGGATCGGTTAAGTTGACAACATTGTTTTCGCTGTATATATAGCGATGGCTGCTTGATGGATTCTGGAAATCGGGCGCGATAGAGTCAGAGGTAGTAAATCTTCCCATTCCACTATCATACCACCTCGCCCTTAGATACACCAACGCGCTATACGCATCCTGCCACTCCCCAGTATACCCCAAGCCTGTCTGCTGGCCGCCAGTCTGAGTACTCCCATCTTCCACCCCAAACGGCGACCATTCGCGGTTACCCGTCACCGTGCCGCTGATGTCCGCCGTTTGCCGCACGGAGCCTAGCGCATCGGGTAATACGAATGTCCATTCACCGTTGGCGTACCAGCCCAAGGTATCGTGGCCTACCAGATACACCTGGTCGCCGTCACTCAGTAACTCCGGTACACCCGTCGTCCAATCCCACACAAAAGCCTGATACACCCCGCCCTGGTTTTGCGCCACCCGCAGGCCATCGGCATTATAAGTGTACACCAACGTCGCGAACGGCGTTGCTACCTGCACCATCCGGCCCGCGCCATCATACGTATAGGTGTAGACACCATCACTGGTCAAGTTGCCCCGCTGGTCGTAGGTGTAGGCCGCGTTATCCACTGCCGTCAGGCGGTTCGCTGTGTCGTAGGTGTAGGTGGTGACGGCGGTATCGCTGAAGGACTCTGTCACGGTTAATACAGTACGGTTCCCTACTTCATCATAGCCATATTGATAACATTCCCCCACGGATGTCTGCATCCGCACTGTACGCCGCGCGCGTCAAGCGTGCTGTGCTATCATAAGTATAACTGATCACGCGGCCCCCGTCTATGGCCGGGGGGTAGGGGCAGGTCAGCGGCGAGAGGAGGGGAGAGACGAAGGGGCTGGGGCGGGCCAAGGTCGGCAGCGGTTGCGTCAACCAGTCCCACATTTGGGCTATCAGATGCGGCGCTTCTGGTGCGCGCTCCGCGTCGCGCAGGAACGGGCCAGGTAGATACAGCGCGGGTGTGGTCGCCAGCAGCGTCGCCGGCGCGGTGGCCCCGGTCGCCTGGGCCACACTTGCCCCCGGCGCGGCGACGGTCTCGGTAACCGCTACGCGGTTACCTACTCCTTCACGTATTTTATGATTAAGGCTCAATTCACTAAAAAATATTACAGGAATGGATAAAAACACTACACAAACCGGGCCGTTTATAGTACAATATGGATACTATGACCACAATAAAGGGGGCATTATGTTAAGCGTGCGCGAAGCAAAACAAAGTTTGTCAAAATATTTAAATCAAGTAGCCTATGGTAAAGAACGTCATCATTCATAGCCGAGGCCAACCCAAGGAGGCTTTAATTTCTATTGAGGACCTGCACCGATTGGAAGCACTGGACACTCACGTTATCGAACACTGGTATGGCCGGCCCTACTCCCCAGGAGAACCAGTTGGAGTCCATTCTTGATATTGTCCTTCGCTCTCCCACCATTTTTGTGCTGCGGTTATGATTAGAGGCACACCTTCTTCATTCATTTTATAACCATGGGGGCCTGGTGCCGAATCAGGAAATTGATTACCCGTAAGCAGCGCAATGGCTTGAGCTGCTTTAATAGGAATAGATATGTATGTTTCCCGAGTTTCTTGCTCCCAAAGGATACTAGCTAATACTGGCACAACACTCGTATCTCCTATTTTCCCCAATGCCTCTGCGGCACTTACTCGCGTATGGACAGAATCATCTAAGCGTAACCGCTCTACCAAAGTTGGTACTGCTAAGGCTGCCTTTGGCCCAATTTCCCCCAAAGCCTCAGCCGATGCGATTCTTATATCACTTGCATCGTCTGAGAGCGTAACGATAAGAGCCGGCACAGCCGACTCTGCCGACGGACCTAAATCTCTTAGCGCGCAAATGGCAGAAAGACGCACTTGATAGTCTGGCGCAGATAGAGATATGATAAGTTCTGGCATAGTAGATGGTGCGGTAGGTAAAGGAGACGGATTATGTGGCCCAATTACTATATCACTACTCATACAAGCATTCAGGCTCCACATAAGTAGCCCAAGAATAGTCAATACATTTTTTTGCTTTTTCATTATCCAATCCTTGCTTTAGTCCCGCGAAATGGGAACCTATATAGAAACTATGGACTTTCAGTCCGTGGTTCAGGCCACGGATGTGCATTTTAGAGCCCAAATTTATGCACTTTATTACATTGGGAATTAAATGGGTAATAGCTTGTCGCGCAACCCGCACGGGAATAAATCCCGGTGCTACTAACCGGCATCTCGCAAATGGGGGGTAAGCCCAATTCATCGGGCGCGGTTGTGAATCCCTGCAGTTTACCGCCGAGCGGGCAGCGACACCGCTTATTACCCATTCATTTTCTTAACTTTCATTCAGCGCATAGTTATTCGATTATGTAATCGTGAAAATATTATTCATTGCTTTTTAAACTGAGCTTAATGAGCCATTTCCCACCACTTCAAATGTTTCCTATCTGACCAGTCAGATTCAGCTAATACCCGTCCTCTATCACTCCACCTGATAATGAAATGATATTGATGGGCTTTAGGAGGAGACGCATCCCGCAGTGCGATCGCCCATTTATGCGGTATTATAATATCTCCTAGCCCAAATACATTGCCGAAGTTAGTTTCTGTTTTATCAAACCACTCGTAATTATCATTAATCGAATAGTCAGCTATAAACTTAACCAAGTACTTACAACTCCCTATATAAGTGACAGCGGCTTTAAAATCTCCATCTACAGCAACATGTCCTGTACCACCATAAAGTCCATCACTCTGAGGCCGTGGTCTATTTTCCCATGTGTAAAAATCTAGACCATCATAGTGGGCTATTACAGAAGCTCCTGCAGCACTTTGCGATGCCGATCTCATTTGTGATGCCGATCTTACTTCACTACTCATAAAAGCATCAAAAAGTAGAGTAGCTGCGTCATTAATATTAGGATCATTACCTATACGGTTTCCCCATGACGACGACAAGTCCAAGTTATTTCCGTTTCCTACAAGAAAATGTCCGAGCATTAAACCAGCTAGATGAAAGTCATAGTTTGTCAGAGCCGTGCTGCCTTTGCCGTGGGCATATAAAGCTATTAGATAATATAGCCGCTCAATGGTTTTCAAATCTCCAGCATCCGCCTGTTCGCATATTTGTCTAAACGGCTCTGGCCAGCCATTGCAATTCGTAAATCCGGATGGATCTCTCAGTGTAATTGGGTTATTCCCAACATACTGAAATTGATGTAGTGTATATGGTTGCCGAATATTGCCGTTCCACGGATCCACCTGCGTAAAACGTCCCGTATCCCCCTCATACCACCTCGCCCGTAGATACACCAACGCGCTATACGCATCTTGCCACTCCCCAGTGTACCCCAAGCCTGTCTGCTGGCCGCCAGTCTGAGTACTCCCATCTTCCACCCCAAACGGCGACCACTCACGGTTACCCGTCACCGTGCCACTGATGTCCGCCATCTGCCGCACGGAGCCTAGCGCATCGGGTAACACGAACATCCACTCACCGTCGGCGTACCAGCCCAACGTGTCGTGGCCCACCAGGTACACCTGGTCACCGTCACTTAGTAGCTCCGGTATGGACATCGCCCAATCCCACGCGAAAGCCTGATACACCCCGCCCTGGTTTTGCGCCACCCGCAGCCCATCCGCGTTGTAGGTATAGACCAACGTGGCGAACGGCGTCGCCACCTGCACCATCCGGCCCGCACCATCATACGTATACGTGTAGGCGCCATCACTGGTCAAGTTGCCCCGCTGGTCGTAGGTGTAAGCCACACCACCTACTGCCGTCAGGCGGTTCGCTGTGTCGTAGGTGTAGGTGGTGACGGTGGTGTCGCTGAAGGACTCCGTCACGGTTAATATTGCGCGGTTCCCTACTTCATCATAGCCATATTGATAACATTCCCCAGTGCTGTACGCCGCGCATGTCAAACGTGCTGTGCTATCATAAGTATAACTGATGACGCGGCCCCCGTCTACGGCTGGGGGGTAGGGGCAAGCCAGCGGCGAGAGGAGGGGGGAGACAAAGGTGCTAGGACGGGCTAAAGTCGGCAGCGGTTGGGTCAACCAGTCCCACATCCGGGCTAACAGATGCGGCGGCTCCGGTGCGCGCTCCGCGTCGCGCAGGAACGGGCCAGGCAGGTACAGCGCGGGGGTGGTCGCCAGCAGCGTCGCTGGCGCGGTGGCCCCGGTCGCCTGGGCCACACTTGCCCCCGGCGCGGCGATGGTCTCGGTGACCGCCACGCGGTTACCTACCCCGTCCAGTGTGTAGGCATAACGCGCGAGCAAGGCTGCTGCAGTGCGATGTTCCAGCGCTACCAGGCGGCCGGCCGCATCATAGCGATAGGTGCTGGTGATGCCGTTGGGCAGCGTGGTGGTCAACAGCCGCCCAGCAGCGTCATAGGCGTAGGTGGTGGTCCCTGTGCTCCAATCGGTCACACGGATGAGACGCTGGTTTGCGTCGTAGGCGTAGGTGGTGGCAACCGCCGCCGGTTGACCGCTGATCACCGTGGTCAACGTCAGTGCGGTGCGCTGGCCCAGCGCGTCGTAGGCGTAGGCCACCGTGCCGGTGAGGGGAGCGGTGATGGTCAGGGGGCGGTAGAGCGCGTCATAAACATAGCTAGCCATTTCCGAATGGCACGTCGTGCCCGTGCTGTCGGTCAGTGCGGTGCGGTGGCCCACTTTGTCATAAGCATATTGTACCGTAAACGCGGCAGTCCCTGGGGTGGCGGGATAGGCCACCCGCGTGACCCAGCCCAGGGCGTTATAGGTGGTCGTGGTGGTGAGGGGGCCATTGGCATCCGGCTGCACCTGCTGCACGCGGCGTCCTAAACCGTCGTAACGGTA
>JAFGFI010000358.1 GCA_016931185.1 Anaerolineae bacterium
CTCCCTGCACGCGCAGGAGATTCCGCCCGCGTGTGGGGAAGTGCAACGTAGTCTCAATGCCCACCTTATCTTGAACCAGGTGGCAAACGGCCCAGGGACTCATCCTCATCCGCGCCATTGGGCTGTCGGCCACATTGATGACATCCGTACCAGCTTCGGCTAACAGACTCGCCCCGGCCAGGAGTTTTTGAGTTGCCAATCCGCGCGGCGGATCCATTTCTACCGCGATCACAAATTCACCCGCAGCAAATTTCCGGGCCAGGCGAGAAGGCTCATCCGGCGCACTCTCTACTACAGGCGCGAGGGATTGAACCAGGCCGTTGAGATGAGGGATAGCGGCTGGCGGCCCGGCATCCAGCGCAGTGCGCATTGCGGCAATGTGCGCGGGCGTAGTGCCACAGCACCCACCGATCACGCGCGCGCCCGCCTCATGAAAGAGCCATGTATATTCCCCAAAATACTCCGGCGAGGCGGGGTACATAATCCGCCCCCCCACCTGCTCTGGCCAACCGGCGTTGGGCTTTACCCAAAAGCAACCTTCCGGCACAGCAGCCCGCATCCGCTGCAAGATACGCAACAATTGCACAGGTCCACCGGAGCAGTTGACGCCGATCATAGTTGCTCCTACTTTCCAGAGCTTGCGGGCGACCGCTTCGGGTACATCACCGAGCAGCGTGCGATCATCCCGCGTGAACGTCATTGTCGCCACAACCGGCAAGTCACCAACCTGGCGCGCAGCCTTCACCGCCTCCACCGCCTCGCGGAGATCGGTCATCGTCTCAATCACAATCAAGTCCACACCTGCCTCGACTAGCGCCGTGATCTGCTCAGTAAACGCCTCCCGCGCCTGTTCAAGCTGCACCCGGCCATAAGGAACCAGTCGCACCCCTAGCGGTCCCACATCACCGGCCAGCAAGACCTCCTTGAAGGAAGCGAAGATAACGCGCCGGGCCAACTCAACCCCGGCCCGGTTGAGATCGATGACTCGGTCTTCCAAGCCGTGGAGTGCGAGCTTGTAACGATTTGCGCCAAACGTGTTGGTCTGGATAATCTGCGCGCCCGCATCAATATAGCCGCGATGAATCTCCGCCACCAATGCAGGATTCACACGGTTCAGTTCATCATAGCATGTCCGTGGCCCCATCCCCCGCGCGTGCAGCATCGTCCCCATCGCACCGTCTGCAAGCAAAGGGGCAGTCGCGGATTGCAGCCATGCGTCAAAAATAGATTCAGTCATCTTTTCCCTTCCCAGTATAACACCCTAGTGTTTCTTCAAGTTATGAATGACGGGTAAGCCGCTGACGGCACTGGCGGTCTAAAGGCCGCAAAAAGTTTTTGTGGGTGTTTTTTCGTTTTCGGGCTATGCCCGAAAACGAAAAAACACCCACTTTTCCTGGCGACTTGGTAGCGTAGCGGCCTTTAGCCGCCCTATCCAGTTAGAAGACAATAGTTGCGTGGTCGCTACCCGTCATTTATAACTTGAAAGAGTACTAGTTAAAGAAGCAATCGCCAAACGCTTCACGAGTCTTCCTGGTACGTGAAGTGTAATCTCAACCATTGAATACATCCCCATTGACTATCGGTATTTTCTCACGACCTCTATTATACCCCGTAATGCGGGGATAACTTCTTCCCAGGCGCGGGTTTTGAGGCCACAATCCGGGTTTACCCAGATCTGGGCTGGTTTGAGATGTTGCACAAACATGCATAGTTTGTCTTCAATAAAGGCGATCAGGGGCACTACAGGGCTATGGATATCATAGACACCGGGACCAACCTCGCGGGGATAACCGTACTCGGCCAATGCACGTAACATCTGATCACCGCTGCGGGCATTTTCGATAGAGATCACATCCGCGTCCAGCCGGTCAATGGCTGCCAGAATATCACCAAACTCAGAATAGCACATATGGGTATGGATTTGGGTCTCCGATTTAACTTTACCCGTCGCCAGGCGAAAAGCATCCACAGCCCAGGTCAGGTAAGAATTCCACCGCGAGCGCTTGAGGGGCAGCCCCTCACGAAGCGCGGGTTCGTCTACCTGGATCACGCGCGCGCCCGCCACTTCCAGGTCGGCGATCTCCTCGCGTAATGCCAGCGCGATCTGATAGGCGATCTCCTGCCGCGTGACATCGGCGCGCGGGTAGGACCAGTTGAGGATCGTCACCGGTCCAGTCAACATCCCTTTGACAGGCTTCCGGGTATATGACTGCGCCACTTTGAACTCGCGCACCGTCATCGGTGCCGGCCGTGATACATCGGCAAAAATGATAGGGGGACGCACGTAGCGGCTACCGAAGCTCTGAACCCACCCATCACTTGTGAAGACAAAACCCGTCATCTTTTGCGCAAAGTACTCGACCATATCAGTGCGCTCGAATTCACCATGCACCAGCACATCCAACCCCAAACCATCCTGCACACCGATCGTGTAAGCGATGAAGGCATCAATCCCGGCCTGATATTCGGTTTCGGTAATGTCACCCCGGCGAAAGCGCGCGCGCAGGCGACGCACATCACTTGTCTGAGGAAACGAGCCAATGGTCGTGGTGGGGAACAGCGGTAGCTTTACCTGCAAAGGTCGCCGTTCGGGATAGGGCAGCGCGCGACTAAAATCCTGATCCGTTATAGCCTGCACCGCCGTCTGTACCATCGGGTTGGCGGGCGCGAAGTCATAGAAATCGGCCCACGCGGTTTCCAACGTACTAAGGTCATCCCCCGCACTGAGCAGGGTCAGGTCGGCCAGTTTTTCTTCGGCAAACGCCAGGACGCCGCGCAATGCGGGGGGCAGGTCTGTCTCGCAAGCTACGCCGTAAGGCACAAATTGCAGGGAGCTGGACATTCCCAGGCGCGCGTTCTCCGGCAATTGTGCCAGCAGCGCGCGCACTGTGTCCGGACGGCTGCACCACACACTGCGTCCATCCACCACGCCCGCGCCTAGTACCTTATCCTCCGGCCAGCCGTAGGATTGGATCAAGGATAACGTATCCCCGCGTGTGAAATCCAGCGAAATAACCTCCACGGGCAATGTGACAATCCAAGGGTAAGTATCGCCCAGATCGTCAAAATAGGTGACCAGGTTGAGATGAATACCTGCTTTCGCGAAAGCCGTGAAGGCCGATTCGATATGCGGGCGCAACGCTGCCGCATCACTCAACACCAGCACCGGCTCGTGGATCTGCACTTCTTGAACGCCCAATATTTTCAATGCGCTCAAAAGTTCGACATAGAGGGGCAGCAGTACATCCAATATCGCCCCGAAATCCACAGAGAGACGCGCCAGTCGCAACAGCGTCACCGGGCCTAGTACAATGGGCACAGCGCGTTCTCCCAATATCGCTTGGGCACGCTGCACTAAGTCTAAGAAATCACTAAAATCCGCACCCTGGGCACCGACCTCATCAATCTCCGGCACCAGGTAATGGTAGTTAGTATCAAACCACTTGGTCATATCCAATGCAGGGATGCCAGGCGCGCCACGCGCCATCGCAAAATAACACGCGAGGTCCTTTAACTCGCGGAAACGCGCCGGGATCAAACCCAGACGCACGATCCAATCCAATACCGTATCGTAGAGCGTCGAATAGCCCACCCCGATCCGATCTATGCCTGCATCCAATTGAGCTTTCCACCCGGTTTCCGCGACTTGCCAGAAGGTTGCCCATAGCTCCTCCTCCACCAATTTTCCATTCCAATAAGCTTCCAGCGCCCGCTTGATGTCTCGCTTCCGCCCGATGTGGGGGTATCCTAAGGTTTGTGTTTGCATAGTGTCCTCTTTATTCTAAATTTTACTATACTTATCTTATAAATTATGAGGAGTTTACTATAGGGGGGAAAGTTGTCAACTATTACGTTTAACCGCTATTAACTGCATATTCTATCAAGAGAAAAGGGATTGTCAGGGCCCATCAAACAATCCTTTTTTTGTTTGCCCATTGCTCGCATACGCAATCGTTACATAGCCTTAACACTCTCGCCCCTACTTCTTAATGATAATAAGAGTATATACAGGAACAATATACCCTATGGTATCGTCTAAAAATTAGGAACACGGGTGTACCTGGAATCTTTCAGGCCCGACATATCATAAACCTAAGGAGGTTGATTACGATGTTAAAACGATTGAGTTTGATAACGATGATGATATTGAGTTTGATTTTTGCGCCCTCGGTGTTAGCACAAGGGCCATTCGAACCACAGCACTCTGACCCGATGTGGCAAACGACTTACTGGAACAACACAACACTTTCCGGGAACCCGGCGCTGCAACGTGAAGAGGGCAACATTAATTACGATTGGGGAACCGGGTCGCCCGCAAGTAGCGTCAATAGCGACTACTTCTCCGCGCGCTGGACACGTTATATTGATGTCACGCCAGGCTCATACCGGTTCTCCGTCACCAGCGACGACGGCGTCCGCATTTGGGTAGATAATAACCTGATTATAGATGCATGGTACGAACATGGGGCGCAAACGTTCACGGCGGACACGTACATGGGATCTGGACACCATCTCATCAAAGTCGAATACTATGAGCAAGCCGGATTTGCGGTGCTTCAGTTACAGTGGCAATTCACCGGCTCTACGCCTCCCCCAGCAACAACCGGGGACTGGCTCGCCGAATACTTTAACAATATCACGCTGGGGGGCAGTCCAGTACTGACGCGCCAAGAGTCCGCCGTGAATTACAACTGGGGCTTCAATTCGCCGGTTCCTGGTACAGTCAGTTCAGATCGCTTTTCGGTTCGCTGGACACGTACCATGAATATGAGTGCCGCGATGTACCACTTCACACTCACTATAGACGACGGTGCGCGGTTATGGGTCAATGGGCATTTGCTAGTTGATGGCTGGATCGATCAGGCCACAACCACCTACACAGGCGATATCTACCTTGACGGCTCCATAACCATTGAACTGCAATATTACGAGAACAGCGGGCAGGCCACCGCACAGCTTGCATGGTCGCCCAATGGCGGCAACACGTCTCCATATCCTACCCCTCCTCCCTCTTCTGGTACAGTCGTGGTGGATGATACGGACTGGAACTTTGTGAAGAATGGTTCAGAGACAGGATGGCGGGTCGCTTACGAGGGCTACAACGGTCGTCTGACGTGGACGTATAATAACGATACTACACGTCCTAACTACAATTGGGCGCAATGGAATCCTAACCTCACGTCTGGATACTATGAAGTCTTCGTTTTTATTCCCTATCGCTACACGACCACCGCCAGTGCGCGCTATTGGATAAGCCATGCAGATGGTAAAACACTGCGCATCGTCGACCAATCTACGACCGGCGATCAGTGGGTATCCCTGGGCACCTACCGCTTCAGTGGATCCTCTGGTGATTACGTCACACTGGCCGATGTGACCTTTGAAGACTACCGCACACGCCTTATCGCCTTCGACGCGATGAAATGGGTGCCACGGTAGAAGAGAAAAAGAGTGAAGAGTTAGGAGTTACGAGTTGTAGAGTGTAAGGTTGAGTTACAACTTAGGTTTTCGTCATACCTAACTCCTAACTCGTTCCAGGCGTGACACTCCATCTGACAGGCATCCCCCCACTTAGTCTGCAGATGGAGGTCACGCCTGTTTTTTACGCCTCATCCCTCGCCCGATCTTCTTATCACAACACTTACGCCATTCAAACTCCTGGTGATTGTTCCTGCCCTGTTAGTAACGTAATGCAAGTTGTTACTTCAGGTCACAAAATCCCTGATAATAGCATCTTGAGCCGCTTAAATGACCACATTAACGCAAGTTGCTACTCTGTGGTAGCGAAAGTTTTTTCCCTTCTCTTTTTCGCCCCTGCGGGGTGAAGAAGAGAAATTCACGCCCAACTAAAGAGTGTACACTATCCGGGGTTTTCCCCGGAATGATCATCTGTGTTACATATCACGGTAACAATCGCACCGGTGAGAGTTACAATATCTCCGGTGTGGATATAGTGGATGGGAATTTCGTCTACCATCGGGATGTCACTGATGATAGCCCCGACGGCGACAATAGGTTCGCTTTCGGCATTAATGATGGCAGCGGGGGCCAGGTGATTAACAGCAAGCTGGTAAAGGACGTAGGAACCAACGGTGCTACCCTTGCCAGTAGGAAATACGAGTACTCTGCCGGCCACACACCGGCCTTCCAGGGGATGGCCACGTTCGGTGACAATACCCGTTTCACCATCTACACCACCCAGGAAGCCAATAGGCTGGGAAGAGACCAGGGCTGTACCTTTGGCCGTTCCTGATTTAATGATGCGTCCTTTAAACGTGTGTTGTGTTTGCATTGTAGTCTCCTAAAAACCGGGGTGCTGCTTAAAAAACCCGGTTTTTGTGTAATGAATTTTTTATCCTGGTGCATAGGTGAGGAGATGACCTTGCCGGATAGCCGGATAACGGAGCCACTCCCACACGAAATCCCAGGGATGCGCCTGCATAAGCGAAGGTTCAATGTAGCATTGTTGATAACAACTACCGCATATCGAAGGCGGGAGCGCGTAGCGGCGCGTAGCTTGTTGGATCGCCGCGTTCCAGCTTCCCGCGTGCAGCAGGTTGATCTCTCGCCCGCCGTGAGCATCAAATTCACGCTCAATCGGGCGGCAGGGATAGGATAGGCCTCCATCAGGCAGTACACGCGGTGCTAATAACGGGTAACAGGCATAGGGAGTGAAATCCCGTAGCATATTGAGATAGGCGGTGCTACCCAAAATAGGCGCCCCGTCCTTCCAGGGTGTTCCCTGGCGTTTGCGTGTGAGCAAGTAGGTTACAAATTCACGGTAGGCATCCGAGACAAGTAGTTCATAACGAGGCCAATTGTTCACTGACTGGGGAGAGAAGGAAAGCAAGATGTCGTTCTCGGTGCAAAACGTGAGCAAATTCTGGGCTTCAGATACGCCTACCGTGCCCGACAACGTCTCAGGTGTAAGCACGCAATTAAGCACAAGGCGAAATCCGGCTTCCCGCTGATAGCCGGCGGCCAACCGGATATTGTCCAAAATTTTCTGGGCCGTGCCTGGCGCAGATCTCAGAGTCTGATCCCATACATCTGGCAATGTGGTGTCCAGACTGATCATCAGGCGATCAAGGTAAGGAAGAATATCCTGCCGTTCATGTAAAAGGGAAGCATTGGTCAACAGGGTCAAATGGCGAAAGCGCAAAGTCCGCCGGGCATAATCCAACAATGCATCCAGATCGGGGTAGAGCAAAGGCTCCCCTCCGGTCAGGATAAGGCTATCTGTGGCTTGTCGCAGAATAACCAGCAGTTGACGAGCATCCCCCAAGGCGAGCGGCGCGGGTTGTTGCGCATTGCGCCGCGCACCAAAGTCCTCACAATAGACGCAGTTGAGGTTACAGTAGGTGGTCACACAGTAAGAAATGACCAGGGGGCGCAGCACGCGCCGATTGCCCAACAATCGAGCCAAGTTCGCCAAATAATTTAAGAGAATATTGCTCATTAGAAATGAACGAACCGGCGCATCAGCGAATCGGCGAATAAAAACTCGCTACTAATAGCGTTGTGAAATACCGCTGAGGATCGCGCCGCGTTCTTCAAAAATTCCTCCCACTTGCAAGCCACCCTGTTGAATAGTGTAATGGCGGATCTCGCGAGTATGATCGCTGCCACGCAATTTCAGCACAACGATCGCACGTTCGACGGCACTTTCAACTTCGACATAGCGCAATATGATAATACCATCACTAAGAAAAGCTAATCCCCCTTTATCAGCGCGTTGATATTCAGAGCGACGTTCTTCGCTTAATAGTAAAGTCGTGATACTCTCGCGTCGCAACCCGTTAACGACATGGTTATACATATTACGCAGCTCTGTGGGGTCCTCAGTTATACGAGCAAAATGAGTCGCGCTGTCGACTACTGCGCGGCGTATGTTTTGCTCCACCAGCGTGCGTTGAATAATATTGTCAGGGTCTTGCAGGCCATTGAGCAGCACATCCGGCGAGGTAAAGATAATGCGTAATTTTCCCTGGGACTCCATATCACGCAAATTAAGTCCCAGGGACTCCGCGTCGCGATAGAGGGAAAGGGGGAATTCCTCAAAGGAGATAAAAACTCCCGCCTCGCCGTGGGTCGCGCCCTCTAATAGAAATTGAAAAGCCAGTGAGGTTTTACCTGTACCGGGCGCGCCACGCACCAAAATGATCGATCCCGGCAAAAATCCGCCGCACAACATTTCATCTAATCCTTTAATACCAGTTTTTATCTTTGTATCCATGTTTATCTACTTAGTGGTTCTGAGTGAAAATAATGTAAGCCATTGCTTCTGAACAATATCCAGGAAAATCTAACACAATTTCTTCCGAGACCGGCGGATGATTAGGATTATCGCGAGAGTGAATTTGTACTCGGAAGACATTTCTAAGCTCCGTCGGTTTGTTCGTAAAAAACTGTTCCCATCCAGAATCGCCATACATGGGGTTGTCGCCAGCATTAACAACAATGTCAATGCCTCCTCCCCAAATGTGAATCGGATAGCCGGTTAACGGATTCCCATCAATATCCTGCACTACACCTGCTGCACCCATCCAACTACAACCATAATAAGGCGTCTGATAGGTGAGTTCGTACGTGAAAGGGTAGGGTGAACGCGTGACGCGGGGGGTAGGGGGCAACGGAGTAGCAGTATACGTAGGAGTCGGATAGGGTTTAGGTGAAGGCGTAATGGTAGGGGTAAAGGAAGGCGCTGGTGTAGGGGTGACGGTGGGAGAACTGGTAGGAGTCCAGGTAGGCACACTTTCGCGTGTGGACGTAGGCAGTGGCGTGTGAGTTGCCAATGCAATCAAAGGCGATGGTGGAGGAGGGGGAAAGGGATTAATGAAGAGATAAGGATTCATAGCGATTGCAATATAGCATAAGAGTATGACCACAGTCAGGCCAAGCATCAGAAAGGTCAATCCATTAAAAAGTCGTTCTCGCCGGCCCATAAATACCTCCTAAGGGGTTGAGATAAAACGTTGTACTTCAGCCGTCGCCCATAAGTCTTCTAACCATGTCCGCACAGCTTTATCCTGAAGTAAACGCATATTTTCCGGGCTGATAGAACTATCGGGAACCCGTTCAATGACTTGTAAGATATGATAACCCAGCGCACTGGGAATAACTTCGCTGATTTGTCCGGGCTGAAGCGCAAAAGCTGCGGATTCTACTTCGGGTGAGGTCAGAATACCCATTGGAAAATAGCCCAGGTCGCCCCCCAGGTCGCGGGTACTGGCATCTTGAGAATATTGTTGTGCCAGAGACACAAAGTCGGCTCCTGCCTGCAGTTGCGCCAGGATTTGCTGCGCCTCTTCCTCTGTATTCAATAGAATATGTCGTGCATGAATATGTTCACCGCTCTGAGGAATATCGCTGGCGATCTTATTCGCCATTTGTGTAGCAATCATCTCCCGGCGCAGTTCTACACGCAACTCATCCAGTGACATCCCCTCATTTTTCAACCGTTCTTCAAAAGCCTCGGTTCCTATTTCATCGATAAGCGATTGAATGGTGACATCCACTTCCTCTTCACTGGTAGTCACACCAGCTTGTATGGCAGCCTGCTCAATTAAGACCTGTTCGATCATCCGATCCAGAACCCAACCCCGGGCTTCATTAAGCGCGCTTTGTCCCTCCGGAGTATTGGGATCTTGTCCTGCCGCACGCATAGACGCTTCATAAAGGGCCACCTGGCGCTCATACTCAGCCAGCAGGATAAGAGTATCGTTGACCTGCGCAGCTAAAGGCTCCGGGGTAACGGTGGGCGTTGGGGGATTAGGGGTGGGTGTGAGTGTGGGCATAACAGGCGTGTTATCATCTACTTGGGCTTTAGGTACAGCGGCGGTGGACGCAGTAGTCTTGGCGGGGGACTGAGTTACAGGAGGGAAGGTCGGCCCGGTACACGCAACAACAGCCAGGCACAGACCTATTCCCCATACCCACATTGGCATCCGCTTCCTGATGTTGATCACCAACATCGGCTTTTTTATCAATTTCATACACTTTCCTCCAAAATATAAGCAACCTATGGGTGCAGGCGACCTACAGTTGCAACGAATTGAGATAGCTTATTCACTCTTACTATTTCCATTCCATTATAGACTGAGGTGACAGTTTTCGCAATCTACAAAATGTTAAAAATGCGTTGCATCGTCGACTTGACCTGGTTATATGCTGTATTAAAATGAAAGCATTAGCTTTTTGTTCAAGGTGCTGTAAACAATGTCAACACTTTCAATACAAGTACGCTCAAAGTTTAAGAGTTCTGGAGTGCGTCCGGTTGATCCTCGTCATGATATGCGCGCAGTTGTAGATCTGATTGGTATTGGATTTGGGGAGGAATTAGATCCACAAGGGCTAAAAATTCTTCAAAAGATGCAACAGATCGCTCGCCGGGGGACTTGGGCACAGATATATCCGGGTTCGATATCTACACCATCAGGGTTTGTGTGGGTTACCGGACGGCGTGTGGTGGGAAATCTTTCACTGCGACGTGCGTTCCCATACGGTACCGGGGGCTGGCTGATTGGAAATGTGGTTGTCCATCCTGATTATCGCGGGCGTGGTATTAGCCGGGCATTGATGGATGCGGCCATTAACGCCGCGCGTGACGCTGCAGCGCGTTGGGTCGGACTAGAGGTACGCGTGGATAATGACATCGCGCGTGGCCTGTATGAGCGATTAGGATTTACCGCGTGTGGACAGACTCAACACATGATCCGTCCCGATGCATTACCCTGGCCAGCATATTCACACCCACAGCGCGCGTGGCAAGTTTCCCGTCCTCGAGATGCAAGTACCTGGACCCGGTTGGCCGATATGATTTATACGCCAAATCAACGGCGGGTGTTAGAAACTCACGCCTCTTTATACACATTTGGGGGATGGTTTCACAAATTGGAACTATGGTTTTCCCGACAACGCGATGGGGCGTGGGTTCAACAAAAAGCAGATCCACGACTTGCCGTACATGTGCGCACTGACTACCAATATCGTTTTCACTTATGGGATATTCTCGTACATCCCGATGAGACAGAAACCGGAGCAGGAGAAGCTCTCGCCAGGGCCTTTCTCGGGGTGCGCCGCTACCGGCCCTGGCCCATCGTGGCCGTAACGGCGGATCAACCCTTCCTGGTGGGCGAACTTGAGGCGACGGGTTTCCAATGCCACCGCACGTTATTACAAATGATATTAACCCTGTAAATTTATCCTTCGGGAACCATCCCCGCGTGCTTTTGCCGGACGGTGCTACGCGCGCCGCATCCCGGAAGATCGCAATGTCCTTTGCCGCAATGCTTCATACAGGACGATGGACCCTGCAACAGCAGCATTGAGCGAGTTGATACGCCCTTGCATGGGAAGGGAGAGTATCCAGTCGCAATGTTCCCGGACTAATCGCCGCAATCCCTCCCCTTCACTGCCCACCACCACGCCCAAAGGAATCGTTAAATCCACATCCGTGTAACATTGCGCACCGGGCATATCCTCCAATCCTGCAATCCACACGTCAACCGCTTTAAGATGTGTGATTTCTCGTGCCAGGTTAGTTACCTGTGTGACCAGGAGATGCTCCACTGCACCTGCAGAGGTATTGACCACATCGGCGGTAATCCCCGCAGCTCGTCGTTCCTGAATCACAACACCATGAATACCTGTAGCTTCCGCCGTGCGGAACAAGCTGCCCAGGTTATGTACATCCTGGATCAAATCAAGCAGGAGCAATAGCGGGGGTTCTTCACGCTGGTGCGCCAGATACAGCATCTCATCGACAGTAACGTAGGGATATGGCGTAGTGACTAATGCAATGCCCTGATGCCGGGTGTTCCCCGTAAGCTTATCAATTTCCTGACGCGGGGCGGTGTCAACAGAAAGCCGTTTTTGTTCGGCCAGCGCAATGATAGTCTCAATAATCGGCATGTGACCGATCCCTTTTGCCAATAATAATCTACCGGGTCGTCGCCGTGCTGCGCGCAGTGACTCGTAAACGGCATGCCGTCCATAAAGAATTTCTTGCATCGTATAAAAGGCCCGAAGGGTGAAATCCTTCGGGCCGCTATTCCTTACTTAAGGCGCCAGGTAGTTCCTTCTGGACTATCCTCTAACACAATGCCCATTTCGTTCAACCGGCTACGGATGGTATCAGCTTTGCTCCATTCTCGAGAGGCACGATACTCCTCACGTAGTTCCACCAGAGTATCCACCAGTTTTCCAACCAATGCGCCCCCCAACCGCTCCTCTAAATTTTCGGGTAATATTCCTAACACTGTTCCCGCCAGATCACGGAAAATCTTATCCATCGCAGAAAGCGTCCCCATACTGATATCATCATTCTCATCTAATTGACGGTTGACCTCTCGCGTGAACTCAAAGAGCGTTGCCAGTGCCTGGGGAGTATTAAAGTCATCATCCAGCGCCGCATTAAAATCTTCCCGGTAGTCTTCCAGTGCGGCCACCTGGGCCAAAATAGCCGTCCCGGCAGGAAGGGCGTCATCCATACGAAAACGCAGCTTTTGCACAGTATTGAGCATCCGGTTCATTCCCCGCTGTGCAGCCTGGAGTGCATCACGGCTGAAGTCTATAGGGCCACGATAATGGCTGCTCAAAATAAAATATCGCAATGCTTCAGGGGAATAAAGTTTAAGGGCATCCTGAATCGTCAGAGAATTTCCCAGACTCTTGCTCATTTTCATCCCATTTACGGTAAGGGAACCTACCAATATCCAGTAATTAGCAAAAGGCACTCCCTGATGATAACTCTCAGCCTGTGCAATCTCACATTCATTGTGTGGGAAGATATTTTCCAACCCGCCACCGTGAATGTCAAAAGGCTGTCCCAGATACTTGGTAGCCATAACCGAACATTCGATATGCCAACCGGGGTACCCCTCACCCCATGGACTGTCCCAGCGCATGATATGTTCAGGCTCGGCTCGCTTCCAAAGCGCAAAATCTGACGGATGATGTTTTTCCTCCCGTACATCTACGCGCGCGCCGGCTTCTAAGTCATCAAGCTTGCGATTGGCAAGTTTTCCATACTCCGGAAACTTCTCGATAGAAAAATAAACATTTCCCTCGCTCTCGTATGCATATCCCCAATCCAACAGGCCCTGTACCCATTTGATAATTTCTGGTATGTGGCAGGTTGCGCGTGGTGAAATACTAGGACGTAACACACCCAAAGTATCCATATCATCATGGAAACTTTTGATGTAAGTATCCACAACTTCCATAGGTTCGATGCGATCCCGGCGCGCGCCTTTGGTAATACGGTCCTCCCCACTGTCCAACAAATGCCCGACATCGGTAAGATTACGCACATAGCGCACTTGATAGCCCCGGTATTTGAAATAACGCACCACCACGTCCATTGCGACATAAGTTTTCGCGTGACCTAAATGCGAGTGATCATAGACGGTAGGACCACAGACATACATGTGGACACGCCCATCATTCACGGGCCTAAACCGTTCCATCTTTCGAGAGAGATAATTGTAAATCTTAAGTGCCATGACCTCTACTCCTTTATTGATGACGTGACTCAGCCTTATGCACGCTCGTCCCCAGGACGGGCGAATATCATTCGTCCGGCAGCAGTTTGCAACACCTTGCTCACAGTTACATCCACTGTTGCCCCAATATAACGCGCGCCATCTTCCAACACGACCATTGTACCATCATCCAGGTATCCTACTCCCTGATTGGATTCCTTGCCTTCTTGCAGCACGTGGATAGTAAAACTCTCCCCTGGAAGCAACACAGTTTTGACCGCGTTGGCAAGTTCGTTCACGTTGAGTACACGTACAGATTGCAACTCGGCCACCCGATTCAAATTGTAATCATTGGTCAGGATAGCGCCCTCTAGTTCTTTCGCCAATGCAATGAGCTTATCATCCACTTCCCGAACACTAATATCATCCGCGTCGGTGAGCCGGACAGGAATAGGGGAATCATCTTGCAATTGACGCAGGATTTCGAGTCCCCTTCGGCCACGATTACGTCGTAAAGTATCTGCAGAATCGGCAACATGTTGTAACTCATTTAATACGAATAGGGGTACAATCAATTCACCCTGAATAAATCCAGTCCGGCAAATGTCAGCGATGCGCCCATCTATAATTACACTGGTGTCCAATAATACCGGGGTACTTTGTTGCGCCGGTACAGCTTGTTCTTGTACCGGCGCGGTCTCTTTGGGAAAAATGCGGGTGCGAATACTTTGAAAAAGTTCGGGACGTGAAGTTGCAACAGTCATACCTAAATAACCAAATCCAATGGCCCCTACCACCGGCAGCACTTCTCCAAAAGGTTGGGGCATCAGTGAAATCGGGTAAGCGCTGAGCGCGCCAAATGCCAATCCAATAAATAACCCCAGCGTTATGGATAAGAGCGTTTGGGCCGGGAGCTGTTGAATAGTGTTGCGAAGTTTCTCAACAGGTCGGGTAACTAGGAGTGGCGTTAAAAAAAATCCAAGGATTCCCCCTAGAAGACCTATAATAATCGTGACTTGTGTAACCGACAACGGAAACCAGGAGAATTGGATGAGGAGTGGCGCTATGGAATTGCCTAACGCGACACCGGTGGAACCGACAATCAACAGACCAATAATACGTATAATCAGAGATGATTTCATGATAAGTTCTCCATGATAAAAATAATGGGCGACCAATGCGGGCCGCCCAAGGATAAAAAAACACTATTAAGCAAAGAATTAAAATGATAGATAACTGCATATCCCGCCTATCCTATTCACATCTTAACACAGTCAGAAGAAAAGTCAAAAATGTTGACATTCTTAAACTTTTTAGATATAGTGGGTGCAAGTTAATATATCTTTATTTGGGAGGGATAAACTATGGCTCGTTGCCCGGAATGTCATGCTAAATTAGTGATGTCGCCAAATTTTGCCCTTTGGGATCATTTCTTTTGCACTGAATGTGAAGCTGAATTGGAAGTCGTCGATCTAGATCCGTTGGAGTTGGAAGTGGTACATGATGTGAGCAATGAGGAGGAGGAGGAGGAAGATTTGGAGGATTTAGAAGAGGAAGAAGAAGAAGTTTTAGATTGGGAAGACGAAGAAGAATGGTAACCTGTTTAAAATTGAGCCGGTCAGGTGGCTGAAATTAAAAAAGCCACCGGTAAATGTCCGGTGGCTTTTTTTTGTTAAGGCTAACCCGCGCGGCGTGAAAGGAAAAACAGAACACCAACGAGAATAGTCAACACCAACACAATAATCCCACTCACACGGATAATCGTGTTGAGTACATTGGTAACGCCACCACTTTTCTCCTCTTCTTCCCCTGATGGAGTTTCTGTGTTCTTCTCATCTGTTGGCTTATTTCCCCCGGTAGTCGGGGTCTGTAATTGAGAGGATGCATTTTCGTCACGCACGTATCCTAACTCAATATTGGTAACCTGACCGGCATTTAAAGGAACATTCCATTGTCCCCCATCCGTCATCTTGTATCCTTCCGGCGCGGTATGCCGCAGGATATAAGTGCCGGGTTGGAGGTCCTGAAAGCAGTAAGGTTCGCTCATCCCGTTCGTTGTATAGTTCCCGGCCGGCCCGCCTGTCCCCACTAAATTCAACTGCGCATTGGGAAGCAGTTCCTCGGTGTCAGCCTGGCGGAACATATCATTGCTGCGATCATTGAACGCTAACACACATAAGGAGGCAGTGCCGGCTTGCGGCGCACCGGGAATCTCTCCCCCCGTACTGCTCGGAGTTGCTTCACCGCCCGGTTGCTGTGTGCCAGAGGCCGCCGGTTCCTGTGTGACTGCCGGTGTCTCTGCTGCTGCAACCGGCGTCGCGGTAGGATTAACCGCCGCCGCTTTGCCAGATATCACAATCTCCTGTCCAATTGACAGCAAGTCATTGGGTCCTAATGTGCCAGCATTGAGCCGTCGCAGTTCGTCTAAATCCACGCCATACGTAATCGCTATCCCAAACAAGGTATCACCAGACTCAACGATGTGAACTATCGTTCCATCGGGCAAGGGCGTCGGCGTATATTGCGGCGCAGAGGGAACTTCAGCCACCTCCGAAGTAGGCGGCGGCGGCGGGGGAGTCGCCGTGGGGGCTTCTCCCTGTGTTTTAAGAACCAGGCTTGCATTATCCCAATACGCGTCATTGTGCTTGAGCTGCCACTTACCATACGCGCGCATAAAGAACGTCACCACGCCGGAACCCCCGACAGTGGCCTGTACTGGGCCGACATACCCAAACTCATCATAATGATATGCCGGGGCGCTCCAGACGATGTTACCGGAGAACGGGTCAGTGCCACCGTTGGGATCAATGCCCACCTGGAAATAGAAGGAGTAGGGTTCACCACAGGATTTTGCACCATTGGAGTCTTCCCCACATGCCCACGCGTGAGCGTAAAAGGAACCCTCGACCAACGCTCCGGGGCTGAGATTTTGCACCACCTGGTAATATCCCGCGTTTTGCTTTCCAAAGAATGTAAAACACATACCGCTGTAATATCCGTCATAAACGCGGTAAGGCTCAACATTAAAAGGGGCCTCATTCGGGATAACCTTACATTCAGGACGCTTAAAATCTCCTTCTTGCCACCAGGTAACCCATCCCTGAGGGGTGAAAATTTCACCATAAGGAACACCGGTAAACGTGTCTCGTGTCCAGTTACTATAATTGGGACTCCCATTGTCGATGGACCGGCCAATTCCCTCAAACCCTGGGTTGACCAGCAGGTTCGTCCCTACCTCCTGCTGTACCGGCCGGGAAGTTTGTGATGCGTACGTAGCCCCCATGGGCAGCATAGTAAGCACCAACACCAACAAAACCCCCATCAATTTAAACCTATTTCGATTCATATTAGCGTGCGCCTCCTTCAAATTGAATGCCTTTTCTTCACCATAACGAACAAAAACCGCCCGCGTCACACTATCCTGGCGCTGGCGGCGTTGAGAACGGAAGATGCCACAATATGTGAGATTATAACATAGCGATATTGGCTGTCAAACACTTTGTTGCTCCTCTCCTCAGCAATGGTATACTCTAGGCGTATGAAATACACGCATTATTCTCATTATACCCCAGCCTGGATTATACCAGGATTTTTGCTCATATTGACCGGCTTGCTCTATCTCCCTTTTTGCAGTATCTCCTTAGACGACTTCGATGCTTATAGTTTCGTGTTAGCTCTTGAGCACTTCAACCTGGATTTACAACAACCCCACCCTCCTGGCTTTCCCGTATATATAGGATTGGGAAAATTGTTTCTCGCTATGACCAGGGGGAACGCCGTTAAAGCATTAACCTTGTTCAGCGCACTCAGTGGTATGGTAAATAGCGTGTTGACTTACGCCCTAGGGCGCGTGCTCGATCCTGAAAGACCCCTGACCGGGATTGTTGCCGCTCTGTGGGGCGCGTTACTCCCCGTGAACTGGCTGACCTCCGAAAAAGCCCTCAGTGACATCCCCGGACTGATGATGATCCTGTTAGCCCTCTGGCTTTGGTGGCGTTGGGATAACCACCTGAAAACCCCTAGAAAACTTCCTGCCTGGAAAACTATAACACGACTCATAGGCATAGGGTTGTTCAGTGGATTAGCGCTAGGCGTACGGCCACAAAATGCACTCCCACTTTTGCTTACCGCAGGTTATATCTTTATAACCCGGTGGTTACGACTGCGCCGGGTGGAATGGGAGTGGTGGATAATTGGCGTGGGCGGCCTGTTAGGAATCTTATCCTGGTTGATCCCGGTGACGATTGCGGTGGGCGGCTTAACCGCATACTGGGACGCTATCCGCACGCACGCTCTCCACGTCGGCCAGGCCGATGCACTGGGAGGAATGGGGCTTCCGCTATGGGTGGCACTGCGTACTCGGGGCTGGGCATTTGCCAATACGTTTCTCATCGCTGCCCTGGGCTTGGAACTCGCACCGCCCTGGACACCGCCAGAGATCTTGTGTTGTTTTTCTGCAGCGGTCATAACCGGCCTGGGCATAATCCGCGCGGGTTGGCAGCGACGCGAATCCTGGCTATTAGCCGTTTGGATGGCCGCTGTGACAGGACAAGTTCTTCTTTTCGAGACCCTGGATCGCCCTCGTTTATTGCTGCCCTTGTTCCCCCCACTGCTGTTGTTGGTAGCGCGCGGATGGGCGCGGATCCTCCTTCCGCGCCGGCAACGGACCCTCATTGTAACGGGATTCTCGCTCGTCCTGATGACGTTCAGCGCGCCCCTCGTCGCGCAACTCAGCGCCGTTCCCGCACCCCCTGCACAGGCGACGGCTTACATCGCTGCCCACTATCCACCGGAGAGTACCCTGGTCGCGGCGGCAGGCTCATTCCGCGCCGTACAGGTGGAATTACCCGCCTATCGCCTGGCTTACCTCTATCAGTTCAATCCGGCGGGAGTACAGGCCACATTGGCGGGCGAAATACGCTATGTGGTGATCTTTGATCGCGATCAATTTCCGTCCGATGTGCTGGAAATATTAAGTGTGTCCGGTGACTACGTACCGTTAGAGGAGCGCACCTTCGTCCGCGACCGGCGAGTACACACACAGCACGACCAGGTGCGTGTCCAGGTACTCACACCGGCAGTGATGATTCCCCCAGAGGCATTACGTCTCCCAGAAGACGGCTGTATTGACATCGGGGATGAAAACGATGGGCGCTACCTATCCCAGGGATGGTTTCGCCCTGAGGACATCGGCGGGGCGCGGGGCCGGTGGGCCGGCCAAACCCTGACATCTACCCTGCGGGTAAAACTAGAGGCGGGCCAGGATGATCACGCGGATGCAGACATCCGAATCCATTTAAAGTTGCTGGCTTATCCGGCAGAACAAACCCTGACACTCTATGCCGGTGAGCAGCTACTTGAGCGGGTATCCCTCCTCCAGGGCTGGCAAGAAATCGTCATCATTTTACCGCCAGACGTAGTACAATCCGACACAATCACAACGCTGCACCTGGGCCACGCCCGGGTGCTCTCTCCCTTCGAAGTTACAGGTGGAGAAAGTTCAGACAGGCGCGCGTTGGCCGCTGCATACGATTGGGTATGTTTTGAGCAACCATAAACCTGGTTTTTCTACTACATTCACAAAAAAAACCGGGAATATTCTTGCGTCAACTATCCAACCAACGCAATGCCCCTGGTTCAACCCAACCGGTAATGGTCTGTCCAACTGCTACCGGGGCATCCCCTATCGTCTGAATACAATGCAGCCTGTAGCCATCTTTCGCCGCCAACGTAATAGCATAAGTGCGCCCGTGATACAACCGTTGGGATACAATCGCGGAAAACGCATTATCCCCCCCACCCTGCAAGGGGGACCGGGAAAGACCTACATTTCTACCGGCTAAGTGAATACCTGTCGGATAAATCAGGAGCATTCCCACCGTACCAGGGGCAGGAAGTGGCGTTTGGCTTTCTAACGTGAACTGCCCGCAGGGTGTCACTACCTGGGGCGGGATTTGAGTGCTCACGATTGCTGGGAGTAAATTATCCAAACCCAAAAAACGCGCGACCCATGCTGTGCGCGGCGCAGTATAGACGGCTTCCGGGGAACCTGATTGGATGACACGTCCTTCGTGGAGCAAAATAACCCGGTCGGCCAGGGCAAACGCTTCTTCCTGATCGTGAGTGACCGTGATTGCGGTGACGCCAACACGCCGGAGAATCACAGGAAGTTCTTCCAACAGCCGCTCGCGCAGGGTGCGATCCAGCGCCCCTAACGGTTCATCCAGAAGCAAGAGGCGCGGTTGCGGCGCGAGACTGCGCGCCAGGGCCACCCGCTGCTGTTCTCCTCCTGAAAGTTGGTTGACATCACGATCCCCAAACCCCTCCAATCCTACCAATGCCAACATCTCCGCCACCCGCCGCGCGATCTCCCCTCGTGACAATTTTACTGGTTTCCCATATCTCATATCCCGTATCCCAAACGCGACATTTTCCGCGACCGTGCGATGCGGAAAAAGCGCGTAGTCCTGGAACATCAACACAACCCCCCGGCGATGTGTGGGCACAGAGGTCAGATCGCTTGCCTCCAACCAGACGCTACCTTTCTCAGGAGCTTCCAGCCCGGCAATAATGCGGAGCAGCGTCGTCTTGCCGCTCCCCGAAGGCCCCAACAAACAAGCAATCTCCCCTCGCTCAATAGCAAAGGAGACCCCACTGAGTAGGGGAGCAACGGCGTACATTTTGTGAATATCGCGTAACTCGAGGAAAGCCATATATATGTAATGTGTGAAACGTGAGTCGTACCGTAGTGGAAGATTCTACGCTTCTGCCTCTAACGATTCCAAGAACCTCTCGGCGGCTTTGCGATTTACACCTTGAGATTGTCCCTTTTTCTCCCCGGTCACAATGCCCATATCCGACAACTCTTCCACCAGGCGCGCGGATCGGGTATAGCCAATCCGCAGCCGCCGCTGAAGAAGAGAAACGGAGGCGCGATCTTCTTCCAGGAAAATGGAAATAGCGGTTGGCAACAGGACATCCTCTAGATCCCGCTCCTCGGTGACACTGTCGTCAAATTCTGGGAAAAGCTTGGGTTGATCCATGTCCAACTCACTCCCCAGGCTCACCGGCGGTGCGGGGGGAAGCACTACCTGTTGCGGCGCGCTACCCGGATCCACCGCATTCCGCCAATACGAAATCAAATGCTCCAACTCCGGCTCCGTCACATACGCGCCCTGCAAACGCAGCGGCTGGCTGACATCAGGAGGCATAAAGAGCATATCACCGCGTCCCAAGAGACGTTCAGCCCCCGGCGTATCCAGGATCACGCGGGAGTCAATGGAGGAAGTGACGGCGAATGCAACGCGCGCGGGGAAGTTGGCCTTGATCAAGCCCGTGACCACGTCCACGCTAGGGCGTTGCGTAGCGATGATCAAATGAATGCCGGTCGCGCGCGCCATCTGCGCCAAACGACAAACCACACGCTCGGTATCCTCCGGCGCTTGCATCATCATATCGGCCAATTCATCTATCAACACGATAATATACGGGATAGGAGATTCAATTTTCATCTTCGTTACCCGGCGATTAAAATCCTCAATGTTGCGCGCGCCAATTTGCGCAAAACGCCGGTAACGGCCATCCATCTCACGCAGTACCCACTTGAGAGCCGGCACCACGCGCTCCACATCTACAATAACAGGTGACAGCAAATGGGGAATGCCATTGTATTGTGTCAACTCCACACGTTTCGGGTCGACCATCAAAAGTCGCAGAGTATCC
>JAFGFI010000359.1 GCA_016931185.1 Anaerolineae bacterium
AATTCGCCGGAGTCCCGCAGCTCCATCATTATTAGCCCCGGTCAGGATAACGCCGATCAGGTGTGGGCCATATACGTCCACGGCACTTTCAAATAACACGTCGATGGCAGGCCGGGCATAATTAACCTTTTCATCTATTGATAGTGAAAAGGTTTTGTCATCCTCGATCAATAGATGGTAGTTCGGCGGAGCAAAATAGGCGTACCCAGGGCGGATCGGTTCTTTTTCATCTGCTTCTTTGACGGTGAGTGCGCTCAGGTTATTGTAGAGTTCAATTAACGTTTTATCCTGCTGGGGATGTAGATGTTGAACAATGATCAGTGGAAGCGGGTAAGTTCTAGGGAAAACTGGCAGCAATTGTTTAAGAGCAGTGGTGCCCCCGGCCGATACTCCAATAACAATTGCCTGATACTCGCTCATCTTTACATCGCACTTTTCTGGTAAATCTTCTCACGGGCATCAACGACTTTAAATTGTGCTTCTACTTCTGAAAATTGAAGGGTCTCTTTACTGCCCAAACAGAGAAACCCCCCATAACTAAGACTGTCGGCGAAAAGTTTGAGGACGCGATTTTGCAGTGTCTTGTCGAAATAAATGAGTACGTTCCGGCATAAAATCAAGTGCATTTCACTAAAAACTCCGTCGGTGACCAGGTTGTGGTTGGCAAACGTCACATTTTTCTTTAAATCTTGATTCATGATGGCGGAGTCGTAGCGCGCGTGATAATAGTCTGCAAATGATCGGGTGCCGCCTGATTGTTGGTAATTGCGCGTGTATTGCTGGATGTCTTTCAGATGGTAAATCCCTTCCCGAGCTTGTTTCAAAGCAGTATCGTTGAAATCTGTCGCAAACACTGTCGCGCGATCATACACGATTTCTTCCTGAAGCACTATTGCCAGAGAGTATACTTCTTCCCCAGTTGCGCAACCCGCGTGCCATACTTTGATAAACGGGTAAGTCTTTAAATAAGGAACAACTTTTTCTCGAACTGCGCGGTAGAATGTCGGATCACGAAACATTTCTGTGACCATAATAGAGAATTCCTGGATGAGGGTTTTAGAAAATGCTTCATCGTAAAGAAGTTGTGGGATCATTTCACTGATGTATGTGTAGGATGTTTTAGCCAGGATATGATGCACTCTCCGACGCACCGAAGCCCGGGTATAATTCCTGAAATCATACCCGTACCGTTGATACAGCGCGTCTAACAAGAGATCGATCTCAATCCTTTCCAGTTGTTCTTTTTCCATACTTTTCAATTTTCGCTTAACAGGTTGGCGTGATCCACAAACATTCTCATAACTTGTGATGCATAATTAGTCATTTGTGTCTTACAATCCCCGTTTCTTAACTATATTCTTACCTTATCCTTTATTATAAAGATATTAATGAAAAGTTCAAGCCCGAAGTGTTAATACTACGTTTCAATTTCGCCACATGTGGTAAAATCCAAGCTGACGATCTTATAAAACTATAGAAACCTGGTTTTTATAGTTTCAATTTTGCGTTTAGGAAGGAGGGTAGTATATGGGAGAATTTTTTGCTAAAGATTGGAAAGGATCTCCATTTGTACTTTTTGGTACAGCACATTTGATCGGATTGGGGTGTGTGGCTTTGGCGATCATTGCCATCGTCTACTTTGGGAAAAAGGCTTCTCCTCAAGCACGTCGTAACATCCGTTATGGATTGGCCGGAGTATTGTTGAGTGTTGAAGCATCCTGGCACCTTTGGAATTTATTTACCGGGCAATGGACAGTATTGGAACATCTTCCTTTGCACTTATGTAGCTTTCTTATTTGGCTCAGTGCGTTTATGATTATCACGAAGAACTATACGATTTACGAATTTTCCTATTTGCTCGGCATCGCCGGTGCGTTGCAAGCGTTGCTCACTCCGGACGCGGGCATTTATGGCTTTCCTCACTTTCGTTTCTTTCAGGTTTTGCTCTCTCATGGCGCGCTGATTACCTGTCCCATTTATCTGACGTTAGTAGAAGGCTTTCGGCCTACAAAAGCCTCGGTACTGCGTGTTATCAAGTTCAGTATGCTGTATATGATCGCCGTATTTATCTTTAACTTGATCATTGGGAGTAATTATCTGTTCATTGGCCATAAACCGGAAACTGCCAGCCTGATTGATGTTCTGCCTCCATGGCCCTGGTATGTGCCGATCATTGCGATGCTGGGTCTGATATCTATTATGCTGTTCTATGCGCCATTTGCGATCCAAGACTACCGTGCCAGGACGGCGAACAATAAATAGCAAATTACGAATTGCAAGTTACGGATGATTATTCACCATTCATAATATGAAGCCGGCTTTTTTTATCCGTGATCTTCCCATCTATGGTGATCTTGTACTCGCGCCGCTCTCCGGCTATAACGATCAACCGTTCCGGCGATTATGTCGCAATCACGGTGCGGCCCTGGTCTATACGGGATTGCTTTCTTCACTCGCGCTCTGTTATGGAACGGCCCGCTCGCGCGCAATGTTGCGTCGCCATCCCGACGAGAGTCCATTGATCTACCAGCTTTACGGCAACGATGCGGACACATTAGCTAAAGCGGCCGGCATTATAGAATCATGGAAGCCGGATGCAATTGACCTCAACCTGGGCTGCGCGAAACCCAAGGTCACGAGCGGTGGCAATGGTGCATTTTTGCTTCAAGATCCTGCCAAGATCGGGCAGATGATCACCCGCCTGGTGCAGACCGTCCATGTTCCCGTAACGGCCAAGATTCGCCTGGGTTGGGAGATGCGCACCTATATGGATGTAGCGCGCATCATTGAAGACAGCGGTGCGAGTTTGTTAGCCGTCCACGGACGCACTGCGCTGCAGGCTTACAATGTCCCTGCTGATTGGGATGCTATCGCTGAGGTCAAGCAAGCGCTTTCCATTCCTGTATTGGCCAGCGGGGATGTGGCCTGCGTCGCCGATATTGCGCGTATCAAGGTGCATACCGGCTGTGACGGCGTGATGATCGGGCGCGCTGCTATCGGTAACCCGTGGATTTTCCAGCGGCGCGACTTGGCCGAGATCACATTGCGTGAGTGTGCCCAGACGATGGCCTGTCAATTGCACATGATGCTGGATTTTCATGGCCCTGAGCATGGGCTGCTGCGCTTTCGTAAACACATCGCCCACTATGCCGGTGTGCCGGGTATGGATAAAGCCACACGCCAGCGACTGATGGCCGCCGAAACACCTGCTGCCTTGTTGGCTTTGTTAGAAACGCTTATATAATGGAACGCATATTGCGAGCCATTTTAACGTGAAATGTGATGGGTTACAAGAAAATTTCACGTATCACGGAGGTGCTTATGCCGAAAATATACCATTCATCTTCTATTCCTATTGAGGCCGTCGCCACATATCCTTTGCCAGGGATGGCCATTCCTTCATCATTGGCTTTTAGCCCCGATGACCGGTTGATTACCTATCTGCACAGCCCAGATCGCACGCTCACGCAGCAGCTTTATGCCTTTGATCCACAGGTCTGCATGGCGCGCCTGCTGGTGACCCCGCCAGAGGGGGGGGATGCGGAGGAAACACTCTCACTGGAAGAAAAACTGCGCCGCGAGCGCGCCCGTTCCCGCGCGTTAGGCGTGACCCGCTACGCTTGGGCTAAACACGCCAACCGGTTGCTTATCCCCCTCAAGGGTGATATCTACGTGCAAGATGGATTGGATGCTCCATTGCGTTTGGTGGCAACACAGGGCGAAGCTGGTCCATTGCTCGATCCGCAGTTCTCCCCCGATGGCAACTATGTGGCTTGCGTGCAGGATGCAGAACTGTACGTTATCTCTGCTGAAGGGGGGGATTCCCGTCAACTCACCGCCGGTGCGCGCGGAACTGGGCGCACTCATGGTCTGGCAGAATACATCGCGCAAGAAGAGATGGCCCGCGCGCACGGCTTCTGGTGGTCGCCTGATGGACGGTGGATTGCTTTCACCGAGGTAGACGAAACCCATATTCCCATCTACCGCATTATGCACCAGGGCCAGGATAACACGGGTGAAGGCGCGCAGGAGGACCATCGCTATCCCTTCGCCGGGAAAGCCAATGCGAAGGTTCGTCTTGGTGTAATTCCATCGGCGGGCGGTGAGGCGGTGTGGCTGGATTTGGGTGATGCTGAATACTTGGCTCGCGTGACTTGGTTCCCCGATGGGCAATTGGTCGCGCAGGTGCAGAACCGCGAGCAGACGGAGCTGCGCCTCCTGGCCTTTGATCCGCAGACCGGCGCAGGAAGGGTGTTGTTGACCGAAACCAATAAAGTGTGGATTAATTTGCACAATATGTTGCGCCCTCTCAAAAATGGTAATTTTATCTGGGCCTCAGAGCGCACCGGCTTTATGCACCTCTATCTCTATGACGCTGAGGGAACCTTGATACGGCCTTTAACAACCGGCACGTGGATGGTGGACGGATTGGAAGGTGTGGATGAAAATCGGCGTCAAGTTTACTTTACCGCCACGCGGGAACATCCTACAGAGCGACATCTTTACGCCGTTTCACTTGATGGGGGAGAGGTGCGTGGGATCACGCAGGAATCTGGCACCCATCAAGTTATATTAGATCATGCTGGTTGTCGCTTCATTGATATACATTGTGAACTAGATCAAGCCCCGAAAGTTACATTGCGTGATTTGGATAATAGTACCGTTGCATGTGTGATTTATGATGAAGCTGACCCGCGTGTTCCTGAATTAGGCCTGAGGCCGCCAGGGTTGGTTGAATTGACCTCACGGGATGGAGAGACACTCTATGGCGCACTTTATGTACCGGATAACCAAATCTTCGGCCCCGGCCCTTACCCGACCATCGTCTCTGTATACGGCGGGCCACACGCGCAAATGGTGACGCATCGCTGGTTAATGGCCGCAGATATGCGCGCGCAATATCTGCGCAGTTTGGGTTTCCTGGTATTCCGGCTGGATAATCGCGGCAGCGCGCGGCGTGGGTTAGCATTTGAAGGCGCAGTCAAACACAATCTGGGCGATTTGGAAGTGCAGGATCAAGTGGACGGCGTGCGCTGGCTGGTAGAGCAAGGATTAGCCGATCCGGAGCGTGTGGGCATCTACGGCTGGAGCTACGGCGGTTATATGGCGCTAATGTGCCTGGCTCGTGCCCCGGAGACCTTTAAAGTGGCGGTGGCCGGCGCGCCTGTTGTACATTGGGACGGCTATGATACGCACTACACCGAGCGCTATATGGGAACCCCGGTATCAAATCCAGAAGGATATTGTGTGGGCAGTGTAATGACTCACGTGGACCATATCCAGGGCAAATTGCTCCTGGTACATGGCCTGATCGACGAAAATGTCCACTTCCGGCACACCGCGCGCATAATCAATGCCCTCATCCGCGCGCGCAAACCTTACGAGTTATTACTTTTTCCCGATGAGCGTCATATGCCGCGTGCTTTAGCCGACCGGGTGTACATGGAGGAACGGATCAGGGATTTCTTTTTAGAGCATTTGTGATAGGATGGACTTGGAGGTTAATTTTCTTGCAATACAGACAATGCCTTTGCGATCTCCTCCCCTTTCATCTCAATAATCTTTATTAATTCCTTTGGAGATCGGGTATCTGCCTCAGATCGCGTGTGAGGATTGATGGCTTTTAGGTTGTAGACAGCCTCCTCTATCGCCCGGATGCGGCGCGCGATGTCGCGGAGTTCTTTTTTGATCTCCCGGATTTGGATTTGCAAGTTCTGATATGCGTCTGTGTGCGCCTTTCCTTCGCTCTTGAGGCGATCAAGCTGAGTCTGTAGCACCGTAATCTCGCGGCGTTTCGCTCGCGCTTCCTTGCGTACCGTTGTGGCCTCGCGTTGAGCCTGCGCCCTATGCTTTGGAATGTTCACCGTCCAACTGTATTTGCTGTCGGCACGGTTGGGTAACATCTCGAAGAAGTGTTCAAAGTGTTTGTGCGTGAGTGGGTCGCGTTTACGGATGTTGAGATGCGTGAGATCATAATACCAGATATTCTCTGTGGGCCTGCCTTTGGTAAAGAAGATCAGGTTAGTCTTGACACCTGCTCCTGCCTGGGTGAAGACACCGCCTGGCAGGCTAACAATGCAATACACGTCGCACTCATTGAGCAGTTTCTGCTTGGTTTTGACGAACGCGCTTGGGTTGGTGCGAAAGAGTACCCCTTCATCCACTACAATGCCACATCTTCCGCCAGGAGCCAAGCTATCCATCACGTGTTGTAAGAAAAGCACCTGTGTAGAATTGGTCTTGTAAACAAAAGGAGCCTGTGCCTCCTTCCCTTCTTTACCGCCAAAGGGTGGGTTGGTGAGAATGATGTCAAAAAGTGGCGGCGCACCTTCAAAAAGGTCGCCGTAGATCTCTTGGCCGGTGAGGGCGTTGCCATGCCAGAGATTGGGTTTGTCAATGCCATGTAACACCAGGTTTGCCAGGGCGATAGGATAGATGGTATTGTCCTTCTCGCGCCCGTAGAGCGTTTGGAGTTTGAGGGCTTCGATCTCGGTGTTCCGCAGGTTATCACGGTAGAGATATTCATAAGCTTGTGCTAAGAAACCCCCTGTCCCGCAGCATGGATCGTAGATTGTCTGCCCGATTTGGGGATCCACCACACGCACCATCGCGCGGATAACCTCGCGGGGTGTGAAGAACTGTCCTCCATCGTTGCGCTTTTCGCCCATGTGTAGTAGCAACCCTTCGTAAACCTGCGAGAGTGGAAAGATATGCGTATCGTCAATGTGCGCATCATGGATCTCGTGAACGCGATCAATGATCTCCCAGAAGTTGTACTCGGTATCAATGCGTGTGCGCTCAATATTGGAGAAGACCTGCGCGATAACCTTCTGGCGCGCTGTGGCCCCTAGCGCGCGCAAGTAGGGTAATAATTTCTCGTGGAGGAAGGTGAAAACACCGATCGTATTAACTTCATCTTGTAGCTTCTTACGTTTCGCTCCATTTGGCGCGGCCCAATCCTGCCAACGATAAGGGGCAACGATAGAGGGGGTGAAGGGTAACCCCCGCGCGGCGCTGATTTGGGATTCACGCGTCTCGTGTTCATCGAGAATGTGGAGAAACAGAATCCATGTGAGTTCTGGCACATATTCCATCGCGCCTGCGCAGTTGGAGCGGCGCATAATATCACAGATAGTTTTGATGGCACTGTTGATGGATTGCTGAGTCTTCAGGATTTTGGTATGGTTACTATTCTGGGGCACAAAATCTCCTTTGGATCGGCGACCTACCTGAATGTTGTGGGCCGGTAGCCCGCGTTACAAATTTCCTTTAAACGCCTGCCGTAAATAGGCAGCGGGAAGGGCATTAATCGTCTCAAGTTGCGCTTCAGCAGCGGCGCGGGCCTGCGCAATCGCTGCCAGTTTCACATTCAACACCGCCGCGATCCGCCGTTGTTCATCCAGGGGGGGGAGGGGAATTTCCAGATTTTGTAAATCACTCTGTTTAATTGCAGAAAAAGTGCTGCCGCTGCTCAGTTGTACGAGGTCCGGTTCATAAAACTTCAGCGCAGCCAGGACAAAATCCCTGTCTACTTGATCCCCCGGCCTTATAGCCGATAATCCGCGGCCAATACAACATTGAACATCGGCTATATTGGTTGGCCCGACCGGCGCCCGGACAGATATGAGTATATCCCCTGGCTCTGCAATCTTTTGGGGAGCCGTACACCACACGCGAGCCACAGGGGATTTATCTCCAAAGTCAGCTTTGCCTTGAAAAAAAGGCAAGCCTTCCGGGTGTTTTCGGTAAGTATGGCTGGGGGGAGACTGCCCGGCTATGATTTCACAGATTTCTCCTAACCTCTCCCATTGCCATCCATCTGGTAACCTATGTCTTTTTTGTTCCATTTACATAGTATAACCCAAGTTGCCACTTTACCTAGATTGGGCCAGTCTGTCTGGAGACTGGCCCAATCTCTATCCTTTATCCAATATCACAATCCATCCACCATCCAACCGCAATTTGCCCTCATCCCGCAGTCTGCCGAGGGCGCGGTTGACGCTTTCACGGCTGGTCCACACGAGTTTTGCCAGGTCTTGTTGCGTTAAGGGCGTCATCACCTGCACGCCATCGGCGACCCGGCGGCCCGACCGCTGCGCCAGCCGTTGCAACCGCCATAACAGTCGCTCCGGTACCGGCAGTGAAGTGAGTCGCTCCGCTTCTTCGGTGGTAGAACGCAGCCGCGCGCTCATTGCCCGCAGAAGCCCCAGTGCTAAGGCGGGAGAACGGCGCAGGCAGCGCTGCAGTCCTACCTGATCTAATTCCAGGGTATACGTTTTCGTGATAGCCTCAATGCTGGCCGAACGTGGTAGATTTTCAAAAAGCGCCATTTCGCCAATAATCTCACCGGCACCGATAAGGTTGACCGAATATTCACGCCCATCCTCATCTATCACGAAAACGCGCACGCGGCCCTCAAGAATAATATGACAGGTGGTGCCACGGTCTCCCTGGTAGAAAATCGGTTCGCCGTCCTCAAATATTCGGTGCCGGGATTCCACAATCAGGATGCGTAAATCACTATCGTTTAATCCACACAACAGTGGGACAGTATGTAAAAGATCAAGGCTTTCAGCCAGGGACTTTGCGCATGTTGGATGTCCGAAGGGTCTTCCTAACGCCGGTGATTTTGTGTTCGATTGCGCCCATTGTGCCAGTAGCTCTGCCATTTTATACCTCTCTAAAACCCACCAAGACTGAAGATTTTAATGCCTAAACCCACGGCCATTGCTAACAATACCCCCAGGAACGTTTCGGCCCAGTGTGTAGTCAATTGCATCATCACACCGACACTATTGCCCTGTATCTGGACGGCATTGAGACGGCGCGGTAGCAGAACTAAGGGCACCAGGTAAAAGTGTCCTGTCAGAACAAATGTTGCGATCAGCACACGTTCTAACATCGGGCCATATTTCTCTCCACTGCCCAGGTGCGGAACGGCGTCCGCGCCATAGATGCCGCGTATGATATAGCGGAGCATAACCCAAGCCGGCTGCAGGAGCAATATGTATCCAATGAGACTCAGCAGCACTTTTGGTGTAACTAACGGGACAATCGCGCGTACCACACTGCCGCGCAGGACGACCAGGTTCGGGGCCTGGGTCGCCAGCACAGTTGTGGCGATGATGGCGAGATGGACGCCCTGATCTAGTAATAACCAAACTAAATCTTCTCGTGGACTCCGGGGATGAATGAGACGCGCGCGCACAATATCCACCAGCGTGTGGGTCACACCGATGAATAGCGCGTAGGGCCACCATGCCGGCGCGACCATGAGCACGCATGCGAGTGTGGTTAAAGTCACGATCCCGCCGTGGGCGAAAACACCCCAGATTGACCGCATTTTCCAGCGGACCAGCGCGTTAAACTGCAATGTATAATCTCCTAACAAATGTGCAAGCGTGAGTATAGCGAACATGTCTAACCTCCTCCATAAATAAGTGCAATACACTTTCCGAAGTGCTATACACTTTCCGAAGTGCGATGCCCCTGTTTTCATCTGTGCTTTGTAGCTTAAGCATATCAAACCTGTTTAGTTATAACAATGACGCGCGTCACACCCCCCTTTTCGTATTTCTCCCGGATGTAGCCGCGCTATCCATAGCGCGTTCTCCGTTATCTTCCTGTGGCCGCGCCCCTTGTAACCGCGCTATCCATAGCGCGTTATCTATAACCAGCTCCCAAGACGAGGTATGGAAACCTCGGCCACCATCTGTGAGCGGTTTCAGCCGTAGGCGGTGCGAAAAAGCGATGCCCACCTCCTACGGTCTATTGAGGGTGGGCGTCAAAGTTTCCCGGAAGGTTGTTGTTGAACCCAACCTTCCGGGAAGTCCACTCGTCTGGAACAGAACAGGAGATTTCGGTTTGGCTAAGGGCTGGTTTTAGGGAACTGGGCGGAACTTCCCGAAAGGAAGACGTGCCCTGCAAAAAAAGTGACGCTCACCCGTCTATTGACCATTGCTTGAATCCGGGCTATACTCTGTATAGGCTATACTCTGTATAGTAAGGACTGTGAAGCGGTGGAAACTTGGCAATCCTCTAAGAACTGTGGAGGGAAAGACGTTATGAACCAACAAAAACCTACCGATATGCGCGCATATCGGAAACGCTCTGAGCGCAATATGGTTATTGGGGTGGTTGCGCTGTTTCTTGTAGTCGGTACGGTTATTATTGGCCTGGTCTATGATTGGGCAGCCGTTTTTACTGCTCTGATCTGTCTTGTACCAGGAGTGGGAGCGTTCGTGTTAATATGGCTTTTCCTCAATGGCCTAGAACGCTTCCTTGAATAAATTAACGCGAGTTGCTACCTTGTGATAGCGGAAGAGGAAAAGGTGTTTTTTCGCACGCGGCTCTTGCCGCGTGCGAAAAAAAACACCTTTTCCTTTCTCTTTTTCGCCCCTAGGGGCGAAAAAGAGAAATTCACGTGATAGGTAGCAACTTAGGTTAAATTATTAGCGTTCTTTGTATCCCACCGGTGATACGCGCTAACAATAAATTTAGCCAGGAGAGGAGAGTATGGAATTTGAGTATTGCTTATATCAAATGACAAATAACGCGCAGACCATCCGGGCGTTTGTGCAAGGGGTCGCGGAACCGCAAGCCCGGTGGAAACCCACGCCAACGTCTTGGTCGATTCTGGAGGTGATTAACCATCTGGTTGATGAAGAAAGTGAGGATTTTCAAACGCACATTGATTTTATTCTTCATGACAAGACAGGTCAATGGCCCCGCATCAATCCTCAACAATGGGCCGTGGAGCGTGGATATAACCAACGCGATCTGGCACAATCTATACAGAATTTCATGGTGGTGCGCGAGGCTTCGGTAAAATGGCTGCGCTCGTTGGAGTCCCCCGCGTGGGAAACCACGTGTAAGACTCCCTTTGGGCAAATAAAGGCGGAGGAAGTCCTGCTATCGTGGGTGGCTCATGATTTGCTACATTTACGACAGCTTGTAAAATTACACTGGCTTTATCTGATTGGCCGGGTAGGGCCGGACAGTGTTCGATATGCAGGTAATTGGTCATAAGGAGGAAATACTATGTCGTCTATACTTGTACTTTATCATTCTCAAGAGCATGGCAATACGGGGAAAATGGCGCAGGCCGTCGCTGAAGGTGCGCGGGATGCCGGGGCCGATGTGGTTTTGTTCAACACGAATGAAGGGCGTTATGACATTGAACAGTATCGCGCTTTTAACGCCGTCGCGTTTGGCACCCCCGATTATTTTAGTTATTTCGCCGGCACGCTCAAAGTTTTCCTTGATGATTGGTACATTGCCAAACTTAGCAATGCCGCCGGCTTGACGGGCAAACCCTACGCACTTTTCTTTTCCCATGGCGGCGGTGGGGCAGCGCGTTCCCCCTTCGAGAAGCTCTTTGCCCAGATGGGGACCCAAATTGGAACAATCGTCACCTCTGCCGGTACACCTTCGGCAACCGTGGTGGCGGCATGCCGGGAATTGGGACGCAAATTGGCCGGGGCTATATAACTTTGTCTTATACCCAGTGCGCCTGTGTTGCTCAGGGCTATTGCATTTGGGCGTGTTTCATTTGAGTTAGTGGGGACTCAGACGTCAAACGTCAAACGTCAGACGTCAAAATGCGCTCCCGTTTGACGTTTGACGTTTGACGCAAACACAATTGAGGGCAAATGCGATAGCCCTGGCTGTGTTGCTTGACAGCTTTCTTCTTTATGTTAAAATCTCTTTGTGTGGACGCCCCCATCGTCTAGTCTGGTCAGGACACAGGCCTTTCAAGCCTGGTACATGGGTTCGAATCCCGTTGGGGGCACCTGAATAGTCACATGTCGAACTCTCCCCAATTTTTTATTGGGGAGAGTTTGTTTTTGCGCAATGGTACGCAGGTACCCAAACGGGGCGTTGCGGCGGGTGACTGTATGTAAGATTTTTCCCTCTTGATCCACAACAACCTTATTGAAAAGCAATCGCAATAGTTTGCACTGCTCATTAAATGCTAGATGCTCCCAAACTTCACCCACCCGGCTCGGGACCTCAACCGCGCGGTCCAGATCGGTGATTCGCGATTGGCTATCGCGTTCAAATTCGGCAAGTGATGTTTGAGTTTGCCGAAGCACCGTATGAACCTCCGCGTTTTTGGTGCATCCGGTATGCACGCTGGCCAATGTCTCAACGGGGCCAGGGGTTTTCGGATATTACCAGGTCGCGCAAATGCAATATGTGATGGATCCCAAGCGAGCAGTGATCCCCCCTGAAATCGCCGCTTTTGGATTACAGCCCGTCCGTATTGTGCGACAAACGGAACCAACACCCCTGTTCCCCAGCATCAAGCCTGAAATTCCCCAGGCCGAAATGTTACGCGCGTAACACAATTCAACAAGAAGGTCTTATCGAATGAAACCTAATCAGCATTTATCATGTCCCCCTCTTTATCTTCAGCACACCAACCGCCATCACCAGTACCAAAGGCAGCGCCATTTCCGCACACAACAGCCCACCACTACTGCCTCCGTTTTCTGTTGGCGTTAAGGTTGCCTGTAGCACAGGAGATGGAGGCGTCGCCTCCATAGTTGTGTTATCTATCTCTCCCGCATCCCCCGTCAATACAAACGCCGTCCCATAGAAGGGGGACGCGGTATCTGGATTGTACATCTATTGCGCAATGACTCTATTCGTTCATAAGAATTACATGATAAGCTGCGTTAGCGTTGGCTGCCTTCTTTAATTTAGCAGAACAGGCCGTTGCAAAAATGCAACGGCCTGTGGTTGTCAGATACACTGGACTCTTAGATTGATGACCAGGAACTTACTCTAACTTGCGCCAAAGTTAATGCTGAAACACCCACCTTACGGCACAGTCAAAACTCCCACTTGACTCCAAGTGAAACCATTGCTCATCCCATCCAAATCCGTGTAGTGCCAAACATTATGTGAATTGCCACCAGCCCAATTACCGTTAATCCGTAGCGTGTAGGAATACGTACCGCTGGCTGTAGGGGTAATGACACCCGCAAATTGATCGGCGCCGGCGTCATCTCCTAGATAAGTCAACGGCGTCCACGTCCACTCCGTCAAGGTAATGCTGGTGCCATAGCCAATCTCCGCGACAAAGGTGGTGCCGGTCAGGTTGGTCACATCGGCTAGAGTAACCTGGCCGGTGATAAGTGTAGTAGGCGTGCCTACGGTCGTGGATAGCGTTGCTGGCTCCACTAATAGTGCATCATCCGGCGTCACATTGCGGTAGTCGTTGTAGGTAGTGGCGAGGGTGGGCGTGACGGTACGGCTGACGGTGTTAAGCCACGCCAGATTTCCACCCGCAGCGTAGCGATAGGTTAGCGGGGTTTTCCTCGTGCTGACGGTGACTGAGTACACGCCTGCTGCGCCGGTGAGGGTGACGGGTGCGCTGCTCCAATCCCCGTGGAGGGTGACGGTCGCAGTGGTAGGGACAATACTTTCTAGGTCATGGTAAGTAAAGGTGACGGAGATGGGTTGAATCATTAACGCGACGTTGTTGTGTTCCGCAACCTCAGTGATGGCCCGTTGCGGGTCAGCAATAGCGAAGAGGCGGTTGGGGCGGTGGTCAAGGGTGGTGGTCAAGCGCACGTCGCCGTCACTGTCTACGGGCAAGCTAGGTACAGTCCAGGTATACAAAGCCGTCGCCCCCGTGGTAATAATCACTGGTCCTTCGTAGAGCGTGACAGGTACGTTTGCCGCATCCGCCGTCCCCCAGTTGCGCACGGTGACGGTGACGGGGCCACCGGATGCAGTGAGACTGGCTTGCACGTCCCCGCTGTAGATGACCACATCCGGCCAGACTTTGACAGGGAAGACTTCGGCATTGTCGTCTTCGTTGATCTCGAAGATCGTGTTTGCACTATCCACAACGGCATAGTAGGTGTGGTCGCCCGCCGCCCATCCCGCGACGTTCCAGGTAGTGGTGATGGCTTTGAGAGTATAAGGCGCGAGTTCGGTGATCGTGTCGGTGTGTTGGATGGTGCCGGTGACGGTTTCCTGGCGGAATTCCACCAGGATGTCGGTGACCGTGACCGGGCCGTTGTTGGCGATGACGGCCAACGGTACAACATTGTGCTGGTCATAATAGTAAGTCTTGACGCTGGCGACGGACACATCCGGCGTGACGGTGGTGAGGGTGAGGGTGTTGTTGGTTTCCACACTTTCGGTAATGATGCCGGCGGGATCGATGACCGCGTAGAGGGTGTGCGGTTGCACGAGGGTGACGGGCACGGTCCAGCGGATGGTGACGTCTTCCGTTGCGCCCCCGGCCAGCGGGCCAGCGACGACGGTTTGCGTGGCGATGAGTGTGCCACCCATTGCCGGGTCGCCGTCGTAGAGCGCGAGCGTGGGGCTGACGACGGCCCAATCCCCGGCGTTTTGCACGGTGATGTTCACATCCACGCTATCGCCGGGCCAGGGGTTGTCGAAGTATGCGGGCAGGCTGAGGTCGGTGAGGGTGAGGTCGGTGTCGGGGGTGTAGTGGAGAACGTAGAGGTCGGTGGAGGCGTATTCAGTGACGCCGGTAATGGTCAAGGTGGGCGAGATAATTTTGACGGTCTCAGTTAGATTATCTAATGCATAAGCTACCATCAATTGCCCATTAGCATCAAAGGCTGGCGAAATTTGCTTTTCCATTGCGTTGCTGTGGGTGAGTTGGCTTTCCAAGCTCCAGGTTGCAGTTTCGGCGTTGTAAAGGGCGTAGTACAAATCAGTACCTTCTTCAGACAGTCCCTGCCACAACAGCATCAGATTATCGTCTGCATCTATGGAGACTTTGAAATCGCGCAAGGTCGCTGATTCACCGACAATACTGGTACTGACAGGTGCAACACCCCAATCATCGCCCAGCAACACCAACTGGTTATTCTGTAGCCAGACTAAGCGTCGCTCCCCGGCAGAGGTATACAACATGGTGGGACTTTCATTGGGCAAGGTATTGTCGGTCAATTGCGTCAAGGCATCCCACGTTGTCCCATTCCATGTGGTATAGAAAAGTTCAATGTCATTCGTGGTGCTGAAAACACCATCGGTATCCAGGCTCAAAACCAGCGTAGCCGAACTGGCATTGCGATAGGCCAGACTTGTTCCCAGGGTTCCAGTGATACCGGTAGCGATTGTGCCAGAGATACTCCAACTCGTGCCATTCCAAAGCGCGTAACGCAAAGTGTCGGGCGCGTCAGCATTGCCAATCAGGTCGCCTACCACATTGTTTGTCCACACGGTCATAGCAGTGTTATCTTGTCCACTTGCTAACTGTGCGCCATGATCTAATGTTGCATTGTTGGTCAGCAGTACCGGTGCGCCCCAAGTATGCGTGTTCAAATCAAAGACGGCATAAGCCAGTTCCACTTTGCGTGTTGTTGTAAAATCAAACGTAGCAGTCAACGGCAATGCAGGATCATTGATACGCTCCCAGACGGCAATCGCTTGAGAAGCATCAACAAAAGCTACTTGCGGGCTGAATTCAGACATCGTGTTATCCGTAACGGCAACTGGCGTGGCCCAACTGCTGCCATTCCACCAGGTAGTGTAGATTTCTTTGCTCTGGCTATCGGGAAGCGTTGTATCGTCGTGTACCCACAGAAGAAGTGCATCACTGGCGTGCAACGCCAGCGCCGGGTTGGCATGAGCGTAGAGATTAGTCACCAATGGCGTTGTAACGGCGGCAAGCACTCTTTGGGGAGCACGCAAGGATGGACGATTGCCCGCAAACTGTGCATAGGGCGCCGTTCCATACTCAGGCTGCTCAACGTGCCAGTCGGTTGTTCCTGTCAACACCGGACGTGCTACAATTTCTGGTAGCGGTGCGGTCAATGTAGCTGTGCCCATCATCATACGAGTGGCTTGCGGTTTATAGGACCATTCCCAGGTCTTATCAGCGCTAGCCTCAAAGACCCATACTTTTACTTCTGCGCCGACGAAAAAACCTCCTGAAAGCTCTTTCAGATAAGAAGGATCAGGTGGCACTTGCAGTTGAATAGCCGCTTCACCTCCGCCGTAAACACTAGCCTCAACATCTTCGCACACTTCTACGCCTAGCGAAGGCGTGACCTTCAATATGCCACCACCTTCATAGTTACCCCAATGCAAATTTGTGCCATCATCTTCAGATTCAAAGCCAGCCTCAAAATTAACACTGGGTTCAATCTTGCCTTCGATATAGGCCACACCCAAAATATCACCGATGATGGGGGTTTGCAGCAATGGAGCGAGTGGAGGAATAACCGTCAACATTGGCTCACGTGCTTTGATAGTCCCCTCCAATTCCACTCCCATTTTCGCTTTATACAATGCCAGGGTATTGTTGGGTGTAAATCCTACTTGACCTTCACCCCACAATGTACCGCCAACTTCTTGTTCATCAGCCTCGAAGCCAGTTTCACCTTCAAGTTTTACCGAACCCTTGAAGTCACTGCGCACAGACACATTCAAAGTAGCCTGCGATTTCTTTATGCCGGTTTCGCCGCCGACCAATGGAATGAAGCTGGGTATATCCGCCTTCGCCTCAAAAGGTTCCGCCGGAAACTTAACATACATTTCGACTTCGGTGTACTCAGGTTTTTGCGTGAATTTCATTCCTGTACCGTCGAATCCCAATTCTATCATCCATTTAGGCGCAATGAAACGAATAATACGCACCGTAACCGGCGTTGACTCAACGGCACCTGAACTATTCCAGACCTTTGCGACAATCTCAACTTCGTTAAACCCAGCACGAAGCGAACTTAGTGGGAGATCATATTGTACGCTCTCTGTTGCAGCACTTTGTCTATATTCATGATCGCCAACTTTGAATATAACACTTCCCGGTGTTCCGTTGCCGGTATCAGAACCATTCCAATCAACTTGAACAGTTAAGCCTGTAGTATCAAAACCAAATCCCAAATCATTGAAGCCAAAGATAAAGAAATCGTGTTCCGAATCCACCGACTTAATGTAGGGTATACCTAGTTCCATAGCCGAGGTATTTCGTGATGCTTCCTCTGGCAATACGTCTTCAACGACGGTTTCAGATTCTTCAGCTTGTTTGCCAGTCCAGGGGGTGACATCCACATAATATTCACAGATATAATAGGTTCCAGTATCGGAATCATAACACTCGCGATAATTGATACCATTGCCGGAGCCAAACGGAGCAGGTCCACTAACATCACCCCAGTAGTTATTTTTGGCATTGACAATAGTATTAGTATTGCTATTGTACAAGCCATACGTACCGTTATCATAAATATTGTTGTAGCGAATGATGGGGGAACTGTTAATAACATAAATTCCCGAACCCGCGTTATGGTGGATGGTCGAGTGTGCAATCGTCACATCATCGCTGGCGATCTCAATCCCGGTATAACGGTATGAAGTGTAACGACCTGCATATTCCACTGTGACATAGTCCAAGATGGCTGTGCTATCAGCATCGAAGTACAGGCCATTCCAGAAACCGGCTGCCGGTGAGTCATCGTTGGCCGTGAAGATGATCGGGGCACTCGCACTCCCTTGTGCATTGAGCGTGCCGGAATCATACACTCTGAGTTCAGTACTAGCGGGGAAGCGTAGTTCAATGCCAGCCGGTAAGTTCAGACTGGCCCCTCCTTGGATGATGAGACTACCTTGTAAGTGTATCTCATAATCAACTAAC
>JAFGFI010000360.1 GCA_016931185.1 Anaerolineae bacterium
CCAACTGGGTCTTGATACCCGTATCCGCGACAATGCACAGGGTGGCTCCGGTCTCAGCGACGCGCAGGCGTTCTACGTCAACTGGGATGCTCAAGGGTTGCGGATGACGTGGACGGGCGCGGACTGGGATATGGATGGCGATCTCTTTATCTACCTGGACACGCGCGCGGGGGGGACGAATCAAGCGTATGATCCGTATAGCTATGGCTTCGGTGAGACGAAGGTGTTATTGCCGGTGAAGCGTACAGCGTTACGCAATGCAGCAGAAACTTCGCCGCGTATGGCGTTACAGGCTACAGCAACCACACCTATGGAGGCAGATTATCTGATCTGGATGACGGATAGTTATTCCGCACAGTTGCTGGCCTGGAACAGTACGGATCAAAATTGGGAAGAGATAAGTGGCGATTGGACCTACAATCTTGACTGGATGATCTTTCCCCCACACACGGATATCTATGTACCCTTCACTACACTCGCGATTACGAACCCGACCGCGACGTCACTCTCGATGGTGGCCTTTGCCTCCGATGATTACGAACTGAGTTTGTGGGCGACAATGCCGGCGCGCAACCCGGTCAACAGCTCCCGGTTGGTGGACTATGTCGCCCCGACAGGCCTCAACAACTTTGCGTTGACGCAGGCTTATGCCTGGCCGTCGCTGGGCTTGGGTGTGTGTCCGAACGGGACGCAGAGCGCGGCCCAGTTGCAGCGCTACGGGGTGCGAGCCACCACGCTTCAGCCAGAGGTGCAGTTTACGGGCGCGGATGTCGCGCTACGGTTGGAAGCAGAGCCAGCGGGTATCGCCTACAGCGTGCTTTCGGATGACTACTTCTTCCTGATGGATGACCTGGATGCCTTCGAGGAATGGTCAGATTGGGATACGTTGGACGATGAATACTGTGCCTGGTTCCCCGAGGATCCGGAGTGTGAACGGGAAACTGGGGCGAAGCCGCCCACGGCAATGCTGCGGGCCAAGAATGTTACTACGGCTAATGATCTAGACTTCAATGCTGAACAAGGGCTGAATACTGTCATAGACACAGAGAATCCTCCGGTGGGCGATGGCAATACCATTACTTACACCATTCGCTACAGCAATCAGGGTATCGTAACGGCTACAGGATTGGTCGCCGATATTATCACATGGGGACCGGTTTTGTTACCTGATGGGGACTATTACAGCGACGAATATGGTGAATACTACAACCTGGTTTTGGAATTGGGTGATCTTGCTCCTGGAGAAACTGCTGTTGTGACCTTTACGGGCGAGATAGACCTGACCTTCGATGTGGATAACTTCGAGGGGTGGGCCACGTTAGATATCATCTTCTATGACGACACAGGTAATCTATTTGAAGATCAATTGGACTGGTTCTACATTGACCACGAAGTGGATACGACGCCCCCCTCTGTGTTTATCAACGACCACCCGGCGTTGTTAGGACCGGAAGAGAATACGGTGGAAGGGTTGGTCTTCGATGCGTCTCCGGTACCCTGGATTGAACTAGAAATCGAGGATTGGGAAGAGATCACGACAACGGTTGTTTGTGAAGATACGATACCGGATGACGGCAAATGGGATTGCACGTTTGATCTGGGGGGAGCAGCAGAGGGTGACCCTTACTATCTGAGTGCAGTTGGGGAGGATGTGTTTGGGCAGGTGGGAGAGCCAATGTTCTACACGACGTTCCTGGTGGATGCCATGCCACCCACAGTGACCTTAAGCTTCGCCACCGAAAGCACGTTAGACGATGGGGTGCTTGGCCCCGATGATCTGGTGTTGACCGGCGCGTTGGTGGACAATCGCCAGGTCGCTGCGGTGGAGGTATGTGATGTGGATAACAACTGTGTATACGCAGATTTTCAGACGGATACCGACGCGATCACAGAGACGGTACATACCTACGACGACGCGCCAGCATCATCGCTGCCCATCGGTGCCAGCACTGCGTGTGCAAGCGGCACACCTATCAAGCGCACCTTTGTGGTGACAGAAGACTTCACCATAGGCGAAGTGGCGGTGGGCATCAACATGACGCACGCCTTCCGCTATGATGTGAGCGCGCAGCTTATTGCGCCTTCGGGTGAATGGGCCGAGATTCTGTGGGATGGTACGGACGCGGAGAACTACGATGTGTTGCTCTACGATACCGCCCCCGTCGCCAACACAGATGATGAGGAAGACCACGATCCTGCCGCGCCCTACTATGACAACGCGCGCCGTCCCGACGACGCGCTGGCGATCTTCAAGGGCGAAAGTGCGCAGGGGACGTGGCAACTTGTGATTTGTGACTACTTCCCGGATGAGGATGACGGCGCGTACAACCGCAGCCAACTTGTCCTGACCTCTGAGTTTATGCCAGAAAATACCAGCACGGCCTGGTCCTATACCGTGCCGGATGTCTCTGGATTGGACAGCGTCGCACGCGCGCTGGATGTGTACGGGCTGGACTCCGTGGGTAACCGTACCACTGCCCTCGCCCTCAACTTCAACGTGGACACCGTCGCGCCCGTGATCACGGTCACATCCGCGCTGACGCGCGTCCAGCAGGCGATCACAATGACCGTGATGCAAGGGTGGGTCGCGGACGGTGGGGACATACAGGCGATTTACGTGGTCGGCGTCGCGCCGACGGGTACAGCCTTCCGTGAGCAAGTCACATCTGACGCGGCAACGGGAGCCTGGATCTATCGTCTCCAACAATACGCGCCGGGAACCTATACCTACTGGGTACAGGCGGAGGATATTGCAGGGAATATCGCCGAGGTAGGGCCGTATACCGTTAAGGTCTTGGGGAATCCCTTGCTAAGTAAAGTTGTATCGCCCATGATCGGCGTGCAATTGGGCAGCACGGTCGTCTATACGCTGACGTTGTCCAATCCTAATGGGGAATCCCTTGAAGGGGTTACCCTGCGCGATGAACTCCCCCTGGGGATGCGCCCGCTGACCCAGACGGCAGGCACAGCCTACTTGCCGCCGGTAGGCAACACACTGACATGGGGACCGTACACAGTACCGTCCGGAGCCACATGGGTGCTGGCTTTCTCTGCAGTAGTGACGGATAACATCATCTATGCCGGCGCCACGCTCACCAACACCGCCTATGTCACGTCAACAAACTTCGGCGCGGCAGTAGCTACTGCCGCGATCAACATTGCGGAAAGCCGTTTGCTCATCACCAAAACAGTTCTTACAGCACAGACGCCGGTGCAATTGGGCGATAGGATTACCTATACGGTCATCATCAGTAACAGTGGTACGGCGACTGCCGACAATGTGGCGGTCACGGATACCTTACCGGAAGGGGTGCGTGGCACAGATCTGGTGTGGACCGGTTCATTGGCAGTAGGGGAACTGCGGGAGTTTACATTGCCCGCAGTTGTCACGACGACCGATGTGTACGCCGGACGCAGTATCGTCAACACCGCTTCGTTGACACACGCGGGCAGCACACTTACTGCGCGGGCAACGTTCACCATCACGGGCAGCAGCCCATCACACGCTATCTATCTGCCACTTGTGATGAAGCAATAGACGGATGAAAAAAGACCGGGGTTTTAAGAAAAACCCCGGTCTTTTTGTTTACTCGCCCCCTTATCCTCTGGCAACTTGCTCCTCGCAGCAAATATACAAAGCATGAGGTTCATCTTTCCTCAATCATTACTCTACCAGGACCGAAATTGTAACCACCTATCTTATTGCCGTTCTCGTCTGAAATACTCAGGTAGCCATCCTGAAATTGCACACTACAATCCGAGAATACGACTACAATATCATAGTTTTTTGAAGCAATATGACAACGTATTTCGTATGTATCTGGAGGAAAGATGCCCTTTTCGACGTAGATCTCCGTTCCTTTATGACAAGCTATAGATTCTGCGGCCAATGGCGGGGGCAATGCAGAAACGATAAGGGCATAAGCCAAATTATCTCGTGTGGTTGGAGTAAGTTTATAACCCGCATCAAACATTAATCGATTGAACCGTCCAGGCATCATATAATCGAGATTCTTGTATAAAACCATTGTCTCGAATTTGCCTGATTGAGGTTGGGTATGATAATTCCGCCATACTGCATACATTTTTGCACGTGGAAACATGCGTACAAAAAGAGGATTTTTTATCTCGAATTGGACTGTATAGTCTGGATGGCCATATAATGCTTGTGCATGACGATTTAGTTCAATCTTTTCTCTCTCAAATAACCATGCAAAAGGCCATGGCATCATAGCATGGGTGTTGTAGCTAGAAAACCTCCACCACAGTCCAAACATTCCTATTACACCAAGAACTATGATGAATGCTCTTATTGATAACTTAAGCAGTTTGCTCATAATTGGTAATTCTGATGATGGCTAACGGAGCGGCGGATTTCCACTCCATTCATCTATTAGCCGAAGGCTAGCAGCGGACGGTACATCGTAAGGCTCTCGTTTTCAGAATCGATAAGTAACCTTATGGCTTCAGGTATGAACTCGTCTTACGGTATGCCGGGGCCTACCACGTGCCAGTGCATATGAGGTATTACACCAGGAGCCGCAGCATTGGTTTTCGCATAGAACCCGGTTTGGTCTAGACCAAGCTGTCGAGCAACCTCTTGAACTGCCAGTACCCTTGAAGATAAGAGTTCTTCACCAAGCGCCATTGGATCCAAGATGGACGACACATGCTCCATGAGGATGACCACAACGTGGATCTCGGCTTGTGGCTGTGGATGATGGAAGGCTAGTAAATAGCTAACCTACCAACACGGATTGTCGCCCTGGTATAGGTATCATCTTGTTGACTCATAAGATAATTCCTCCATAAAAGGTAACCGTTTAGTTTTGTGAGTGATTACCATTTTCTGTCACCTACTCCAAACAGAAACAAGGGTTGGGGTGTACTTTTTCGTTGGCGGGCTACGCCCGCCAACGAAAAAACGCCTCTTTCCTACAGCTTTAGCCGCTTTGCTGCCATCAATGGCGCCGTTTGCTCACAAAACTATATGTTACTTTCTTACAACGATGCTCACCAGCCGTCCTTTAGGAATGATGATCTTCACAATTTGCATTCCCTCCAAATATCGCTGGATGTTCTCTTCTGCCAGGGCAGCGGCCTTGATGGTTTCCTCATCTGCATCGACGGTGACAACGACGCGCCCGCGCACTTTGCCGTTGATCTGTACCGGGATTTCCACCTGTTCTTCCTGTAACATCGCCTCATCCCAAGTGGGCCAGGCTTGCTGGTGAATGCTGTAGGGTTTGCCCAGGTTGGCCCACAATTCCTCGGCCATGTGGGGAGTGACCGGGGCCAGCAGCAATAACAGTTTGGAGACGACTTCATCCCAGATGTCGCTGCCCCAATAACTGGGCTTGGCTTTACTCAGCGCGTTGGTGTATTCCATCAAGCGCGCAATGGAGGTGTTGAAGCCAAAATTCTCCATATCTCCGGTCACAGCCTTGATCGCGTAATGCGCGGCGCGCAGCAATTCCCGCGTTGCCTGATCATTTTGCCCCTTCCCGCGCTCGCGGGGTTCTTCCGATACCAGGTTCCACACGCGATTAAGCCAACGGATGATGCCCTCAATGCCCTGGCTATCCCACGGCCCGCCTTGTTCCCAACGCCACCCGAACATCAGATAAGCGCGCACGGCATCTGCGCCGTAGGCTTGCACCAGTTCATCGGGAGCGATCACATTCTTCTTGCTCTTGGACATCTTCTCCACATCCAGGTGATAGAGGATGTCGTTTAATTCCCCTATGCCCGCTTTGCCGGGAATCGTGACGGTGATGTCTTCTGGTAAGTGAACCACAACGATTTCGGTAACTTCAGCATCGTTGGGAGAAATGCGCACTTTCAGGCTCACGTCATCGCGGTCCATCACTTCCCCGCAGACGCGCGCGTCTGCTTTTTCCGGCGCGGGCCACTCTGCCCGATCCTGGAAGCTGTATACGCGGATAGTTTTCGCCTCAAAGGATGCCCCTGCCCACGTGCCGCTCACGTCTACGCAGTCCCCCCAGCGTGGCTCTCCCAGGATGACACCCTGGTTGCGCAGTTGCAGCATAGGTTCGTCGAAGTCGACCACACCCGCGTCGCGCAGGGCTTTGGTGAAGAAACGGGTATAGAGCAAGTGCATCACTGCATGTTCTGCCCCGCCGGTGTAGGTATCCACGGGCGCCCAATAGCTGGCTTCTTCCTCGTCCCACGGGCGCGCGCTCCCATCAACCACTTCCCCTTCGCGGAAATAGGGACTGAGGTAAGCGTATTGGTACCACGACGAGCAGACAAACGTGTCCATCGTGTCGGTTTCGCGCATGGCCGGCCCCCCACACTTGGGGCAAGTGGTATTCAAAAAGCCTTCATGGTACTTGAGCGGGCTTTCCCCGGTGGGCATAAAGTCTACATCGTCGGGTAACAGGACGGGGAGATCTTCATAGGGAACCGGTACGACGCCACACGTATCACAATAAACGACCGGGATCGGCGCGCCCCAATAGCGCTGGCGGCTGATGAGCCAATCGTGCAGACGGTAGTTGATGGCGGTCTTGCCGCGTCCCCGCTCATCTAACCAGGCGGTTACTTTCTGCTTGGCAACGTCGCCCGGTGTACCGGAAAAAGCTTCCGAGTTGATCATCGTGCCATATTCGTGATGAAACAGCACGTCACGGTAGAAGGGCAGCGTGTTGAGCATCTCCATACATGTCCGGTTATGGCTGACCGGCGGGTAAATTTCCTTGCAGTGGGCCAGGATTTCCTGGTCGGCGACATCAGAGTCAAGTTCACGCACACCGTCCGAGAAGACAAACAGCCAGCGCGCTCCCACGATTTCATTCCAGTTGTTGGGCAGCAGATATTCCTGCATTAAGGCCACGTAAGCATCAATTTGGGCGTCACCCTGGAGCGTCACATAGAGACCTTCGCCCACGTTGCCGACCGGCCTCGATTCGAACGTGATACCGGCATCGCGCAGCGCTGCGAGCATCCCCTCGCGCACAGAATCAGGAAAGACCAGGCTCTTGGCAAGGCGATCGGGCCGGTCAATAACCGGGATGATGAACAATCCAAACTTGAGCGCAAATGCAAAGTCGCGCTCGTCGTGCGCGGGCACGGCCATAATCGCGCCGGTGCCGTAGGTCATCAGTACGTAATCCGCCACCCAGATAGGGATGCGGGCATCGTTCACCGGGTTGATGGCATAGGCGCCGGTGAAAACGCCGGTTTTATCTTTCTCGGTGCTGAGCCGTTCGATCTCGCTTTGACGCGCCGCGGCCTCTTTGTAAGCCGCCACCTGCGTTTGATAATCAGGCTTGGTGATGACATCCACCAGCGGGTGTTCCGGAGCCAACACCATAAACGTCGCTCCCCAGAGCGTGTCGGGGCGCGTCGTGAAGACCACCAGATCACCCGATACATTTGCTTCTGCTGGCAAATCTTCAGGGGCGACAGTAAAGGTCACTTCCGCACCCTCACTGCGCCCGATCCAGTTGGTCTGCAACAATCGAATTTTGTCCGGCCAATCAATTTTTGAAAAGTCCAGCAGTTCATCGGCGTAATGAGTGATTTTCCAGAACCACTGTTCCAAATCCTTCTTAATCACCGGAGCGCCACAGCGCTCGCAGATGCGTTCTTCACCGATAACTTGTTCACGGGCCAGGGTAGTTTTGCACGATGGGCAGTAGTCCACCGGCGACAGCTTGCGATAAGCCAACCCCATCTCGTAGAACTTGAGGAAGAACCACTCCGACCAACGGTAATAACCCGGCAGACACGAAATGGACTCTCGCTCCCAGTCGATCATCGTGCCCATAGAACGCAACTGCTCCCGCTCGCGCGCAATATTGTTCATCGTCCAAGTTTTGGGATGGATGCCACGTTGAATAGCCGCATTTTCTGCGGGAAGGCCAAACGCATCGAACCCCATTGGGAAAAGGACATTATATCCCCGCATCCGTTTAAACCGCGCGCGCACGTCACTGGGAGCCATCGCGTACCAATGGCCGATATGGATGTCACCGCTTGGGTAGGGAAGCATTGTAAGGGCATAGAATTTAGGTCGATTGTGATCCACAATAGATCGGTATAGCTTATCGGCCTCCCACTTCGCCTGCCACTTTGGCTCAATTTCCTGCGGGTTATAGGGTTCGGACATATTATTTCCTCCTGTATACAGACAGCGATATGCGTTTGGATGTATTTCGTTTCAGATGAAAATGTGTTGGCATAAAAGGCAAGATTTAGACTCACGTTTTACTGCCTTGAATGAAATACATCCTATGCGTTATATTGTACCGCAAGGAAGCAAAAAATCCAGTATTTTGACGGCCACCCCAAGGCCCACCCGATAGGGCTATCGCATTTGGACCTTCCAGGAAGCTGTGAGTCCCTTACACCAGCTAAATACGTGGGATGGACGCTGGTTTGCTGCATGCTCAAGCCATTCTAAGCTTCCTGGAAGGTTAGAGTAGCCCAAATGCGATAGCCCTACACCCGATTGCAGTTGCCGCTTTTGATGGTAGAATTGTTTCCTGGAATAACCATTTTCCTACCTTTCGATGTTCTGAGAAGAATGATTTGTATGTTGACGTTAAAACACCTGGTTTTTTTATAGTTATATGAATTTTGACTCCTGCACTTACAAATAAGCTGGTTTCAAAGCTGCCATTTTTAGAGGATGACTCATTTGAACGTGCAAAATGAAAAGAACAATCTGGCGCGCTCCCTCCTAAAGCGCGCGCGTAGCTGTTTTTCCAAACCACGCCGTAGAGCCTCCCTGGTTGCACTGTTGGCATTGTGTTTACTGTTGCCATTATGGGGATGGGTGCGGACCACTTATCAGAAACAGGCAGCAATCTTGAATTCTGCCGGGACGGTGCCCATCAGCGCGCCGCGCGGTTTTCAGTACATTGGTCTAGTTATGATTGGCGCTATTGTCGCCCTGCTCTACATCGCCGTGAACCGGCAGGCTCGACTTGAGGGGCGCATCGCACAGCGTGTGGCGGAATTGCAACGGGAACTTGCCGCGCGCCAACGCGCTGAAGAAGCCCTCAATCACGAGCGTACTCTATTGCGCACGTTGGTTGATTTGCTGCCCGACAGCATTTATGCCAAAGATGTCGAGAGCCGTAAAACCCTGGCAAATCCAGTGGATCTACTGTATATGGGGGCAGGGGTCGAGGAAGAAGCCATCGGAAAGAGCGATTTTGAAGTATACCCCGAAGAGATGGCTATCAAGTTTTATATCGATGATCAAAGTGTGATCCAAACGGGAAAGCCATTGTTCAATCGCGAGGAACGGATTATTCATCCTGATGGCACTTTACACTGGCTATTGACCTCTAAAGTACCTATCCGTGATCACGCCAGTGGGGAGGTTATCGGACTTATTGGCGTAGGGCGCGACATTACCGACCGTAAACAGGTGGAAGAAGCCCTGGCGGTCGAACGTGAATCGCTGCGCAAGAGCGAGAATCGCTACCGGCGTTTGTTTGAGGACGCCCCTATTTCTCTGTGGGAGGAAGATTTCTCCTATGTTAAAGCCTATCTTGATACTCTCCGCGAAGCGGGGATTACCGATTTTGATACTTATTTTGCCCTAAACCCAGAAGTCATTTATCACTGCCTCTCCTTGGTCAAAATCGTAGATGTCAACCAGGTTACACTGGATATGTACGGCGCTAAGAATAAAGAGGATTTCTTCACCCGGCTGCACCAGCATGGGAGAGAGGAACTCTTTGATGTTTTCAAGCAAGAATTACTCGTTCTTGTCGAGGGATACACCACTTATCAGGGCGAGGCGGTAGCCTATATCAGCGACCATGAAGAGAAGCGGATTATCATGAAGCTATTCCTGTCTCCGGGCTATGAATACACGTGGGCCAAGGTCCTGGTGGGCATTTTGGATATTACCGAGCGCAAGCGGATGGAGGAGGCGTTGCGGCAAGCTCGCGATGAGTTGGAACAGCGGGTGCGCGAGCGCACGGCCGAACTTCAGGCCCAATATTTGCGCCTGGATGCGATTTTGCGCAGCACGACCGATGGCATCATCGTGACCGACGCGGAAGGCGCCATCTTACAGACCAATCCGGTGGCTCGAACCTGGCTTACGCAGACATTGCCCCCCACCGATGTTACTGCGCTGCGCGAGGTTATATTCCAGGTCGCCACCCGGTCACAAGACCCCTCTTCCACTTTGTTGGAGTTGACCGGTCTGGATTTAGAGCTTAGCGGTGCACCCTTAACTGAATCCCTGGCTGAAAATTCACCTTCTCTACCTACATTCCGTATGGACGGTGGTCCTGCACCGGCATCCGTCATCGCACTTCATGATGTGAGTCATTTGAAAGCGTTGACCCGGATGCAGGCCAGTTTTGTCTCCCATGTCTCCCATGAATTAAGGACGCCGGTCACAGCAATTAGGTTATATGTGGACTTACTTCAAAAACGCCCCGCGGAGAGCGAACGGTATCTGGCCGCACTTTCTCATGTCGCAGACCATCAAGTACGCCTGGTGGAGGATATTCTGTTGCTCTCACGCATTGACGCGGGACAAATGGAACTCAAACGCGCGCCCGCCGATCTAAATATACTTGTGGAACAGACACTTCAGGAACTTACTTTGCCGGCGATGCAGCCGGAAAACGTAGCGTTTACCTATCATCATGACGATGAACCCTTGCCGGTCAATGTAGACAGAGATCGTGTAATCCAGGTTGTGAACAACTTGGTGACTAATGCCTTGTACTATACGCCTGCCGGCGGTAAAGTCACCCTTACCACAGGAATGGAGATGCAAGAAGAGCGCAAGTGGGCATGGGTGCGCGTGGAGGATACTGGGATAGGCACTTCACAGGAAGAACGGAGCTACCTCTTTCAACGTTTTTGGCGTGGACAACGCGCCCAACAGGCGCGTGCTTCCGGTTCAGGACTCGGCCTCGCATTGGTCAAAGAAATCGTGGAGTTGCACGGGGGGCGTGTGGCCGTAGAGAGCGAAGAGAATGTGGGTAGTATTTTCACCATCTGGCTCTCTATGATTTGAGCCGGGGCGCCAGGGATAGAGGAGCAGAGGAGTAAGGAAATCTTAACCGCTCCCCGGTGGTTGGACGAAAAGACTTACGTAAAGTCACCAAGATCGCAAAAATTTTAGAGATTTCGCAATTTTCAAAGAGGGAAAACTGTATAATGGAACAAACGATACCAACGTATACGTCCCGCAAGGGAATTATCTACATCTATGTCACCGTTGTCTTTTTGTATTGGATTTCGCTGTATGTGTATCTGCCGACGCTTTCGGTATACACCGCGTCCAAGGTTGGTAATTTGACCCAGGTCGGCACGGTGTTAGCGATGTACGGGTTGTGGCAGGCGGTCGCGCGTTTCCCGTTAGGAATCGCTGCTGACTGGGTAGGACGGCGCAAACCCTTTATCATCGCCGGTTTTGTGCTTTCCGGCCTGGGTGCAGTTTTAATGGGACTTGCAGGCGGCATGGTTGGGCTTACGCTAGGACGCGCGCTTACCGGCTTTGCGGCCAGTGCGTGGGTACTCCTGGTTGTTGTCTTTAGCAGCCAGTTCCCTCCAGAGGAGGCCGTGCGCGCGTCTGCCCTACTGTCCGGCGTCAACGCGGTCGCGCGGATGTTGGCGACCGGTATCACCGGTGTGTTGAATACGTGGGGGGGGGAGCAACTTTCTTTCTTTGTGGCAACCGGTATCGCTGGCGCAGCTGTCTTGGTGATGTTACCCTTGCGCGAGCGTCCCTATCCGCCACAAAAGCCTTCGTTGCGCGGGCTGCAGCAGTTGAGTACGCGCCGGGATGTGCTGTTTCCTTCTCTGATCTGCGCCGTGATGCAATACGCCGTCTGGACCGCATCCTTTAGTTACACGCCTGTCCTGGCAAAAAATATGCGGGCGACGAACATGGACTTGAGTTTGTTGACCAGTCTGAATATTGCCTCTGTGATGCTTGCAAACTTTGCCACGTCCGCACTGGTGAAGCGCGTGGGGGCGCGCGCCATGATCATTTTCAGCTTTGTGGCGATGGGGATCTCTATGGGGGTCTTGACGTTCACTCAGACCTTGCCCTGGGTCTTCTTCGCGCAAGCCTGTTCCGGGCTGGCATCTGGTGTGGGATATTCGGTATTGATGGGACTGAGCATCCGTTACGTGGATGAATCCCAGCGTGCCACCGCGATGGGCCTCTTCCAAGCGATCTATGCCATCGGGATGTTCACCGGTCCCTGGTTGAGCGGTATTCTAGCCGATAGCATTGGACTCCAACCTATGTTTGGTATCGTCGGTATCGCGTGTACAGTTGTGGGATTATGGGGAGCGCAGCAACTTACCGCGCGGGAAACGGTGTGTTGTCTTTTTGACCGGGAACGAGTAAAATAGGATGGATGTAAGTTGGCCCAGACTTTTGACGATTAGAAGGCATTACATGAACATATCACAGTTAAAACAACAAGCCGGTGAGTATGCAGTACAGTTTGTGGAGTCAGGGATGGTGCTGGGGTTGGGACACGGCTCTACGGCGATTTTTGCCATCCGTCGCATCGCGCACTTGCTGCGCGAAGGCCGGCTTAAAGATATTGTGTGTGTACCCTGTTCCTTGCACGTTGAGGCCAACGCGCAGCAGCTAGACATCCCGTTGACGACACTCGACCAGCATCCCGAGATCGATCTCACGATCGATGGCGCAGACGAGGTAGACCCGCATCTGGATGTTATCAAGGGGGGCGGGGGCGCGCTATTGCGCGAGAAAATCGTGGCGCAGGCCAGCCGGCGCGAGATCATCGTCATCGATAACTCCAAACTTTCTGCTGCATTGGGGACGCTCTGGGCAGTGCCCATTGAGGTGGTGACCTTTGGGTGGCACGCGCAGGTCGCGTATTTGGAAGCATTAGGGGCAGAGGTGCGCGTGCGCCAGAGCAAAGACGGAGCCTTATTCAAGACCGACCAGCGCAATATGATTCTGGACTGCACTTTTGGCGCGATTCCCGATCCGCATCGTCTTGCTGCTCAATTGGATCAACGCGCGGGCATCGTAGACCATGGGTTATTCCTTGACCTGGTCACAGACGTGATCGTCGCCGGTGAAACAGGGATACAGCATCTGAAGCGCCAGACTCACTAAAGGAGATACTTTCGTGAAAATGAACACAATTCCTTTATATCAGGTTGATGCTTTTACCCGTGAGCCGTTTAAGGGGAATCCGGCGGCGGTGTGTTTGCTCACGCAGAGTTATGATGCTGCGCTGCTACAGGCCATTGCGGCGGAAATGAACCTTTCGGAGACGGCATTTGTGATGCGCCTGGATGTGACGATGCCCTGGAAAGCGGCGTCTATGTTTTCGCTGCGCTGGTTTACACCCGCTGTTGAGGTACGGCTCTGCGGCCACGCCACATTGGCGACAGCAGCGGTATTATTTAACGTAATTGGGGTTGAGGCTTCCACCATCACCTTCCAGACCCGGAGCGGCGATCTGCTCGCGCGGCGCGTGGACGATGCTATCGTGGACAATGCTATCGTGGACGATGCCATCGTGGACGATACTATCGTCTTGGGTTTTCCCCTTGATCCTCCTCAGCGTTGTGATCCACCTGCCGATGTACTGGAAGCCATTGGTGTGCTGCCGCCGGACATCGTCACCGCAGTAAGTGGCACACGCGGCCACAAATTGCTCATTCACTTGAAAGATACCGCGCAAGTGCGCGCTTTGACTCCCGACTTCACCGCGCTTTTAGCTGCCAAGGGGATGGACCCTTACCGGGGATTGAGCGTCACTGCTGCCGGCGGACCGGATTATGACTTTATCTCCCGCTTCTTCGCGCCGTGGGTAGGTATTAACGAAGATCCTGTCACGGGTTCCGCGCACACACTCCTCACGCCTTATTGGGCTGAGCTATTGGGTAAACCGGAATTGCGCGCTTATCAAGCCTCCGCCCGTGGCGGAGAACTGCGGGTGCGCCTGGCACAGAATGATCGCGTGGAATTAACCGGGAATGCGGTAGTGGTAATGCGCGGAGAATTAAGGGTGTAAGTGTGCCACCGCCAATGATGGTAATGTGCAACCGACGCCACTTGCCGACCGCGCAGTGGCGTCAGCTGTAATGGATATTAGCCCGCTGCTTTCAACGTCAACAAAGATGGCGTAGAGTTCGTAACCGCAGCAACCGAATGATTTATTTCGGTTGCTCCAATGTTATTATCTGGTAAAAGCCGTTTCGCAAACCTGCGTTGCAATTCGAGGTAATAATTAATAACTCGCTGAGGATCATGTCCATGTTGCTCAGAAATGCGGTGCCGCACTTCTCGAATTTGGATAATAGCTACATCTTGTATTTCACTCATTGAAACCTCCTAATAATTCCAAAGGTGTCACCAAAGCTGGTACATATAAGCCCAATAACACATTGACGCGCCGGATATGCCCGAACTTATTGGCGTTAGCCAAATACTGACAGTTCCATGTAAGCAGAAAATCACACTTATGATAAGAAGCCAACGCTAAATGTAAAGCATCCCCTACCGGATCGCGCGGCATCACTTGATGCTGAATATACGTTTGTACGATTTCCACGATGTCTTGGGTGATTGGCACTAATGGGATCGCCTTGACCAGATCCAACACGGCGGGTTGGTTGGGATATTCACCTTGACTCAACTCATCCAAAACCGCGACACTGGTCACCAATACATAATGCTCCCCCGCTTGGTCCCACCATTGGCGGGTCCACAATCTTCGAGCCACCATATCAGGCGCAGGGCGTTCTTCGTGGTAAAAACTGGGAATCGAAGTCTCAATATAAACTTTGGGTTTCATTCAAAGACAATCCTTTCCTTCAGTCTCAGTTGCACCTAATCTCTTAAATTGAATGAAATAGCTTGAATGTAACAATGCCAGTTTACGATAGGCGGGCCTCTGGATCGTTTGAGGGAGTTTGCGCGAAAAACTCCGCCGAAATATCTTTTCAGTTCCTTTGCATCTGAAAGACTCGATCGTATTTTGATATTACCGCGAAACGGTAATACGGTCAAGCAGTATGTTTTGTTTGTGAGGCAATCCGACATAACTGTTGCCGGTTTCCCTCCGCCTAACGCCTCGCGTTTCACCCGCACCGCGCCTAGCAGGTAACTTCATTTCACTGACTCACCAACACCCAAGCGGGTACCGCTACCGCTCGCCTGCCGCGTAAGCGGTGTCGGTGTGCAAGTGTTGGTTAGGCAAAAGCTCGATCTACTCCCACTAACAAGCACCCCTCTAAAACTTTCTATGACGGCTGACTTCTCACGCAGCGGGTAACGAAAATGTAAACTTCGAACCTTTCCCTTCCCAACTCTCAAACCATATTTTCCCACCATAGCTTTCTACTATGAATTTGCATATTGGCAATCCTAAACCTAGCCCAACTCGTGCGTCATCAGACGCCTGTTGTGCCGTTTCAAATGGCTCAAACACGTTCGCTTGTTTTTCGACCGGTATCCCGATCCCCGTATCCTCTACTTCAAAGATTACTTCTCCGTTTTCTTTGACTGCAGATAAGCGAATGTGGCCAGCAGACTACTGAAAGTGCGTAGCTCCGCCGCTGGCACGTGCGCTAGCGCGGTCGGGGTGACGTGATGTTAGCCTGCTCCTTGCGACTGAGCCAAAATAGCCGTCGGTCGCGCCAACACCTTGACTTCGCGTTTGATCCGTTCACCTATCCGACGTTCTGCAATTTCCAAGTCATAGCGCGCCTGCAAGCGCGTCCACACCACGGCACTCGTGCCAAAATACCGCGCCAAACGCAGCGCCGTATCTGCCGTAATGGCTCGTTGTCCGCGCACAATTTGACTAATTCGCAAAGTTGGCACACCAATATCCTTGGCCACCCGATATTGACTAAGCCCTAGGGGTTGCATAAAATCTTCCCACAGAACCTCACCCGGATGAATGGGGGGTAATCTTTCTTCTGTTTCCAGTGTCTCCATTTTTACCTCTGTGTTAATGATAGTCCACAATTTCTACTAACTGCGCCTGTCCGGCTTCCCAGAAAAAGCAAATACGCCATTGCGCGTTGATCCGAATACTATATTGTCCATTACGAGTACCGTATAACGCTTCCAAACGATTTCCTGGCGGGGCTAACAAGTCGCGTAAATCTTCAGCATCGTCTA
>JAFGFI010000361.1 GCA_016931185.1 Anaerolineae bacterium
CAGGATGTGGACGGGGAGGCCAAATTCGTCCGCTGTCTGCTGGATGAAGGGGCGGTAGGGTTCGATGTCGCGGGCCAGCAGCGCCGCATCATCCAGCCGCAGGTGGCCGTGGACGACACGCGCCTTGAGCCAACGCAGCGCGACGCGCACCTCGGCCGCGCGGTCGGGCGCGGCGATGAGGGTGATGGCATCCCCGGCGGGCAGCTGCCCGGCGGCACCGTTGAAGAGCATGGCTTCCAGGTGCGCCAACGTGGGCGCGCGCTGCGCCGGAGCGAGGGTGGGGAGAGGTTCGGCTTTGATCCCCAAGGCCGCTTCCAGCCGTTGGCGCGTTTGGTTAAAACGAGACTGCGCCAACCGCCGTTCTTTACCCCCAGGATTGCCGGTGAGGGTGATGACCAGTTCGTCCACGCGCCCGGCGAGGTGCCGAAGCACGCCCACCTGCACCGAGGTCAGGTCGTCGAAGCCGTCTACGAAGAGGTGTGTCCAATCGCGGCCTACGGCGGGGTGGCGGGCAAGGGCTTCCTGGGCCAGCCAGCCCAATCCGGCGAAGTCGGCCCAGCCTGCTGATTGCAAGCGTTCCTGGTAGGCGGCGTAGAGCTGCGCCAGTTCCCGCAGACGGGGAGCATTGCCCATAGCTGCGATGGCGTGGGTGAAGGCGTCGGGCGGGACGCCGCCGGCCTTGAGTTCGCGCACGAGGCCCTGGACGACTTGCGCGAAGCCGGGGCGATTGCGGAGTGGGGCGTAGTAGGAGAGCGGCGCGGTCTCGATGAGGGTACGCAGCAGGCGGTATTGGATCGGCTCGGTGAGCAGGACGTAGACTTCGCCGGCGGCGCGCAGGATGTCGCGGTAGAGGGCGTCGAACGTCCCCACGCGCACGCCCAGCGCGCCGCCCGTCTCCGCCAGGCGACGCTGCCACGCGCGGGCTTGAAGCTGCGTGGGTACGACGACGCGCGGGGTGGCGGCGAGGCCTGCGCTCAGGGCGCAAGCCCGGGCGACGAGGTAGGTGGTTTTCCCGCTGGCGGCGGGGGCTAGGTAGAGGTGAGTGGACATCAGAAATTAATCTTCTGGGGTGCGGGTAATTGGGCACGTTTCACGATAGGATTCATCGCCAAAATACCATTCCCATTCCTTAGATGTCAAATTACGCCCCACGGTATTGCAAAGGAGTGTGTATAGTTGATCCGCTTGTAGATACCACAACCGCACGCGCTGATCACGACTGGTAGTTGCTAACCATGTTCCATCAGGGCTAAAGGTCACATCTTCAACATAGTTATGTCCGTAGAGCGTGACAGGATCGCTCTCAAGATTGGTCAAATCCCAAAATTGTGCCGTGCGATCCCATCCACCAGCAGTCGCTATCCAACGTGAAGGTGTAATAGGTGTTCCGGGCGAGAATGCAACAGCTGTCACCGCACTCTCATGGCGCTGCAAAAGTATCGGCGTTGGATTGGGCAACTCAAATTGGTCAGTATGCCACAACTGTGTGATTTTATCATTTCCTGTGGCCGCCAACCATTTACCATCGGGACTGAAAGCGACATCGGTAACAGCACCTTTGGCTCTGGTCAATGTGATGGTGGCGGTTAGCCATGTACCATCTTGAGCAGCGGACATTATTTGAGGAATATCCCACAGACACGTAGTGGCATTATTAACTCCCGTAGCTAACCAATGTCCATCCACACTAAAAGCCACAGCATTCACAATACCCGACGGTTGGCCGAGTACGATAGTGAGAGATATTGAGAAATTATCTACTACGCCGGACTTCAAAGCTGAAATATCCCATAACCGGGTAAGCCCATCCTGCCCGGCGGTTGCTATCCAACGGTTATTGAGGCCGAACGCTACGCCTTCAACTCCATCATGGTGTCCAGTGATAACCACCGATTGGGTAATTCTTTCTGTATTTGAAACGGCGCGCAGCGACCACAAACGTGCCGTATCATCCTCACTGCCGGTTAACAACCATTGCCCATCCACACTGAACGTTAAATCGAGGATAGTTTGTGTGTGCCCTTCAACTATAATAGGAGCGTGTTTTCGGTTCTCCATATCCCACAATTCCACCGTTTTCTCCCAACGTTTAGCTGTTGCGAACCAGCGGCCATCAGGGCTGAAGGCGGCGGCCCCGAGATCTCCATTACTTTTGAGAATGACAGGATCACTGCTTGCTTGTCGCCAATTCCAGAGTCGTACGGAAAAGCTTTTATCTTCGCCTGAAACCAATTGAGATGAATCTTGTGGATTAAAGGCAACTGTCTTCACCCCGGTATCGTGTCCGCGCAGCACGATAGACTCGTTCCTTAAATTACCTAAATCCCATATTCGGATGGTGCTATCCGCACTTGCAGTTGCCAGTTGACGACCAGAGTGATCAAAAGCAATATCATTAATCGCATACTCATGACCATGCAAAGCTATCGGTTCAGCCTCCTGGTTTAAATTCTTCGCATCCCAAAGCAATGCACTGTAGTTCCACCCTGCTGAAACCAACCAGTCCCCCTTAGCATCAAACATGAGCCGCGTTATCCGTGAGGAGTGTCCAGACAAATGTGCCTTCAAAGGTATTCCGGGTTCATTCAATGCCCACACATCCATTGTGCCATTTTCTCTGGCGGCCACCAATCGATCATTTTGCGGACTGATTGCTATAGCATGAATTGCAGATAAGCCATCGGTTAGAATTTTCGTGACGGTGATATAAGTATTCAAAGAAGAAGTTATCTCGGCCATGTTCCACAAACGCACAGTTGCATCAAGACTGCCGGCAGCTAACCATTGTCCATCGGAACTAAAGCCCAACGCAGTAACACCCTGGGAATGTCCAGTCAATGTTAATGAAGTGGTGGTCCATTCGGTTGTATGCCACAATTGTATTTCTGTCGAACCTTTGTGACTGCTTGCCAACCACATTCCATCTGGGCTAAAAGTCACAGTATCAATTTCAGTTGTACCGGTTAGTATTATAGGGGGGAGTTCCCAGGCATTCCAATTCCACACATAGATGTCGCCACTTGCTCCAGCCAGAGCCATATAAGATGGTGCCTTGGTAAAAATAAGTGTATGGATGCTTCCCTGGATTCCTGACAAAATCTGAGATTCGGATGGAGACTGAGTCAAATCCCACCGCCTCGCTCCGTCATTGCCAGCAGTGATCAACCAACGACCATCGGGACTGAATGCTACAACATTCACGTAAGCATTATGCCCAATAAGTGGCATGCCCCCTGTTCCTGCTAATACCTGATGCATTGTTTCTTCGACTGCCGGAATACGCATGGTTTTTAGGGTCGAGCAATGTGTGTAGGCTTCTGCTGCTAATAACATACTCTGTTGTGAATGTAATGTTAATATTGCCAATGCTTTGGTTGCTGTTTTATGAATATTCGTAAGTCGAGTCTGTTCCTCGGCATGTTCGCGTGCGGTTTCAGCAGTGACTTGAGCACTTTTAGCCACCTGTGTTTTTTCCCAAGCCACCCCTACTAATCGCATCATGATCAATGTCAACAGGGTTGCCCCTATCGCCAACCACAATCTACGGCTGTTAGTATGCTGCAACTCCTTCGCTCTTTGCTGTTCAAACTCTTTCGATGTTCTTTCGAGCCGACAGGCCTGAAGAAAGGCCTTGTCATTTTGATTGAGTTCGTTGGTATGAGCTTCAGCCCACGTTTCCGCTTCTTTTAGCGCATCGCCGCTTAGCAGCAAGCCAACAGAACGGTCTTGTTCATTCCATAACTCTGCCTGTTTTTGCAACAAGCTCAAGTTTTTCCCAAGCCACGCATCATTATCATTCCACACCGGATCGATTAAAAGGTCATGGACTAGCTCATACCAGCGTACCCCTCGTTGTTCGTAAGGTATGATGAAATGCTCTGTTGACAGAATCGCTAACGCTTCGGGTGGAATTCCGCCAGTGTCGCGAGTAGTTTCCTGGATGAGTTTGCGTTTTTTGTCAGGGGTAATCAAGTTATCTGTGATCCATTTTCGTAGATCCTTTTCGGTTATCTTGGTTTGCTCGAGCACTTTTCCCAAAGTATCTTTGTAGAACTTGACCAGGGCGTCGTTTACATTGCCATACGCTTCCACATCGGCCGATTGAATTTTTTCGGTGTTGTCTGGCAATTTATCCCACAATTGCTGACAAACAATTTGGAGTAACACGGGCTCCACATCTGGTCCGTCTGTTTCTCCGGAAGCGTAAGTGATCCGACTCAGTTTTTGCACTAATTCTTCAGCCACTTTTGATGCGAAGGGATGCTTTTGGTGAGATGCTGGTTCGCTAATGGCATCCAATGCGGATTCTGTGCTCAATCGTTCCATTCGAAATCGGCCATGGATGCTTTCAGGTATATAGGAGATATAGGCATCCAGGTGAGCAATGTAATCTTCACGTAACGTGAAAACAACGCCCAATTTAGGCAAAGCATCTAATGCCTCCCTAATTTGTTGAAAAAAGCCTGCAATATCCTGCCAATGGTCGCGGTATGTAGTAAATATCTCCTCAAATTGGTCAATGATTAAAACTGGAACACTTGGATGGGATTTATCAACCCCTAAGTATTGCAGGAAGTTTAGCAGAGTGCAATCAGATAAATTGATATCCGTAATTTGCGGATCAGATAGTTCGCTTTCTAGATTTGATATGAGATTGTGAATAAAAATATTCTTTGTGAATTTTGCATCTGTTTTGGCAAGCGCCATGCCGACCCGGGTGCGCAACACCCTGAACTTGTGTTCTTGCAATGCAGGGATGATTTTTGCATTCAACAGAGAAGTTTTTCCAACTCCCGATTGAGCATAGAACAACACAATCTTTTCTGCAATAATTAATGCGGTTAAATCTCGTTCCTCACGGGCACGGCCATAGAAATGTTGATCTTCTTTCTGAAATGCGCGCAGTCCTACATAAGGATTGTTTTTCATAGTTTTCCCAACTCCAAATGTTCACGTAACTCGGCGATAAATTGAGCCGTTGTTCCCCAATATATGTCAACTTGATTGCCGCGTAAATACTCTTCCCGAAATTCTCTTGCTGTTCGCATATTTAGCGTGTCGGATTCTTCCATTTGAACTGTCATATGATGAAAAGGGTTACGGCCTTGATGACGGGCCACTAGCCCACGCATAATGACGCGAAATTCCCAATCATAAAGGTTGTATCCCACAAACAAAAAAGCGCTTTCGGTTGCCAGACTGCGAATATACTTAAGCGCAGAATCATCTATGGTAGAGATATTCACCAAATAGTCTAAATAATCATCCTCAGTGAACACGATGGACTCTGGCTTTTCATCATTCCCAAACAAATGATAAACCAAAGGACGTTCTGGTTTATCTGGCCTGTATTTAGCGCTCTTAAACTTGGTAGGGAGTGTCATTAGCGCATTTTTCCACCGACATATTTCGCGATCTGGGTGCTTGCCTCGCCCACGCAAAGCTTCTGTCATAAAGCCGTCTGTGTTGGTGGTCAGGTAGAGCGGAAATTTTATACTGGCTAGAACTTGATGTGCTTCATTGGGAAGTCCAGCTATCAGTTGCTTCCAACCTACAGTCTGGATGACTTCGGTCAGGGTTTCGCACAACGCAACCCGATCCTGAAATTCAGGTGGCAACCGTTTAACAAGTTCATCTCGCAATTTCTCGCACAACCTTTCGTGAGGGTCCTTGGTATTTACCATTACACCAAGATATTGCGCAACACGCGCAAGATCTGTTTTACATAAAAAGGGGTAATTGTTTTTATGCGCCCATTCCGTGGCTAATTGCTCCGGGGTCGGCAACCAGTGTTCGTGAACACGCGGGCCAATCACCGGCACACAATTTTCTGCCTGGATTTGGGCGATCAGTGTATCCCAGAATCGTTGTGAAGAAGTACTATCACCTGAGATTTTTCCCCGTGCATCGGCTTCATCACTCCACACTTCACCTGATCTGAGCCGCATAAAAAGCACCGGGGCCACGGCCTCTGGGCGTTCAGTGGTAAGCAGCGTACTGCGGGCCTCATTGGTAGCCTGATCTACCAAACCGTGGTTTAACAAGCGTGTGTAGAACGTTGTACTAAATTTGCGCGCTGTCTCAATGGTGATGAAATCCTGCATTGCTACTACTGCCGGCACACCAATAGAAACAAGTTTAGGAGCCAATCCTAAAAAAGCATCGTCGGTCGCGCGCGTTGCACTCTGGCAGGTAGCTAAAAACACTAGATGCGGCTTGATCTCGGATTTTAATCGGGCCAACATCCCCGACAGTTCACTGTCCGGCGTCATACATGTCTGCCCATGATTGTCTTGCAGGTATAACATAGCTTGTTGAAGACGGGGGTTATAGATACCGTGACCGAGATAGTGCCAGATGTTATATCCCTGTCGCAGAGCATCTTCTATCCGTTCTAAAGTGATAGGTGGATCGAGAAAATCAATAAGGAATGGGCGAGACTGCGGACCAGAAGATTGAATGGATTCCAGTATTTGATGCTCCACACTGATATCGAGAGAACTTAGATTGTATTTTATTAAATCGGCAGGATTAGAAATGGTTACCAAAATACGAATAGAGCAATCTTTTACTGCACCTTTCCACGGCAAAGCAGTAGGTAGGTAACGTGAGAAAGGAGTATCTGCGCTTGCAGAAAGCAATACATTGTTTTCGCAGAGTGATTCCCAGGGCAATGTGTGTAATTCGGCGGCCTCACGATCAATACGCAAGCGGATGCGATGCGGCAGTTGTTGTCTGTGTACCGTTACCCATGCATCACGGATGGTACTATCATGCAAAAGGGCTGCCAGCAATTTTTTGCCATCGTTCAATAAATTCCCGCTCGTAGTCCACGGTATAACATCGGCTGGCATGTAACCTCGTGGAAACTCTTGCTCCTTATTTAGCGTGATTTCCACAGGATACCCCGCCTCCTGACGTTCGAAAATACGGATCTCAAGATCTGCAAAGGGATTAGAGTTCATACGACAGTTCCTTTCCAAAAACAAAGTTTTGTGCTAAAGCGTGACACATCCTCTGTTGTTTCACATTTGACGGCATCGTCAGCACCTCATTCAAATCCAACATCCCTACCGGCCGCAGCACCACACAAGCGCGATCCCCACCCCCTACCGGCTCGCGGATGGCGATGCGCGCCTCACGCGCAGTCGGGTCAAGCGTTGGGTAAAGAATCGTGGCGGTTGCGCCGGGCGGCTGGCTCAGGGCGTAAAGGGAGAGCTGGTAGAGCATGTCGCGCGGCAAGGGCTGTTCCCAGAGGTCACGATACTTGGCGTCCAGCAGCGCCACCAGTCTACCGTTTTGGAGAATGGCGAAGTCCGGGCGGGGCGTCGGCGGCTGACGGTGGCGCGGATTGTGGCCGGGGACGTAGGCGAACATCTCTTTCAGCCGGTACTCATCGTGGACGATGTACCCCGGCAGGTAGTCGTGCAGAAAGCGCGAGAGCAAGGCTTGGAAGAAGCGATTCATATCGAAAAGGAAGCCCGGCAGGCGCAGGCCGGTAGGGGTGTCGAGCGCCAGGCCGGAGGCTTGCCGCAGCAGGTCAATCAGCGTGAGCGCGGGACGATAGGCGCCGGTGCGCCGATCCAGGGCGCGATCCGCCTGGGCCAGGGTCTCTTGATGTAGCGGAGCCGGTGTCAAGGTCAGGGCAAAGACTTGCGCCAGCCGCCGCAACCGCACGCGCAGGGTCAGGTCGGCGGTCAGGCGCGCACTCAGGTTCAGCCCGGCCAGGAGCACCTGGTTGAGCAGGATCGCTTCCAGGCGCGGGTGATGGATGCAGGGCAAGGCGGCCTCGGCGACGCCGCCCCGGCGCGCGTAGGCTTGGAAGTCCAACCGCCCGCGCGGACTGGACAGTGCCTCAGCGGTACGTTCGTATTCGCGGTGCAGGCCCCGCGCCAGCAATTCTTCCACTTCGGCGGCCAACTGCGCGATAAGCAAATCCTGAAATGTCGTCGCGCTCACGGCGTAGTCAGTCTCCGGCAGGATGTCCAGATCGCGCAAGTGATAGGCGTAGCGCAGCAGATTCAGCAGCGGCAAGCCGGTCAACTTGGGACGGATAACGAATTGCACCGACCCCAGCGTGACATTGCCGACGAAGGAATTAGTCTGGATGTCCAGGCCGCGCGCCAGTTCCAGGATTTCGAGCTGCTGGGTGGTGGTTAACTCCCCGGCGCGGCGGCGTGCGGCAGCGTCCCC
>JAFGFI010000362.1 GCA_016931185.1 Anaerolineae bacterium
CGCACTTATTCTAAGCCAAAAACGGCGATTTTGCGTTTCCTACTGTCATTTCAGGCGTAAAAGTGCGTCCCACCTGAATAGTTACGGTTATAGAACATTACTGGTGGGTGATCAGTTGACGAGTGGCAAGGTAAAGCAAAACGTGCTGCCTTGACCAGCGCCCGCCGATTCGACCCAGATTTTACCACCGTGCGTCTCGATAATGCGCTTGACCAACGCCAGCCCGACGCCGGTGCCCTCGCTCTGTGGATCGAGCTTTTCGAACAGCCCGAAGACCTTGTCGTGATAACGCGGATCGATGCCTATGCCATTGTCATGGACGTAGAAAACCATCTCACCGTCAATTTGCTGCACGCCAACCTCGACCTGCGGGTAGGGTTGATCGCCCATATATTTGCAGGCATTGTCTACCAGGTTTTGCACCACCTCGACCAGCCGCGCCCGGTCGCCGTAGACGCTGGGCATACCGGACACAATCTCGATGGTCACGCCGTGCGCGATGCTGCGCCCGCGCACTAACTCAACCGCTTCACAAGCGATGGCTTCAAAGGAGGCTTCTTCTGGTGGATTCATGTGCCACCCAATCCGCGAGAGCTTCAACAACTCATCGAGCAATTGCTGCATCCGGCCGACAGCCGTGTGAATATGGGCGACGTCAACCCGCACGCGCTCCACGTCGCCGGTCAACGCATCCTGTTCCAAAAAGCCTGTAAAGCCGCTAATGGTAATCAGCGGGCTTTTCAGGTCATGGGAGACGGTGTAAGTGAAGCGCTCCAGTTCGGCATTTTTGGCGCCGAGTTCGGCGATGAGGGTTTGTTGCGTGGTCTCAGCTTGTTTGCGTTCGCTGATTTCTTGTTCCAGTTCGAGAGTGCGTTCGCGGACCTGTTGCTCAACGTGTGCATACGCCTGTATTAACGCGGCTTCGGCGCGTTTCTGTTCCTGGAAAAGGAGCACGCCCTTGAGCGCGCCGCTGATCTGTTCGCGCACGATTTCATAAACCGGGCCTTCTGCTGTCCCCATCTCCAGAAGTGCAAAGCCGAGTTGGTCATTTTGGAAATACAGCGGTTCGACGATCAGCGTATAGCGCCTGTCAGTGGGCCACATCTCAGGAGGCAATAGCATGCATGAACGAAAACGCCGTTCAACTGCACCCGGTTCAGGGGAATGGGCCGGAAGCAGTAATTCCGTCTCGTGATGTGCCAGGACCAAACGCGACCATTCCGGCGCGGGGCGTGGGTACACGTAGGGCTGCGGCTCCTCGTATAAGGCGAGATAACACGCCGGTATGCCCAATTGCGGCAGATGCGCGGCGATGATATTCAAGAGGGCCGCGAGATCAAACGTTGTCATCAATGCCTGACCAAATATCCGCCCCAAGATATTCTGCTGGTCCGCTTGTAACTGACGGTGCGCTACTGCCTTCCGCGTTGCTTCGCCGATGAACACGCGCGCTTGATGCCAGAGACTTTCCGCTCGGGCGCACAGCGCCGGAGCGCCGCAGTGGGGTTGCAGGCGGCGGCGCAGCGTGGAGATTATGTCCTGCCACGGAGCAATATTGTCACCATTTTGGATGACCTGACGCAGGATTCTGTCCAAAGTGGACATAAAGGTGCCGGCGTGTTCCCCTTTCATATCTGCAGTAAAAGCGACGAGCAAATCTTCGAACCAGCCAGCGGCATCCGCTGTTAAATTGAGGAGAGCGGCTAACTCGGCAGCAATCTGCTCCCGTTGAGTCACCGACATTGACTCAACGGGTTGGCTTGTTTTGTGCGATGCCGCCGTCATCGTCCGGGCGACTACCGGATCGGGACACCCGCACGATTGGCGAATGATGAGTTCGGTAGGGAGCAACACCTTCAGCGGGATTTCCTTCCCGGCGATTTTCGCCAGAAGCAGATTCACTGCCTGCACGCCCAACTCAACCATGGGCTGGCGCACTGTCGTCAACGATGGCACGGCCAGTTGCGCCATTTGGGCGTCGTCGAAACCGGTCAAGGCCATATCATAAGGCACATGAATGCCACGCGTTTGCAATGCCGCCATAGCGCCCAGCGCCATGTTGTCGTTGGAAGCGACGATAGCCTGCATGTCAACCTTGCGTTCATCGAGCAACACTCTGACCGCTTCCTCTCCCGCATATACGGTCCAATCCCCGGAGACGACGAGCGCGGGGTCAAGCGCAATTCCGTGATCGGTCAGCGCTTGCACGTAAGCCTGGTAACGCGGCCTGGCAGTAGGACGATTTTCAGGACTATTGACGAAGGCAATCCGGCGATAGTGGTGATCACGAATGAGATGAGCAACCGCCTTGTAGAAGCCAGCTTCTTCAGCCGCGACCACCGTTGGAATGTTCCCCAGAGGTAATCCAATATGAACAAGTGGTAATTGAGCATAACGCCGGTAGAACTCCATCGTCTTTTCGAGGGGGGCATAGGTGTTGATGGTACCCAAAACAATCAACCCATCAACGGTGTGTGTAGTGACCAATTCGTAGAGGATATTGCGTTGCGTATCGAATTGATTGTAGAAGGTATGATACAGATGCCCGCCGGCAAAGCATAGCAGGTTCACGTCCCGTTTTTCCGCCATAGATGTGACCCCGGCCAGGACCTGGGACAGATATTCTTGTTGCTCATTGGGCATGTTTTCAAAAAGCATCCCAATAGTTCGACGCGGCGCGTGTGAGGGGAAAATCTGGTTTATGTTGAAGGTATTTTGCATCGATGCTAATCCACAATGGGCAACTCGAACACAAAGCACGTCCCGCATGGCCGCACCGACTCGGCCCAAATGCGCCCGCCATGCCGCTCATGGATGATGGACCAGCACAGCCACAACCCCAGGCCAGTTCCCTCACCTACCTCTTTCGTCGTGAAAAACGGCTCGAAAAGCCGTTTGCGCACAGTTTCAGGGATGCCGGGACCGTTGTCCTCCACTTCTACGCGTACATTGGATTCGACCAGCAGTGTGCGTAGCGTCAAACGTGGCGCGTAGGTCGATGCCGCCATGGCATTTGTGTTCGCCATCGCCTGCGCTGCATTACGCACCAGATTAAGAAGGACTTGCTGTATTTGCTGGCCATCACACATAACCTCGGGTAGCATGGGCGCCAATTCGTACACAATCTCAATATTACGGAAGTCATACTGGCGGGTCAGATCGTAGTCCGTGGCGGCCAGATCAATCGTCTGCTGAATGCGCTTGTTGAGATCACACGGCGCGCGGTTGGATGTTCCCTTACGCGCGAAACTAAGCAGATCGGAGACAATCTTCGCTGCACGCGCGCCCATGTCGCGAATGCCCTGTAGATAGTCGAATAGTCCACGCTCTTGCATGTAGGTCTTTAGCGACTCCGGATCAATGCCGGCCGCTTCCAGTCGCGCCCGCGTGCGGGGATGGCGAGGGTTGAGGGCCCGTTCCAAAAACTGCGCCGACTGCATCATTGCACCGAGAGGATTATTGATTTCGTGCGCCATGCCCGCTGCTAACCCGCCAACACTCGCCATTTTGGTCGCCTGCAGCATCGTTTCTTCGAGGTGGACGCGTTGAGTCGCATCATCAATGCTCAATACCACCCCCGCAATGGCATCGGAGAGAAGAGGAAAGATATGCACATCGTAGTAACGCGCGCCCTCCGGAGTATGCACCGCCTCGCGGTGCCGGTGCGCCACATGCTGCGTCGCCAGCACTTCGTCGACCAGAGGGTGGTAATGCGCCAACGCCGGGCACAGCTCCCACAACGAGTTATTCAGGAGTTGCTCCTCTGTGCAGTGTGTAAACTGTTCAGCAGCGGGGTTCCAGGTCAACACATGCCCTTCAGCGTCCAGTGTGATCAGTGCGGAGGGCATGGAATCGGTGATGTTTTGTAGAAGATGTTGCAAGCGTATGATCTGTTGCTCGGCGTGACGGCGCTCGACAATATAGTGCCACTCACGCAAAGCGCGCTCGGCGATGTGCGGCATGTCGGTCAAAGTCTCCGCCGTTTTGACCACATAATCCAACGCGCCAGCCTTCATGGCTTCCACAGCCACCTGCTCATTGCCATGGCTGGTCATCAAGATGACCGGAAAAGACGGTTCCTGCCCACGCTTGAAAACATCCACGCCCTGTCCATCGGGCAGCAACCAATCCATGATCACCAGATCGACAGATTGTGTTGTCAGGAGATGGCGCGCTTCACGTAAACTGCAGGCAATGAGCAAGTTAGCTTCTGACATTCGCTGCCGAAATGCACGCCGGATTAATTCAACATGGGAAGCTTCGTCTTCAACCAACAATATATACATACTTGCGCTCCTTGTCTTGTCAAAGGAATATCGCGCATTTCCTCAAACTGTCATGCGTTACTTGCGGGTTTTATAAATATCAACTATTATATAGTGAAATGCTGCAATTTCCACAACACAACAACACAATCCTTACTTTTAGAGAGTGCGGTTTTGCCCTCTTTAGCGGCAAAACGGGGTCAGAACTTTTCCGCTTGAGTTTGATTTATCTGTATTGTGCTTATAATCTTGAGTTTAGAGTTACATAACTTGAGTTCAGGTAAACGAACAGGGCGGCAAGCGTAACTCCTGCCGCAAAAAGGCACCTTAACA
>JAFGFI010000363.1 GCA_016931185.1 Anaerolineae bacterium
GCGGGGTGCAGTCAGGCGGAGATAGCCGTTTCCCCTGCGGCGCTAACGATGGTACACAGGCGCGGGACAACATAAGGCTGGAGCTGTCTCCATCACGGAGCTTCCGCTAAAACAGAGGCGCGGGGTAACGTCAGGCCATATCGTCTGCACCACGGCGTAAGCGATAGGAAAAAGCGCCGGGGGTACATTGAGCCAGAAGACACTGCGTCCCCGCTGAGTTAGTGATAGTTCAAAGTGGCGGGGCACATTCAGGCAGAAAAAACCGCGTCCAGCCGGGCGTCTTGGGCGTCCACGGGGGCCGGGTGCAGTTAGGGCGTATCCCGCACAGGGGCGCGGGGTGGCATAAACATTCACATTAGGGGCTACCGCCCAACATCGGTTGCAGCGGACGCGGCTTAGGCGCCTGCTGGCGGAGGGGAAACGCGCATTACACAGATCGCTCCTCGACGGAGCTACGCCGCAGACGCCGCGCCGCTGAACCAGGTCGTTAGCCGCTCTTTCAAAACGGCGATTTTGCGTATCGTTGTTCAGGAGAGTCATGTATGGTCAAAGAAGATAACACAAAAAAAATAAATTTATGGCTATGTGTGATTTTAATGCTTGTTGCAAATTTTTTGTCATCGCTTTTCCTGTTTCCTTTGCCAGGACAAGCCTCATCTCCTCACAACATGCCAATTGTTATAAGCTCTACCATTACCTTGCCCATTTCTTTGACAATCACACCACAATTGTCTCCGACACTAACTGTTACTAATACCCCCTCACCTTCTCCTACACCAACGTTTACCAATACCCCTTTACCTTCCCCCACACCAACTTGGGAACCAATCCCGGGTATTTATGTCATATTTGATTTTGAAGATGGCCCTCAAGGTTGGGGCGGAACGGGGTTATGGCATTTAACAAATCACCGCGCCGGTCCGACTACTCCCGAACAAAGTTGGTGGTATGGACAAGAGGTATCTAATACTTACGAAACTGGTTCTGTAACTTCAGGTGCATTAACATCGCCAATTATTGCTTTAATCCCTGGAACTGTTCCTTTGTTATTTGTTTCTACTTGGTGGGAAGTTGAAAGTCTTAATGTGCAAGAACAAGATTTAATGTTGCTACAAGTATCAGATAACTATGGGGCGGACTGGTTCACATTAGCCACAAATAATCCTATCTCCAAACCTGTAGATGGTGCGCTAGGTACACCCTATACATCGGGAGGCGTAAATCAGCCTGGGGTTTGGACTGGGCTAGGCCCGCTGGATTTAAGCACCTATGTTGGCAAAAACATTCAATTGAGATTTCTATTTGATAGTGTAACCTCTGAAGAAAATAGTTTCGAAGGGTGGTATATAGATGATGTGTATATTCACAGTCGTTCTATGCCTCCGCCTACACCCACTTGGACACCTTCACCTACGGTAGAACCGCCAACTGCAACCCCACTTCCGCCTAAATTACCGCCGCCACCTACAGCTACCGTTCTGCCACCAACGTCATTGCCTACTCCAACATTGCCTGTACCGTTAGTGCTATTACCCGAAACAGGGATGGATTTTTATTCTGCTATTCCACTATTGGTTGTATTAAGTGGATTGTTCTATTGTTTAGTTAATTTTAGCAGGAGGAAAAGCTAATGAAGAGAATATTAATTGCATTGATCTTGGGCGTAATGTTTATAGCTTTAAATGCGTTGCTTATCAATTTTGCGAGCACACAAGCCCTTAATGGAACAGATGCAGCAGACAGCGCTGCCATAATGTTAACACCGGTTATGAAACCAGATGCTTTTATGTTTCCTACTCCGACGCCTGGAGGTCCACCAGCAGCCCCAGGTTGGCAAGCTACCAGTAGCTATATGATCGGGAAGATAGTTGTAAGTATCGTCTTCCCAGAAAGTAATGGTGGAATTGATCCATCAACTGAAAATTGGAGTATGGAGCGACTCACACAAGCTCAAAGTCAAGTCATCGCTGGAATAAATTGGTGGAGTGAACGCGATCCCAATGCTCAACTGACCTTTATATTCACAAGTCCACTTACCGTAGAAACAAGTTATGAACCGATTATTCACCCTGTTTTCCCTGAAGAAAATCTGTGGATAGGAGATGTGATGCAATCATTAGGTTATCCGCCACCTTCCAGTGATTATGGCTATGCCATAGCTGTGCGTAATTACGTAAATGCACTTAGAGAACAATACCAAGCAGATTGGGGGACGGTAGTTTTTGTCGTAGATGATGAAAATGATCCAGATCATGCATTTGCAGATGGCTTATTTGGTTATGCTTATTTTAATGGTCCCTATTTGGTACTTACGCATAATTTGAATGGATGGGGTACAGAACACATGGACGCTATCGCGGCACATGAATTGGGCCATGTCTTCTGGGCACAAGACCAATATGATTTTGGGAATGCAAGTCAATTATGTGAAGATCGCTCTGGTTATTTGTTTGCCGAGAACCAAAATTTAAACCGAGCTGATATATCTTGTTTGATTAACGAACCATCTATTATGCGTGGGGATGTAGATTTGGCGTATGCTACGAATAGCGTAGACCCTTACGCCAGGATGCAAGTAGGATGGAATGATACAGATGGCGATGGAATTTTAGATCCCATAGACACAACGCCTATGGTAACGATTACTAATTTTCCTACTATGCCAGTTCTATCACGCGTTGTAGTTTATACGGGCGTCGCTCAAGATATATCCTTTCCGTCAAATAGCCCTATGATTCTCAATGCGACAATTAATAATATTGCCACAGTGCAACAAAGAGTAGACAGTGGGACTTGGCATACAACTTTCCCGTCCGATGGTGTGTTTAATTCTGCCACAGAACAATTTGAAAGCCGGGTATTGCTTCCTAACGGGACGTATACGATAGAGCTGAGAGCGGTTAATTCTCAGAACAACATTTCTAATATCATTACAACAACTGTAACGGTATCTTCAACTGCGCCTTTGTATACCATTTGCTTACCCCTGATACTTCGTCAAAACACAAATTAAGAAGCACATCCAATCTTTTCAAACAGGTACGCGGCTAACATCGGTTGCAGGCGACGCGGCTGCGCCGCCTGCTGGCGAGGGAGAAACGCGCACAAACGGGTTTTCTGTTGAAGGTTCTGCGCCGCACCCGCCGCGCGCCTGAACCCTACCGTTAGCCCGCTGTATCGAAAAACTAACACAAAACCAGGAAAAGGAGTAGTAATGAAAAGCTCGATTCAGAAAATTTGGTTATGGGGCGGTCTTGCGATCATTGTAGTCTTAGCCTTACTTGCTTTATGGGTGTCAGAACCAATATTTGCACGGATGCCATCGAGTGAAGGGGATAGCAGCGCCACGGTTGTAAGGCCTGGTCTCGAAACTACCTTGACCTCGCCTGATGGAAGAGTTACCCTCACTTTTCCCACTAACTTCTTTAGCGTCACACTCGTGGTCACGTACACAGAGCGCGCTATTGCCGATCTCCCCCCTAACCTGGCACAAATTGGTCCCGCGTTTACGCTTGAAGCGGTGCGTGCCAGCGATGGTCAGCCAGTGACCATTTACGAAGTAGATGGCTGTTCCCCGGTTGGCGATCCAGACAGCAAAGACCAATGCGTTTTCCCTAATGGGGGCCTCGAAATTGTTTTTCACTATACCGATGCCGAGATCACAAGTGTGGGCATTAGCTCAGATACGCTGGCGTTGGCCTACCATTACATCCCCGATGGCATATCTGGGAAGTGGCTCCCGCTCACTACGGTGATTGATGATCGAGGGCAGCCGGACAACAACCAGGCCGTTGCTTCGACATGGTACTTGACACACTTTGCCCTATTGGGGATAGTGCGGCCGGCCCCACTGGCGAGCACCGGACAAGTTGAGATTATTGTTGATGATTTGAACGCGGCATTCACACAGCACCAGGCACCTGGAGGCGAAAATTACTGGTGGCACTATTGGGCAGAAGGGGGAACCTATAACGAGCACAGCTATTACACCAAAGACTCCGACCCGGCCCATGGGCGGCAGAATTGGGGCACGTGGACGCCCGACTTACCTGAAAGTGGCACTTACGAAATCTGGGCCTTCATCCCCTGGAATCACGCCACGACAACTAGCACACACTATATGGTTGAGCGCGACGGCAGCCCAATCGGTACCGCTACGATTAACCAACTCGCCATCTCTGCGGACTGGGTTAGCCTGGGTACTTACAGTCTCCCCGCCGGTACCCACACCACTGTGATTTTGGACGATATGACGAATGATCCCGGCTATGCCCACCGGGACATTGGTTTTGATGCCCTCAAGTTCGTCTGCCAGGACTGCGGCGCTCCCTCAACGCCGACGCCGGGTCCTACACCGGTCGCCTTCACTATCCAAAGTGTTGCCGTCGTAGACGCCAATGGTAATACACTGCCTTGGGACGCTCTGGTGCGGTCTGATGCCATGCTCACCGTCGAGGTGCATGCCACAGGCGACCAACCGCCCGCAGACGTATGGGTGCAGATAGATGCTTTGCAGAGTCAGTACATCAGTGGTTTCCCGTTGCCGTTTCAGCGAACTGTCAACGGTATTCATATCTATCGCGGGAGTAAACCCGCGGCGGAACTGGTCATTAAGCCCGATGTTATAACGGTGGCAGCGGTCGCTTGGGATTTCGAACCCTCGGAAACGGATTTCGAGATTGCTGAAGAATTGATGAATAACCTGGGAATACCACCTTACCGACGGCGAGGCATCGCGTGGCAGGATGGCGACCAGGCCCGCAACCGCCCCCCGGCCAACTTGGATTATTTCCGGGCGGCAGGTTATGAGGTCGCGCGTTTGTCAGTGTCGGCCTATCCTGGTGCGCCGCAAGGGAAATTCTATGTGCAAAATCAGGCGGATGTATTGTTTTATATCGGGCATGGGAGCCATAGTGCTAATTATGTATTTCTTTCCGGGTCAGATGAAGCACAAGGATATCCCGATCTGATAAATACAAATGATTACTGGAATTCAGGCTTACAAACAGTTATTTTCTTTGCCTGTAGCGTGCTGGACATCAACAACTATGATGGTTGTGCAGATGATGACGGATCGCCGGGCACAGAGTGGATCGCTCTTGCTGGCCCCAAAACCTGGCTCGGATTCAAATGGACTGCGCCTACCGGTGAGCAGGGGCGTGCGCAAATTCGAAGATTTGCTGCCGAATACATCGCTTCCGGCGACTGGATCGCCGCCTGGCAAACGGCCACGGGAGACAATACTGAATCTTTCCGCCACGCGGTAGCTATTGACGACACAAATTACTACTATTGGGATTGCCCCATTTCGATCAACGATCCCCAAGATGAGGATTGCTGGTGTCCGGTGGGTACACCGACCTGGGAAACGATCCCCCGCACCGATCTAAATTCCAGCACCCAGGGGCTGGAATTGCTGGTAGCCTCGCCGGTTGAAGTTCACGTATATGATGCGTTGGGCCGCCATGTTGGCCCCAATGTACAAGGGGGGGTGGACCTGGAAATCCCTGGCGCGGCTTATTGGATGCCTGTCGTGGCCGGCGGGCCGCATCCTGACGCGCGCCGCATATCCATCCCCGCCGGTGATTTGAGCCACGCTTATCAGATCACGCTGGTCGGCACAGATACCGGACAGTTTGACTTTTACCTAGAAGTACCAGACCGGGCGGCCGGCACTTTGTACCACGCCGACTATCTTAGCGTAACGGTCGCGGCGGGGGACACCTTTGCTTTGTCTCTACAGCGGGGCGCCGACTTCAGATTGGCTGCCGATAGAGACGGCGACGGCGTGTTTGAAGCGCAAGTTGCGCCGTCGGCCACCTCCAGCCGCGAGATTGACCTCCCGCTCACACTAGCTTTGGAGGGCATAACCGGCACACAGGGTTGGTACCGTAGTGCTGTGATCGCCAGTCTGCATGGCTCAACCCGGCCCGGAATGCCGGCGCTGACCAGCGCGGAAGTTGACCTGGGCAGCGGGTGGCAACCCTACACTATCCCCTTGACGTTCATACAAGAGGGCACTCACACCTTACGCTATCAGGGTGCATTTACGGGCGGGCTACAGGACGTGGAGCAGTGGGTAAGTTTCCGCCTGGATACCACGCCCCCGGTCCTGACTTTGACCACTCCCGCCGCGATCACCTATACCTTATGTCCCTATACTGGCACAGCCTACACCGGGGCGTTGACGGTTACCTATCAGGCTCACGATACCATCGCGGGCTTGGACTGGGTTAGTGCTACGTTGTCCGGGGGCGCCATTACCAACGGGCAAACGCTGGAAACACTGTTCTGGCCGCCGGGACCGCACGAATTGCTCATCACGGCGCAAGATCGAGCAGGCTGGCAAACGGTTTACCGGCAGCCGCTCTTTATCCAGGCCCACATTGAAGACCTGGACTGCGCCCTGGACCAGTTGGCGGGTTTGGGTCTCATCACCGGCCCGCAGGCAGCCGCGGCGCTCACCGATTTACAC
>JAFGFI010000364.1 GCA_016931185.1 Anaerolineae bacterium
CACCTTAAGTTATTTCTTAACTTTTTCTTAGATTACTCTCAGGCTCATAGGGTAAACTGTGCCTAAAGTTAAGGAATAAGGCGGGTGGAATATGCTAATACAGACACAACTCAATGAAATAGGAATACGCCCTGACCTGGGAGTGGAATTGATGCCCTTCCCAGAGGTGCGCCCATCGCTATCCCACACATTGGCGAAGTTTTCCCCCATCAGTCTGGCGGAGATGGAGGATGTTGCACTGTTGCGCCGCATGGATACGAAGTTGGTATTGCGCGAGGAACAACTGATCGGCGCCCTCGCCCACCTCAGTGATGACTATGAGGTGTTGGAGATTACCGGTCGCCGGATCCACCGTTATCAAACTCTGTACTTTGATACCCCGGAGTATGCTCTGTACTATCAACATCACAATGGACACGGCAACCGTTACAAAGTGCGCGCGCGGACGTATATGGACTCCGGGCTGGCTTTTCTGGAAGTCAAGCACAAGACCAACCAGGGCATTACTATCAAGGAACGTCTGCGAACACCTGAACTTATGCTCTGGATTAACCCACGCGGCAGCGATTTTCTGGCGACACACTTCCCGTATCCCGCCGAGAGCCTGACACCCACTTTGTGGAATCACTTCCGCCGTGTGACGTTGGTGAGTAAACACCGTGCGGAGCGTTTGACCCTGGATATTGGCCTCTCTTTCCGTGTCGGTCAGAGGGAAATTGCACTGCCCGGTCTTGCCATTGCCGAGGTGAAGCAGTCGGCTTATTCTTTACGCTCCGAATTCATCGGACAGTTGCGGATGTTGGGAATACGCCCTATGAGCTTCAGCAAGTATTGCATCGGGGTTTCGCTGCTCGTACCACATATCAAACATAATCGTTTCAAGCCCTATCATCTATGGCTCAACCGTATGCTTAAGGAGAAGAATTATAACTAATGAGGGATTTTTCAACTTTTGGCTTAAGTTTTCTGATTATTTTCAAGGGAATTCCTCATTAACGCTGTGCGTGTACCGACGGTTGGATGAAAAAATGAATCCGTAATTCTTAATTCGCTATTTTTGAAGGAGAGAAATAATATGAAAAAGATCATGGCTTTACTATTAATATTTGTTTTAATAACCCTCACCGCTTGTTCCGGTGAAACGTTGGCCTATGCGACGACGGCCATATCATCTCAGCCGGCAACTACCGGCGAGGGGAGTGCCACCATTATAGAGAATACTCAATTGGAAGTTGCAGCGGTTGCCACCTCCATTGTTGTGGAATACGATGAGGACGATCTGGAAACCAATACGAGTGACTCTGGCACAGCCACTATCCAACTGAACGGAAGTACCATCGCCTTCACGGGCAGTGGCGCGGAGGTCAACGGTAGCAGCATCACCATCACTGCGGCCGGGACATACATCATCAGTGGCGTCCTGGACGATGGGCAGATTATCGTTGACACAGATGACCAAGAGAAGGTCACCCTCATCTTGAACGGAGCGACGATCGTTTGCGCCGATAATGCACCCATCTACGTGGTTAGTGCAGATAAGGTCATCATTACTCTGGCCGATGGGACGACAAATTATGTCAGTGACGGGACGACCTACGCGGCGGAAGTGGTGGCTGCGGATGAACCCGATGCCGCAATCTTTAGCAAGGCTGACTTGACCTTGAATGGTAATGGAGCACTCACTGTCAACGCTAACTACAATAATGGCATTGTCAGTAAGGACGACCTTAAGATCACCGGGGGGAATATCATTGTCAACGCCGTTAACGATGGCGTTAAGGGTCGGGATTCTATTGCGGTCAAAGATGGCACCCTCACCGTCAATGCGGGCAGCGACGGACTGCAAGCCAACAACGACGAGGATACCGAGAAGGGCTATATCTCTATCGAAGGGGGCGTTTTGGATATCACCGCCGGACTAGATGCGATTCAGGCCGAGACCCAACTCCAGGTCAGCGGCGGTGACCTGACCCTCGCGACGGGTGGTGGCAGTGTCAATAGCAGCCAGCAGAGTGACTGGGGCAACCGGGGGATGGGCAATACCACTACGAGTAGCGATGTTGCCAGCGCTAAAGGGTTGAAGGCCGGCGTAGATGTCAGTGTCACGGGCGGTACCATCACCATCGATTCTTCCGATGATGCTATCCACAGCAATGGCAGTCTGACAATCGGGGGAGGGAACCTGTTGCTGGCTTCCGGTGACGATGGCCTGCATGCGGATGCGACCTTGACTATCGACGGTGGCGTCCTGAGTATCACAAAATCCTATGAGGGTATCGAAAGTGCTGTGATTATGATTAACGCGGGAACTGTTCATGTTGTCGCCAGCGATGACGGTATCAATGTTGCTGGTGGTGCGGATGGCTCCGCGACGAACGGGCGGCCGGGGCAGAACGAGTTTGCGGTTTCCGGTGACTACCACCTTTATTTGAATGGCGGATATGTCTATGTGGACGCGGACGGTGACGGGCTTGACTCCAACGGTTCGATGGACATGACCGGCGGGACGGTAGTCGTCAATGGGCCAACGAATAGCGGGAACGGGCCTTTAGACTATCTCGGCACATTCAATATTACCGGCGGGTTCCTGGTTGCTGCTGGCAGTTCGGGGATGGCGCAAGCGCCCAGTGATACCTCCACCCAATATTCGGTGTTGGTGACATTCCCCTCTGCCCTGACCGCTGGCACGCTGGTCCACATTGAAGCCATAGACGGCACAGATGTGCTGACGTTCCTGCCGACCAAGACCTACCAGTCTGTTGTGTTAAGCTCCCCACTGCTGCAAAATGGTACGACTTATAATGTCTACACCGGCGGCAGCACGACCGGCACACCCACCGATGGGCTATACTCCGACGGTGACTACACCGCCGGGACACAGACAAGCAGTTTCACGATTTCCAGTATGGTGACAGGTGGCGGTGCCTATGGCGGTTTCCCCGGTGGCCGCAAGATGACCCAACCCGGCAGGGGGAATGGGAATATGACCCCGCCCGGCGATGGGAATATGATTCCACCGGACGGCGGTACGATGACTCAACCCGGCGGTGGCAATATGCCTCAACCTGGTGGGAGACAACGTTCCTGAGGTAGAGCGTATCTCAACGAATGATGGACTGAATTCAAGCTACTGCCTTCACCTACCTTGTAAAGTTATAGAGTCAAGAGAGCCTGCATCCTAGCAGGCTCTCTTTCGTCTGTGCAGTTGATCCCGCGTAGGGTGACAATTTGCTAGAAGGGGGAAAACCCCTAATCCAGTCAAGGGTAATTTCTCATAAAAGGGGGTTGTTTTCTAAGCTATTTTATGGTTTTATACAAGTGTTGTGTGTTAATTTGTGCCGTGATCGTTCTCGGCAGAACAAATCGATCGATAGGGAAGGAGGTGGGAAGGCAACAAATTAAAAAGACAAGATGTTATATCATAACAGTACCCCAGATTTTAGTTCGTATTAACCCAATTTTTGTGTCCATGAAGGAGGAAAAGATGTTTAAGAAAAATTTGTCTTTGGCGCTGGTAAGCCTCTTGGTTGTAGCTAGTATATTGCTTTCGGCTTGTGGTGGAACCCCGGCGCCCGAAACTACCCAGGCACCAGCAGCAGCCACCCAGGCACCAGAAACCAAGTTGGCTGTGGGCATCGTACTCCCGACCAAGGATGAGCCGCGCTGGATTCAGGATGAAACGCGCTTCCGCGACGCGCTTAACGCCGCGGGCTACGCGGTCGAGATTCTCTTCAGCCAGGGTGATTCCGCCAAGGAGAAGGCGAATGTCGAGTCTCTGATTACCAAGGGTGTCAAGGTTATCATCATTTGCCCGCAGGATGGCACGGCTGCGGCTGCGGCTGCCGAGGCCGCCCGCGAAGCCGAGGTGAAGGTTATCTCCTACGACCGCCTGATCCGCGATACTGAAGCAGTGGACTACTATGTGACCTTTGACAGCATCGC
>JAFGFI010000365.1 GCA_016931185.1 Anaerolineae bacterium
CAGGCTGGTGATGAGGTTATCCTGCCGTTGGTTTACAAGAACTATAACTTGTGGACCACTGGTGTAAACCTCTTCAACGCTGGTGCAGTCTCAACTACAGTTGCCATTACATATACGGGAACGAATGTCGCGGGCACCTGGACTGACTCAATTGTGTTGGGGCCAAATGCAATGGGGATTTTCTATACCCCTGGCAACACCACGGGTTTGCCCGATAGCTGGTACGGTTCGGCGATCGTGACGTCAAGCGACACGGATTTGTATGTGGTTGTTGCTTCTCAGCGCTATCGCACGACCGGTGCGGAAGGCGTGGCCTATGAGGGCTCTTTGCGTGGTGAAGCTTCGGCTTGTGTAAGCTTGCCAGTTGTTCACAACCGCACTACGTGGAAGACGGGTATCAATATCATGAACCTAGGCGGTACAGCTGCTAATGTTACTATCAACTACGCCAGCTCGGCTGCCGGGATTAGTGATGCTACTCAGAACATTGTTGTGCCGGCCAACTCGCCGTTGACCGTCTACATGCCGACCGATGGAACGACAGGTGTGGGTTTCTATGGCGCGGCGGATGTGAAGAGTACCAATGGGCAGCTCTTGTTGATCAATGCTGCGCACTCGCGCGCGGATCAGGGTGTGGGTACTAACTTCGTCGGTATCAACTATACTTGCCCGTAAGCTGATCATCACTCAGTTAAGAAATCAGTCGGGGCCTAAGGCTCCGACTGATTTCTATATAACTTGTTGTCAAACCATCTTTATGAAAATTACATCGTTGACTCGGGAATTATCGCTTGTGCGGCATCCTGCTTTTGATATGTTGATCTTTTTTGTGACGGGGCGCTGTAACTCACGCTGCCGTCATTGTTTTTATTGGCGCAATCTGGATGCTATCCATGAGGGGCTTAGCCTGCAAGCAATAGAGACAATTGCCAGCACGATGCCCAAATTCAGCACACTCTTATTGTCTGGGGGTGAACCCACACTGCGCGCGGATTTACCAGAGATTGTAGAGTTCTTCAGGCGAAATAATCAGATTCAGAGCGTAAGTGTCCCAACAAACGGATTGCGTTCTGATTCTATCGTCGCCATCGCCAAGCAAATTTCGGAACTTGATGCGGACTTATTGGTTACGTTTAATGTATCAATAGATGGATTTGCTGAAGTTCATGATTACATTCGGGGTGTGCCCGGCGGCTATGACCTGGCTATGAAAACGCTTCACGCGCTTCGTCAAGTGGCGTCGGAGTACGATAATTTTAGGGTTCTGGTGAATACTGTTATCTGTGCGGATAATTATGAGCAAATCATTGATTTTGCGGAGCATATAAAGTCTTCCAGGTTAGTCGATGGTCATTTTTTTGAGATTGTTAGAGGGGATCCACCCGAGGGTAGTATAAAGGCAGTACCTCCAGCACGGTTGAAGGCAATCTACCAAAAACTCGTGCCTCTTCAGGAAACCTATCTCGTTTCAATGGGACGAAGAAGAAGGCGTGGTCTGTTACGCATCTGGCGTCGCATATCTGATGTGGGAAATTTGATCAATCGTTATCGACATCAATGGAGAGTTTATTCCGAGGGAGCAACCTGGGATTTCCCTTGTTTGGCTGGTAGAGGTATCGGTGTCATTGATTACAACGGCCAACTACGCATTTGCGAGTTACGTGATCAGTTTGTGGATTTGAGTGATTACCAGTATGATTTTGCGCGCGCCTGGGATTCGGAAGTGATTCGCAAAGAGCGCGTGATTGCGCGCACTCATTTATGTGATTGTACGCATACATGTTTTATTGGACTTAGCGCACGCCAGAACTTCAAAGCTAGATTTCTAAAAGCTCCTTGGCTGTACTTACTTTACAAAATAGGTAAGGGATGGTGAGTAGTGAGTGCCATTTTATCAATCATTATTCCCACTCATAATCGGACGACTTTACTTTTGCGAGTGCTTGAATCCTTATACAATCAATCCGCCGAAATTGGAAACAGGTTGGAGATCATTGTCGTAGATGATGGTTCGACCGAGGCGGTGGAAGCTGGTGTGGAAGCGTTTATTGAGAAGCATAAGTGCAATGCCCTGATTCGTTATTTTCATCAGGTTTCTAGTGGTCCTGCTGCAGCTCGTAATTTCGGCATACATGAAGCCAAGGGAGATGTAGTCCTCTTTTTAGGGGATGATATTATTGCGCTTCCAGGGTTATTGGAAAAGCATCTTTTTGGGCATACGGTTGAACACCAAGAAACAGACATCGCCATTTTAGGTATAGCCGAATTAGCGCTGGAATTCTTGCAAACACCGTTCGCTCGATGGTGGAGACGTTGGAATTTTCGCTATCATTTACTCCTGGAAGGAAAACGTAACCCAGATTTTTCATTCTTCTATACGAACAACATCTCACTAAAACGTCAATTTCTGCTAGACTATGGGGTTTTTGATGAATCATTTCGTTATGCTGCTTACGAAGATGGAGAATTAGGAGCGCGCTTGACGAAATGTGGTTTACAGATTATCTTTGAGCCTGCGGCGCAGGCGGTGCATTACCATGAAATTAATCTCTATACTGCTTGTCGTCGTATGCTAACTAGGGGTAGAAGTTATGACTTGTTTGTGCAGAAGACAGGTCTGTTAGGTCTTTCAAGGATCTGGAGTTTTGTCGGCGCTGGCCCATGGATGCACCCAGTCATTGTTCGACCACTGTATCGTCTGGCAGACAAGTTGCAATACCGGACCGATTGGGGTTTATTGTATATAGTGGTATTGATGTATTGTTTCAATGTGGGGCGTGGACGCAAACCCGCGATACCTGAAATTTTGTGATCTGTTCTGGGAGGCTTAAATGCAAATTCGTCGTACTTTACCGATTCTTATGGTGTTGGTGTTGGTAGTGAGTGGATGCAACGGTGCGCCAACTCCTCAAGTTACTCTTTCTCCACTGAGTAGTGGTCAGAGTGTGAGTATGATCCCTACTCCGACCTTATCCACTCCCTTTGTTCTCCCTCTCCCATCTGAGGGATTATCCGTGATAGGGGGGGTCTTTGTGGATTTACAGACCCAGCGTGCCCCACTCGAAGGGGTCCTTTATCTGGGCGAGATGCTGAGCCTGGATACAGGATTACCTGTGGTTAGTTTGGATCAAAAAACTGCATTTTACGCTATTCCTGCTGAAAATGGCGAGTTCGTCTTTCAGGATGTTCCCCCTGGATCATATGGCCTTATACTCGTAAGCCCAGATTATTCTTTTCTGATAGACGATCCTAAAGGGGAAGGAAGTTTATTGTTAATTGTTGAAGCGGGTGAAACCCTAAATTTAGGTAGGCTAGAAGTTTTAACCCCTTAGGGTCTGTAAAAGAATAAGTTCGCGCGCGAGCGCCACAGGGATGGGGCTTAGAGCGTAAAATACGCGGGGTTTATTTTAACGAACCCTTAATATAATGGGCGTGGCGGCAGTAAACCATTGTCGCGTTATTTCCGCAAAGTTGCTTGATGGTGCTTAATATGCATTGTAGGCATTGGCTTGGTATGGGTGAAGATGGGAAAATTCTCTGAGTGGTTGTTGTTCACACTTAACCGATATGCACCACCTGCAAATCGTGCGTTGCTCGCAGCTAAATCAGATCCAAACCACTATCGAGATTTGTTACAAGCACGTTCGGAGAGTTCGTTTGAACTATTTGGGGATTTAAATCTTGAAGGTAAGATAGTACTTGATGTTGGATGTGGGATGGGTTCAAACATCAAGTATTTGTATGAGTGTGGTGCACGTAACGTTGTGGCCTTTGATATAGACCTGCTTCAGCTTCGAAATACTCATACCGCATTTGAAGATGATGTGCAAGTGAGCTTACTGGCAGCAAATGCTGAATTGCTGCCATTTGAAAATGATGCATTTGACACGCTTGTCGCTACGGATACTTTTGAACACTTGTGTGATGTCGAAACCGTTTTACGTGAATGTTATCGGGTGTTGCGACCTGGTGGAGAGTTTTTTTTGTACTATCCGCCTTTTTATGCTCCTTGGGGCGCTCATATGGTCAACTGGATCCGTGTGCCATGGTGTCAGGTCTTTTTCTCCGAATCAACGATTATGCGCGTGGCACGTAGATTAGAATTGGATGGGAGCGCCATTAACAGTCAACTTCCCCCGGAGACTCGGCTGGATTTACAAGATGGTGAGACTATCCCGTTTGTCAACCACCTTACACTGCGTGGGTTCCGTGAGGCACTTACATGTGTACCGGGATGGCTCATAACCAAATGCCGTCGATTTCCGCCTGGGTGGCGCTCAAAGGGAGTTTTATCAAAAGTCTTGAGGGTTTTTGTATCGTTGCCACTATTGAAAGAAATCTTTACGGCTAAAGCCGTGTTTGTGCTCTATAAAGAGTAGTAGTATTGTGCTGTTATCGTCGTGCGATATCAAAGGTAAGCCGAGGTGTTAGCAGTTTGTCGGAGCGAAATTCCATAATTGTGTGCACCGAACCCAATTGGTGCTAAAATGCGAAGCATGGCTAGACAATTCAAAACAGTCGATATGGCCAGCGCGCAGTTCTTGATTGCTGGAAGTGTTTTGTACGTCTGGCGGCGACTGAAAGGCGACCCCGCGCCTACCAAAATTGAGTGGCGCTCGGTGGCAATGGTCGGTTGGTAATAAATGTCTGACTTTCGCCTTTTTCTCTTCGGGATGCCGCGGCTGGAGTGCGATGACGCGGCGCAAAGTGACGGCGTTGCTGGTTTACCTTGCCGTCGCTGGGCAGCCGCACCTCCAAGACGGTCGTCACGCTGTTCTGACTTGATTTCGACGCGACGAGCGCCTATGCCTATCTGCGCAACACACTGTGGCGGCTCAAGCAGAGGTCGCCCGCCGCTAGGGTGGAGATCGAGCCGGAAACCCCGTGTGTTCTGGCAGGATGAGATAGCGTGGGGGGATGTGATGCGTTTCGAGGCGGTGCTGGCTGTGCGCCGGGCGTACCCACACCCGGCGCGCGAGGTCGGTGTAGCGTGACTATCGACACTATGCAAGCTGAGGATTGATCCGCCGTCCGCGACATCTACACGGAAGGCATGGCTACGGGCAACGCGACATTCGGGACGCGAATCACTTGCCGCACTGCTGCTTCGTGGCGCGCGAAGCTGAATGTATTGTCGGCTGGGCTGCTCTCAGTATGGAGAAAGTAAATCTATCCCAGAAATTCACCCTCTTCAATGACCTTTGGTCGCCTAGAATTGTAGGTGAACTCAACGGGCAATACGTCAAGCTGGCAAAACTCAAGGGTGAATTCCTCTGGCACCACCACGAAGCCGAAGATGAAATGTTCCTGGTTGTTGAAGGAACATTGATCATTCAAGTGCGGGATCAGGATGACATCGTCCTGGAACGGGGCGAATTCGCCATTATCCCCCGTGGCGTGGAACACAAACCCGTGGCGGCAGAAGAAGTCCACGTGCTGCTCTTTGAGTCACAGTCCACCCAACACACCGGCAACGTCAAAACCGAGAGAACGGTGGAAAAGCAAGACTGGATTTGACGCTCACGAGCAGTAGAGGGAATTTTGCTGCGTCAACGAGCACAAAAAAGCTTGCGCCGGATCATAATCCGGCGCTGCGGGAACGGCGGATTGTGATCCGCCTTACGCGTTAATGTAGGGTTACTGTAACTATTCAGCCTAAAGGTGGGACGCACTTATTCTAAGCCAAAAACGGCGATTTTGCGTTTCCTACTGTCATTTCAGGCGTA
>JAFGFI010000366.1 GCA_016931185.1 Anaerolineae bacterium
TACCCATTAACGCGGTGTGTTCACCAGCAGTAGGATGAAAATTGAATCCGTAATTCGCTATTCGTAATTCGCTATTTTCAAGGGAGGTATGCTAATGTCTGAATTTCCTCGTACGATGGTAGGTGGAGTTTCGTTGCCCCGATTGTTGATTGGCTCGAACTGGTTCTTGGGGTATTCTCACACGAGTCAGGCAAAGGATCGCTTTATTACGATGTATCAGAATCCTAAAAATGTGGCCGATATTCTGATGGTATTTTTAGAATACGGTATTGATGCGGTGATGGGGCCGGTATCGGATAAGCTGGAAGAGGCGGTGCAAGAAGCAGAGCAGCGCAGTGGCAAGGGCATTATCCGCATTATCACGCCACATTTCAATATTGTGCCCGGTGGCCCGGCGGAAATGGAGGCAGAGCGGGTGTTCGATGTGTGCAAAGAGAAGTACCATGCCACGTTCTGTATGCCGCACCAGGCTATCACTGACGCGCTGGCCGACCGGATGCACAAGACAATCCGCGATCTGGATAAATATACGAAGTTGATCCGCGAGCGTGATATGATTCCCGGTCTTTCAACCCATATGCCGGAGACTGTGGTGTATGCAGATCGGATAGGCGCGGATGTGGAGACCTATATCCAGCTCTACAACGCTGCTGGCTTTTTGTTACAGGTTGAGGCCGATTGGGTACAGCGCATTATCCAGGAGGCTAAAAAGCCGGTGATGACGATTAAGCCTTTGGCTGCGGGGCGATTGTTACCCATTGTAGGCTTTGCTTTCGTATGGAATACCATCCGCGATCAGGATATGGTTACGATCGGCACTACGACACCTGACGAGGCGCGTGAGTCTATCGAAATCTCGTTGGATTTGCTAAACCGGCGACGGTTGCAGACTGAATTACAGAAAACGCGCAGTAAGAGTTCGTTGGATTAGGTTGTATGTTGAATCTATCTGCTCTTACTGAATGGCCCGTGATTTTCCCCACACCGGTGACGATAGCTTCAGTTGAAGCCCTACGGTTTCAAAATCGTTATTTGGTACGTGTGCATTCTACAGATGGAGCAGAGGGCGTTGTCACGGTCAATAATCGACTGGAATATCTCTGGCCAATTTTGCAACAAATTGTTGCGCCGTATTTTGTGAATAGGGATGCCCGTGACCTGGAATCGCTGGTAGAGGGTGTTTACACATATAAGAGTGCCTATAAATTGGCAGGGATTGCGTTCTGGAGCCCGGTAGCTTATGTGGAGTTGGCGATCCTGGATATGCTTGGCAAAGTGGCGGGTAAGTCTGTATCTGAACTCTGCGGGCCGCTGCTGCGGCCCGAAATTCCTATTTATCTTTCCAGTTCGCGACGCGATACAACCCCGGAAGAAGAAGTGGCTTGGTTGCAAGCGCGGCTTGAAGAGACCGGCGCGGATGCTGTCAAGTTAAAAATTGGCGGGCGGATGAGCCACAACGCTGACGCTTTTCCCGGCCGTACCGGCAACCTCATTCCATTGGCCCGTAAGACATTTGGTGATGCTGTGACCATCTATGTAGACGCCAATGGATCCTACGATGCGGAACACGCCATTGAGGTAGGCGCGTTATTGGCGGACTATGGAATAGCCCTCTTCGAGGAACCATGCCCCTGGCAGGAGTATTGGCAAACAAAACAAGTTGCCGACACGCTGGCAATGCCTGTTGCGGGAGGAGAACAGGATTCAAGCTTACCTTTGCTCGCGTGGATGATCCGCGACCGGGTGGTAGATGTCGTGCAGACCGATGTAATGTACAATGGGGGAATGTTCCGTCTGTTACGAGTAGCACGACTGGCAGAGACAGCAGGGTTGCCGGTAATGCCGCACAGTCCCAAATTTGGCGCTGAAGCCGCTGCTGTGTTACACTTCGGCGCCATCGCGCGCAATCTAGGCCCTTATCAGGAATATAGCGGCGCGTATAAATCACCGGAGACATGGTATGCGCCCACGTTTACGATTCATAAGGGGACCGTTGCTGTTCCCACCGGACCGGGATTGGGTGTTGAATACGATCCAACCATTTGGGATAAAGCCGATTTGTTTTGGTGATGCTTGACCTGTACAATCGGCTTCGTTTTGACCCCCGCCATTGAGTGAAAATGGGGATTTAAAGCATGATGAACGATCTGTTTATAGAGATTTTGGTTATTTTTCTCTTATCCATAACCAACGGTATTTTTGCAATGTCGGAGATGGCGATTGTTTCGGCGCGGAAAGTACGCCTCCAACAATTGGCGGATACCGGAAATCGTCAAGCTCAACGTACGCTGAAACTTGCCGACGAACCTAATAAGTTCCTGGCGACTATTCAGATCGGTATTACGTCTATCGGTGTTTTATCGGGTGCTTTTGGCGGCGCTACCCTGGCCGAAGAAATCGCGTTGCTCCTCGACAGTGTCCCCGCGTTGAAACCCTATAGCGAAGTTGTGGGGGTGGCCGTTGTTGTGATTGGTGTGACCTATTTATCGTTGGTCATCGGGGAATTGGTACCGAAGCGGTTGGCACTCAACGCTGCAGAGCGTATTGCGATGGTGGCAGCGGATCCGATGAATTTTCTCTCAATGTTAGCTTCACCCCTGGTTAAATTGCTCAGTCTGTCCACCGATTTTGTGATTTGGGCGTTGGGAATTCAACCCTCAACCGAACCCCTGATCACCCAGGAGGAGATCGAGATTTTGATCGAGCAAGGCGCGCAAAGTGGGGTCCTGGAAGAAGTAGAACAAGATATTCTTGAAAGCGTGTTGCGCCTGGACGAACAACGTGTTGGCGCGGTGATGACTGCGCGGCCTCAGATCGTGTGGCTTGATCTAGAAGATTCACTGGAGATCCTACAGCAAAAAATCGCGCATAGTCCTTATTCACGTTTCCTGGTCAGTAAAAACGGCCTGGATAACATACTAGGAGTTATCTATGTCAGGGATATATTGGCTCAAACTTTTACGGATACCCCTCTAGAGTTGCTTACTTTGTTGCGGCCGCCTTTGTTTGTGCCGGAAAATATGCCCACCCTTAAATTGTTGGAGCTTTTTAAGCAAAAAGGTCTGCATGTGGCTGTGGTTGTAGATGAATATAGTGTTATCCAGGGAATGGTTACAGATACCGACATCCTGGAGAGTATAGTGGGCGACCTCCCCGCGATAGATGAACCGGAGGAACCGGAGGCAATACAACGTGAAGATGGTTCCTGGTTGTTCGATGGTATGGTGCCCATAGACAGGGTTAAAAAATTACTTGATATTGAAAGGTTGCCCGATGAGGAACTGGCGGACTATCAAACCCTGGGCGGGTTTGTAATCTATCGCCTGGAAAGTATCCCTATTTCCGGCGAATGGTTTGAATGTGATCATTTCCGTTTTGAAGTCGTGGATATGGATGGACGTCGGGTGGATAAGGTGCTGGTAACACCATCTCGACAAAACGATCTTGTTGAAGAGAAAAGCGGAACTGCTCATATAGAGAGTTAAAAGTCAAATGTCGAATAACGTTTGACGTTTTATCAAAATTACTTTACGGAGGTCATACCTGATGACAAAAATAGCCTTTATCGGTGCCGGAAGTTTCGGCTTTACACGCAGCCTGGTACGGGACATTTTGACATTTCCCCTGCTAGAAGATGCGACTTTGGCGCTAATGGACATTGATCCGGAGCGATTGGACTTCATTCATAAGGCAGTCAATCGCATTGTGGAGGATGGGAAATATCCCGCAAAAGTGATAGCGACGCTAGATCGCCGCGAGGCCCTCAAGGATGCTGATGCCGTAATTGTCACGATCCTGGCGGGCGGCGTGGATGTGTGGCAACACGATATTCTCATTCCCAAAAAGTATGGTGTGGATACCAATGTCGGCGACACGCGCGGGCCTTCGGGCATCTTCCGCGCGCTGCGCACCATCCCTGTGATGTTAGGCATTGTGAAGGATATGGAAGAACTGTGTCCCGGTGCGACTATGCTCAACTACACGAACCCGATGGCGATGTTGTGCCGGGCGATGCAGCGCGAGTCCTTCATCCAGTTGA
>JAFGFI010000029.1 GCA_016931185.1 Anaerolineae bacterium
TGCCGGGCTGCCGGAAGTGACTTCGAGTACCAATAATCCCGTATCTGTGGGCACATCCATCCCGGCGTCGCGAAACCATTGCGCGATAGATGAGGTTAAGACAACCATTTCTGTGCCGACCCAGGGGTGGGGATAGTAACCACGGGCGATGAGTTCCGAAACCACGCGCTGCATCGTATTGACCGATACCGCAAAGCCAATACCTGCGGAGGCTCCACTGGGACTGATAATCTGCGAATTGACACCAACAACGCGCCCATCCAGATCGAGCAGCGGCCCACCGGAGTTCCCGGGATTGATGGCAGCGTCCGTCTGGATAGCCTCACCGATGAAGCCCTCTTCACTTTCGATCACCCGCCCTAGCGCGCTGATTACGCCCGTGGTCAGGGTCTGCTCCAGCCCAAAGGGATTGCCTATCGCCAGTACAAATTGTCCCACTTGCAGGGCATCTGAATTGCCTATAGCGATAGGAGATGGTAAATCGGCTCCTGCAGCAATGTGAATGACCGCCAGGTCATTGCTAGAGTCTACCCCAACAATTTTAGCTTCGTATATCTTTCCATTCGCCAGTGTAACCAGGAGCTCTTCTGCGTTTTCAATGACGTGATAATTGGTAACGATATGGCCCTCTGTATCATATACAAAGCCGGAGCCACTGCCTTCTTGAGGAATCGCTTGCCCAAACATACTGTAGGCGTAACTCCGGTTAGTGATATTGACCACGGAAGGGCTGACAATTTTATAGACAGCGGTTACCCGAGATTGTAAGGCATAAACTGCTGTGGCCTCATCAACTACCGTGCCAGACATCGGAGAAAGGGTGGGAATGACAGTCGTCGGAGTAGGCGCGACCGTCACCGGGATTGCTTCTGCTGTAGGGGAGAGCGTGGGGATGTTGAACAAACTGCATCCTAATCCTAACAACAATACAAAGCAAATCGCCCCTATGTTAATTTGCCTGTGGGATATTTGAAATTTTTCCCTGATCATACGTATTCTTCCTTTGGCTTACTTAATTATGACGTAGTATACTATCTTTATATAAAAATAGTATAAGAGATTGTTGAGAATATGCTGAGAGACTCACAGCGTTCCGGTAGCTGCGCAACGCATAAGCCCAAAGAAAATCACTAAAAATAAAACGTGAGATGTGATAATCTTACTACGTAAGTTTCACATCTCACGTTTCATAATCAAAGTGGAGCAGACATTCCTGTCTGCCGGGCAGATCGGAAAACCTACCCTGCTAGTCTGTATTTTTAATTCGCAACCTGTTCCGCCTGGGGATAGAGTTTATAATCCACAAATGCTTCCTTTTGGATCGGCACATCAAAAGCTGTCGCTGCTCCGGCTTCCAATGTAAGGATGTAGGTCGATCCCATACTGACCGTTTGCCCGGCGGCATCTAACAGTACACCGGAGATAACTACATTCTTGATGTTGTACGGATTGTTATTGCTTGCCGTGCCCTTGATATGGATGTAGCCTGAACCATCATCATATAATTCTACGTCGCTTGTTTCAACCGGCACCGAAACGTGCCACTCGGCAAGAGAAGCATCCGGGTGAATTAGGAACGAAGCCATATTCTGGGCTGCAATCTCTACAGTAAATGGGCAGGCCTCGCCGGGCGCAATTAGCAGACACGCGTACTCTGCTTCGACTCTGCCGTGCCAGATATACTCTCCGGTGGGACGTCCACGTCCACCCCTGGAAGGAAAGGCTACAAATGCACCTCTGAACCCATCAGCATCATAGAAGGTGACGTGAATGGCCGATATTGAGTACATTTGATCGGACGTATTGCGTACTACCCCCGCTACTTTGTAAATTAAACCGCCTTCATAATTGGGATTAGAGACTGCATAGTTGGTGGTGACTTCGATGGCAAAGGGAGGGCCAGGATCGGTGTCGGGAATCCATTCCAATGCAGATTGTATAATCGTAGAGGACGACGTTTCTTCAGATACTGTGGTATCTAGGGTGGGTGTGGTCTTAGTTGCCTCGGATGTGTTAGCCGGCGCGGCTGTCGCATTTGCCGACGTCCTTACAGTGGCTGCCGTGGTAGGTTTGGGTGTCAGGGCGGGGGTGCTGGCTACAGTTTCGGTGACCACCGGTGTGATGGTGGGCGTCAGTGTTGCGGTGGGTTCAAGTGTTGGCGTGGGGGTGGGGGCTGGCGGTGTGCTTGTAGGCGCAACCTGGGTAGGTTCTGGCTCTGGAGTCGGTGTGGTGCGTGTTCGTATTGGCGCAGTACTCGCGGTTAGCGCTTTTCCACTGCGTTCGGTTAAGAGAGCTACTACACGCGCGATCAAATTTTGAGAACTTCCTCCAACAGCAGCCGGCATAACGCCACCTGTACTATTCTGTTGTGCAAACTGTGATCGCATATTGGCGCGTTCTTCTTCCGACATATTCTGGAATTGCGCGCGCATGGCGGCCCGGTCTTCTTCGGACATATTTTGCCCCGCCCCCCCCCGTGCTCCGCTGCTGCCTTGTCCGCTGCCGCCCGTTGGCTGCTGGCCGCCATCCGTACCCATCTCCATATTAGGCGGATCGCCCGCCCCAACCTGCATATCTGCTGCTGTGAGTTGCATTGCAGCGATGGCGGTTATTTGTGCTTCGGTGAGGGTTGTCTCGATTTGCTTTGCTACTGCAAGGCGTTCGTTATCGTTGGTAACTGTACTCCCGACCAGGAGTTCCCATAATGGGAGCAGTTTGATAGCCTGTTCTTCTGTTACGGCGTCAGTTGTAGTTTCCAATTGCAGGATACCCAGTGCAAGTTGACTTATGGGGTCCAATGCATTCTCGTGGGTGGTACTCAACGCGCCCGTATAACCACTTGTGTTACTCTCTAATCCGGCTGGTGTTTTCTGTCCGATTGTCATGAGTTGGCTGCACCCTGTTGTTGCCGCCGTAATGAGCATCAGCACCAGGGTTACAATGCCGATTTGACGTATATTCATTTTTTTCATCTTTACCTCCATTGCGCCACTATATTGTTAATAAGCATTGCCGCTTTTATATTGTGCGCTAACCTATTCTGCGGCGCGCTCGGTGAGCAGTGTAATTAAGGGTTCCAACAACATTCTGTTACCCCCCATACCTCTGCCTTGTCCCATACCTGGCGACCCTTCCGGCGGCGATCCTCCTTCTGGTGGTGTCCCTTGTCCATTTTCTGGGGGTACACCCTGTCCACCTTCTGGAGAACCTTCTGGGAATTCAGCCTCTGCCTCGGCCATAGCTGTCGCGCGTTCTTCGGGGGTCATATTTTGAAGTTGTTCACGCATTTGAGCACGTTCTTCTTCCGACATATCCCCGGCAACGCCAGGCCCATTTGCCCCATCACCTGGCACACGCATTTCGATACCTTGTTCTTGCATCCAAGTTTCTAGATCGGCAAATGTGAGCGACATAGCCTCGATGGCTTTCAATTGGGCCTCGGTCATCTGTTCTTCAATTTGCCCGGTCACGTTGTTGGTTTCGGCGTCGTTCTGTAATGTGTTCTCCTGGACCATTTGCCAGAGGGGTAGTAATTTGACAGCTTGTTCCGGCGTGACCGCATTTTCGGTCCCTTCTAATTTCAATGTCCCTAGATTGAGATAAGTGACAGTATCCAATTCCTCCCCCATAGGATTATTCATCTCCGGCTGTGCGGGATCAGGATTCGAACTCGGCGCTTTGTCCGTATGGGTATTTTCAACTTGTGTGGATGTGTTGGTATTACTTGAAGGAGTTGCTTCTGGTTGGCATCCACTAAGTATAATCATTCCAACTATTATTAAACTTAGAAATATGAGTTTGTATTTCATCACTGATTCCTTCCTTGCGATTTTTATTCGTGCCGTAAGGCGACAATCGGATCAAGTTGCGCCGCCTGTGTTGCCGGATAGTAACCAAAAAAGATGCCCACGGCCGCAGCGGCGCCGAAAGATAGAGGAATAGAAGCCGTAACCAACTCCGTGCGCATTGTACCAAATTGGTTGAAGAGATACGATCCTCCCACCCCAAAGAGGACACCGGCGAGTCCTCCTAATAAACTCAACATAATAGCCTCAAACAAGAACTGCAGTTGTACGTCACGAGGACGCGCCCCGAGCGCCTGTCGTAGACCGATCTCCCGCGTGCGTTCTGTGACGCTGACCAACATAATGTTCATAATGCCGATACCACCGACGACGAGTGAAACTGCCGCTACCCAGGCCAACAGATTGCGGAATGTCTCGGTTGTCGAGGTCTGCATATCAATGATGCTATCCTGTGTGGTCATCTGAAATCCAGGTGAGTCGGGTGTAGTGCCTAAGATTTGCATAATCAATGTGTTCAACTGTAACATAACACCGGACATTGACGCTTTGTCTTTGGCCGATATATATACAACTCTTAGATTTTCTCCTCTGAACCGGTCATACGTCCACTTTTGAAATACCAGGGTGATTGGGACATAAACACAGTTATCATAGTCGGTATTGCCTACCACTCCTTTTTCTGCCATGACGCCGATCACGGTTAATTTTGCGGTATCTACCTTGATGGATTGTCCAATGGGATCGACACCTACGCCAAACAGTTCTTGGGCGATTTCATATCCCAATATAGCGACTTTGTTGGTGCGATCATTGTCTTCTTCAGTAATGAAGCGGCCATCTGCTATGTGTAAATCTCGCACATTCAGGAAACCAGGTGTGGTACCTATAATAGAAACATCCGATAGGGTGGCAAGCTCAGTTTTCACAATCTGGCTTGTACTTTGTTCTGCCGATACCCCGTTGACATCGGTGAGGTTCTGCTCGATAACGGCCAGGTCATCGTAAGTCAGGCTGGGAGGTGGCGTATTGACGCCGGCTCTGACTCCCCCCCGCTCGAACGTGGCCATAACCATAATCAAGTTAGCCCCTAATGCGTTGATCTGATCGGCGACTTCGGCTTCAGCGCCGGCACTGACTGCCAGCATAATAATCACTGCTGCTACACCGATGATCACACCCAAGGTGGTCAAAAAAGAACGCACCTTGTTCATCATTAATCCTTCCCATGCTACTTTTAGTGTTTTCCAAAGACTCATACTTTACCTCCAAGAGAGTTAAGAATTATGAGTTAAGTGTTAGGGGGTGAAAGACTTATTTCCCTCTTAACTCTTGACTCTTAACTCATCACTCATTCCTTCCCATTATCTCCATTATGCAAATCAACGATCCCGCTGGCATGTAATTTGTCAGAGATAACCTGCCCATCTCGCAGATAAATCACCCGTTCTGCGTGTTCGGCAATATCCAACTCGTGGGTGACCATAACGATAGTCCCACCCTGGTCATGTAACTTATGCAAGAGCTGCATAATTTCTTCTGCGGAGCGGGTGTCCAGGTTGCCGGTTGGCTCATCGGCAAGAATGATAGAAGGATGATTGATCAGCGCCCGCGCGATGGCTACCCGTTGCTGCTGTCCCCCCGATAGTTCATTGGGCCGGTGGTTGATACGCTCACCCAGTCCTACGGTTTCCAAAGCCTCAACGGCGTGTTTATATTGCTCTTCATTGCTTTTTCCATTTTCACTGTTATACAACATAGGCAGCATTACATTTTTGACCGCTGTCAATCGCGGGAGCAGATTATAAGATTGAAAGACAAACCCGATTTTTCTGTTCCGCGCCCCTGCTAATTCGTCTTTGCTTAACTTACTAACATCCTCATCGTCGAGAATATAGGTGCCATCCGTGGGACGATCCAGACATCCTAAAATGTTCATCAACGTAGATTTTCCTGAACCTGAAGGTCCCATCACTGCGACAAATTCCCCCTCTTCCACAATGGCATTGACTCCTCGGAGGGCGTGTACGGCAATCTTGCCTGTGCCGTACACTTTGGTTAAGTCTTTTATTTCGATCAGTGTACGTGTCATATTAGTCTCCCAACATCACATCGGCGGCATACCGCCACCGGGCATACCGCCACCGGGCATACCCCCACCTTCAAAAGGATTGCCTGTATCTATCTCGGTAGTAGTGGATGAACTTGTGCTTTCTCCGAGGCTAACAGTTTCGCCCTGCTGGAGGCCGGACTTAACCTCGGCGTTCACGAAGTCTATTAAGCCAACTTCGACTTGCCGCATTTCCAATTCTCCGTTGGGAAGCACGACAAAGACTGCATACTGGTCTTCTTCCATTTCGCGTAATGCTTGTACCGGCACCAGCAGCGCGTTTCGAGCTTCTCCAGAGACGACTTCTACTTCTGCGTTCATATCTCCCAGTAAGGTAACGGGATGGGTACCGGTATCAATAGTGGCCCAAGCCTGCACGGCTGGGGTGCTGCCCACAGTGACAAGCACAGGGTCAATGCGGAAAACCTCGCCCGTATAGGTGAAATCGGGCAGAGCTTCAAAAACGATGTTTACCGGGCTGCCCTTTGCTACACTCTTCATGTCGGTCTCTTCGACCCAAAATTGCACCACCGGTTGGTTGAGATTAGCTAATACAAGCACAGATCCACTCACACTTTCTCCAACCTCTGCATTGACGGTAGTAATGATGCCATCGAAGGGGGCGATCAGGGTGGTCCCTTCCAGACTTTTCTGCGCCGCTTCCAGGGTAAGTTCTGCCTGCTCTAATGCCAATTCGGCTTCCCGTACGGCGGCTATTTTACCGTCGCCTGAATCCAACAAATCCAATTGCGCTTCCTGTAAAGTGTATTCGGCCTGTTGTACCGCAGCTTTCGCAGCAGTGACTTCAGCTTCATCCGGTGGAGTTTCCAGAGCTTCTAGTTCACTGCGGGCACTTAATACATTCGCCCAGGCGCTTGTGAGGTCGGCTGTGGAGGTGTTAATGGTGTCCAGGTTATAACTGGCCTGCGCAACTTCAAGACTTTGTTGGGCTTTCACTAATGAACTGGCGGCAGACTCGCGTGTGTCCTCGATGCTTTCTTCCCAATCACGCTCTGTATTCATAGCATCTACGTAATTCTCCTGGGCATCTTCTAAAGACTGAACCGCCTGTGCTAGGCTGATGCGCGTGGAAGCAATTTGATCCGACCACATTTTTGCTTTCGCAGCAGTAGTCTGATAGGATGATTCGGCGCTGGTTACATTAGCTTTTGCCATTTCAATTTCTTCTTCATCTGCTTCCCAATTGAGTAAATCATCTAACGCGCTTTGTGCTGTTTCTAGATCGGCTTGTGCTTGCGCTACATTAAGTTCTGCTTGAGCTTTTGCCAACGATAAAGTTTGTTCTGCTTCCATTAACGCCTGTTCCGCCGACGCCACTTCCTTGCGCGCGTCCGTATCGTCAATCCATCCCAATATATCGCCGGCCTGCACGTGATCACCTACTTCAACTAACAACTCCATCAGAGTCCCACTGCTGTCGAAGGCCAATTCAACTTCCGTAGATGCAACCAATGCCCCTGAGCCAGAGGCTGTGATAGACATATCGCCTACCGTCACGGTTGTTGTTTGTATAACGGCTTGGGTTTCTACTCCCCCTTTGGGCGCAAACCAGGTTGTGTAAGCTGCGTATCCTCCGCCCGCTAGAACCAGTACAACGACAATAATCCAAAAGATCTTCTTACGAAACATAACAGCTCCTCCTCAATACATTTTATTTTTATTAGCATCTGACAAACTCATCAAATCTACCAGATGGCAACTTGAGCTACATAGGGTAGTCTACTATTGATGGCTAAGAACATTCCATGAAAATGCTGAGAATTAGCTGAGAAAATCCGGTTCTTCTTAGGCATTTCTCAGCTTTTCCTTAGAATATCATCAGATATGCATGTATAATGAGAGTGTAGGCATAAAGCGTAAGGGAAGCTGTAAGTTGTGAGTCGGAAGTTGTGAGTTAGGAGTTAAGAGTTAGGAAGATTTGGGCGATTAATGCGAATGTCACCGGGTATATTGTAAGTGTGTATTTACGTTTTTTGCTTTATACACTTGACTTACCTGAAAAAAAACAGTTTTTTAGCAATGGATTCACTAAATAACACGAGTTGCTACCTTGTGGTAACGGAAGAGAAAAGAGTGTTTTTTCGCACGCGACTCTTGCCGCGTGCGAAAAAACACCTCTTTTTCCTTCTCTTTTTCGCCCCGTACGGGGCGAAAAAGAGAAATTCACGTGATAGGTAGCAACCTGGATTAAATAAGCTGTAATAAATTGGGTATGTTTCATTTGAGTTGGAGAATGTACTTGCGTCAAATGTCAAACGGGAGTGCATTTTGACGTCTGACGTTTGACGTACCCACTAACTCATTTGAAACGCACCCTAATGAATTATATATATTGGATTGTTCTGTAATGAGGTAGCTATGGAAAAAGTACTTGTAGTGGATGATGATGAAAGATTGCTCAAAATGCTGCATCGCACGCTGGCTTATGAGGGTTTTGACGTGAGTACTGCCGTTGATGGACAGGAGGCCCTAAAGCAAGTTTATGCGGAGCGACCGGATGTGATCATTCTCGATTGGATGATGCCTAAACTAGATGGAGTGGAAGTCCTCAGAACTTTACGTGAGGAGGAAAACGAGACACTCGTGTTGATGTTGACCGCGCGCGACGCGGTACAGGATCGTGTTGAGGGATTGGACCGCGGCGCCGACGATTACCTGGTCAAACCCTTTGCATCGCCTGAACTGGTGGCGCGTGTACGCGCATTATTGCGGCGCGCGGGGGTAGATAATAAAGAACCGCTTAGATTTATGGACCTGTATCTGGACCCTACTTCCCGTGAAGTCCGGCGCGGCACACGTTATTTCACGCTTACTCCAACTGAGTTTGACTTGTTATATCTTCTGATGCGTCACCCTAATCAAGTGTTGGAACGGAGACAGATTATCAATCATGTCTGGGGTTATGATTTTGTGGGTGACGATAATGTTATAGAAGTCTATATCGGTTATCTACGGAAAAAGATGGAAGCCGAGAGGGAACCGCGTTTGATCCAAACTGTGCGTGGGATAGGATACGTATTACGGGAGTAGGTTAGTGTCTATCCGATTACGTCTGACCTTATTATACAGCGTGATCTTGGCATTGACGCTGATTTTATTTAGTGCTGTGCTTTACATTGCGCAAGCGCGCTATACGCTTTCAATAGTGGAACATGACCTGGAAAAGGTCGCCGACTCCATTGTCGCGGCCTGGACACGCTCGCAACATGAGTTTGGTAGACCAGAGCCGTTACCAGGAATGGCGCGCCGGGAAGGTCCCGAGGGCGACCAGGCGCGTCAAATGTTACAACCCTTGATGCGTGAGGGTCGCCAGCGTGATATAGTGCGTATCCTAGATGCCGAGGGGGTTGCACTGGATTTCCCTTCGGAAGAAGAGCAGATAGTTTTACCTTTGAGTGAGATCGGGTTGGAGGAACTGTTACGCGGCAAGATTTGGATTGAAATTGCCCATGATGATGAAGAAGGTCGTTTGCTTATCTATAACCAACCCATAATTATCGAAGGGGAGGTAACGGGAATTGTGCAAGTGTCGCGTTCCCTGGCCGATCGTGACCGCTCTCTGCAATCTTTGGGAATGACGCTGCTCCTGGGAAGTATATTGACAACCCTGATCGCATTTGGAGCGGGATGGACTTTATCTGGTTTTACCCTACATCCCATTCACCGGATTACACAGACTGCGCGTGAAATTGGCGAGGCGCGTGATTTCTCCTCAAGAGTACTGCACGCCGGCCCCAACGATGAATTAGGCCATCTGGCGACAACCTTCAACGAAATGCTCTCACAGTTGGAGGTGGCTTACCGGCAGGTGACCCACGCATTGCAAGTGCAGCGTGATTTTGTTGCCGATGTTTCTCACGAGTTGCGCACGCCTTTGACCACGATCCGGGGTAATCTGGCCTTGCTACAACGATGTCCTCCTCTGCCCCAGGCAGAACAGGAGGATATTCTAGGTGACCTGATTGGCGAAAGCGAGCGATTGAGCCGTCTGGTCAGCGATTTGTTGACCTTGGCCCGCGCGGATGCCGGGCGTACTTTAGAACTGAATTTGGTGGATGTCTCTGCACTCGTGGATGACGTATTCCGCCAGGTACGATTATTGGCCCCAGGCCGGGAAATTCAGTGTCAGTGTGAGGCGGGGGGTGAGTTGGTGGCTGTGGCGAATGAGGATGCGCTTAAGCAAGTATTGTTGATTTTGCTTGATAATGCTATTAAGCACACCAAAAGCCCTGTCCTGGTCGATATGGCGTTATCCGATTCCCAAGTTGTTATCCGTGTTGAGGACAACGGGCCGGGGATTTCGCCGGAATTTAGATCGCGCATTTTTGATCGCTTTTACCGGGGGGATACTTCGCGTTCGACGCCGGGATTTGGCCTGGGATTATCTATTGCCCAGGCGTTGACAGTGGCGCAGCATGGCAGTATTACAGTGGAAAGTCAGATAGGGAAGGGGAGTGCCTTTATCGTAAAAATTCCAGCTTTTTCTTAAGCCATCAATGCGCATTATGTCTCCGGCAACCAGAGATGTGTTGAAGGGGTTCCTCTAAACTGTGTGATTTTTCCCCTTCCCACAACTCTCGCATTTCTGCGCTTTCCTCTAATAGCTTATCCAACGTCCCTTCTGCCTCAACCCGCCCGTCTTTCAACACAACGATATGATCGGCGCGGCGGAGGGCAGGGCGGCGGTGGGAGACGACGATGCAAGTGAGATCGGGCTGTGCAAAGACGCGCTCCCAGAGCAGGCCTTCGGTTTCCACGTCCAGCGCGCTGGAGAGGTCGTCGAAGATGAGCAGGTCGGGTGCGCGGACGAACATCCGGGCGGCGGCAGTGCGCTGCACCTGTCCGCCGGAAAGCCGCACACCTTTCGGCCCCACGAGGGTGTCCAGACCCTGTTCTAGTTTGGCGATATCCTGCTCCAGTACGGCAGCACGGACCGCAGCAGGCAAGTCCACATGTTGTGCCGGCAGCCCCATCAGAATGTTATTCCTGAGTGTGTCGCTGAAAAGCAGAGGAACTTGCGGTGTGTATGCACTTCGGGGCGGTCTGAAGAATGTCGCCGGATCGTCAACGGGCCGGTCATTCCAGCAAATCTCCCCCGCGTCTTTGGGCAGTAGACCCAATAGCGCGCGCAGCAATGTGGTCTTGCCCGATCCTACGCGCCCGGTGATTACGGTGAAACTGCCGCGCGGGATGTGCAGCGCGACATTGTGAATGCCGTTGCCAGAGGCCGGATAGATGTAGTGCAGGCCTGTCACATCCAGGGTTTCCAGGTGATCGGCAGGTGTATGGGAGGAGAACAGGATCTCCGGCAGCGGCCCGTTTAGCGCGATGGGACTGAGGTCAACCAGTGTTTCAGGGGGAGCGTCGGGTTGTAATTCGAGCAGCCGGTTGATGGAAATAGCCTGCGTCTGGTAATCGGCGATAAAACCGCCGATGGTCGCGGGGAACTCGACGATGAAGTTCAAATAAGTGACAAAGAGTGTGAATTCCCCGATGGTGAATGTGCCGCCGCGCATTGACTGCCCGATAAGGAGCAAAGCCAACCCCAGGCCAATATCGGCGACGCCTGCGTGCGCCCAGTTGAGGATGGCCCATAGCAGGCTGAACCGTACTTCTGCTTTGCGACGGGCATCGTTGAGAGCGCGTAAGCGCGTAAGCACGTTGTCCTCCGCGTCGGCGAGCTTGAGAGCCTGTACCGCGTCCAGTACTTCGCCCAGGAATCCGGTTACTTCGCTGGTCGCGTCCCGGCTGGCGTGGTCATAGTGGAGCAGGCGGTCGCGGCTGACCTGGACGATGATGGCGACGGCGGCTAGAGGCAGCACAGCCACCAGTGTGATGGCTGGATGTAGCGTGAGCATAATGCCAAACGCACCCACCGCGAATAACAGATGGCCTAGCAGATAGGGCAACCAGGTGGGCCAGTCTGACAGCTCCATCACGTCCCCACGCAGGCGACTGATGACGTCGCCGGGGCCAAGCGGCAGATGTTGCGCGCCGGGCCGGCGCAACACGTTGGCGAGGATATTCCGCCGTAATAAGGCCCACGCATAATAGCGGAAGGTCTCTTCACTGTAGACGCGCGTGAAATTCACCACGATGCGTGTGACCCCCACGCCCGTTAACAGCGCGAGCAAACTCCACGGGCCAAAATCTACCGGCGCACCGCCGGTTAGCCTATCGAAAAACCTCTGTGTAATTAGCCCCGGTACCAGGCGGCTGAAAAAGAAAACGCTGTATAGTACCGTAAGCCAGAAAAAATCCGTGGTCCGGAAGTGGATAAGCTTCCACGTTGCCGTCCAAGTAGGTAAAGAAGATTTCATTATTAAAGACTCCTTATGTGTGAAACGTGAAACGTAATGCGCAATGCGTAATTCGCCGATTCTCGACCCTTGATTTTCTATTCTCCATTTGTCCCTTCTTCTTCATACCCCTGTCCTCTTGCTCCTTTGCCCCTTTGCCTCTTTGCTCCTCTGCCTCTCCTACGCCAGCACTTCTACCATCCCCGCCTGCAAGAGTTGCGCAAAGCGCGAGGTGGGATCGGTGACAAGGGCGAGACGGTCGCCATATTCGACGATGTGTCCTGCTTCCAGGATGAGGATCTCGTTGGCACGCTGAACGGTAGCGAGGCGGTGGGCGATGATGATGGCAGTGCGGTTGTGGAGCAGGCGACCGATCGCGCGTTCCAGCCGTTGCTCGGTCGCCGGATCCAGCCGGGAGGAGGCTTCATCGAGGATCACCAGGCTGGGGTCTTTCAGGAAGACGCGGGCGAAGGCGAGAAGTTGTGCTTCACCGGCAGAGAGACTCTTCCCGCCGCTCTGGAGGTGGGTGTCCAATCCGGCTGGCAGGGTCTGGTACCAATCCCACAATTCCAGGGTTCGCAATGCGTCCAGGATGGCCTCGTCTGGAATATTAGGATTAAATAGCGTCAGGTTATCGCGGGCTGTGCCGCGGAAGAGTTGGATATCCTGTGTCACCAGTCCCACGCGCCGCCGTAGATCGCTGAAACTCACGTCGCGCAGGTCAGTGTTATCCAGGCGGATTGTGCCGGTTACGGGCTCGTAAAGCCGACACAACAGTCGTGTCAGTGTTGTCTTTCCGCTCCCTGTCCGTCCCAACACCCCCAGCACCCGTCCGGGTTTCAGCGAGAAGGCGATGTTGTGAAGGACGGTTGTGGAGGAGGATACGGGATACGGGATACGGGAGGCGGGAGGCGGGATGTTGGGGATTGTGGGCGTTGAGTTGTCGTTCGTTGACTCGCTGATTCGCTGATTTTCCATTTTCCATTCTCCATAATGAAAATTGACATTTTCAAGCATAACTGCTAACGGCCCGGCGGGAAGTTGCGCGTGGGCGTGTTCTATGAGGGTAGGGCGTGTGTTGAATAGCGCTTCAATGCGCGCGATGCTTGCGCTGGCGCGTTGGAGGTCATCCACCTGGCGTTGGATGTTGCCCAGTGGAGCTTGTAGTTGCGTGACATAGTGCACAATCAGATAAACGGTGCCTAACGTTATCCGCCCGCCCAGGAAAAGCCACGCGCCAGTAGCAAGTGCGGTCACTTGTGTGAACAGATAAACCGTGTCACCGAGGTTAGCGCTGAGCCTCTGCCATACTTTGGCTTTGAGCCAGGTTTGGGAGACGGCACGCATAAATTGGGTGAGTTGTCGTAGCACGTAAGGCTCCGCGCCGTTGGCGCGGATGTCCTCGGTGCCGCCAAGTCGCTCGCCCATAAAACCATAGAGGTCGGCTTCCGCCTGGCGTGAATGGTTCCAGGCCCGGCTCACAGGAGTTTGTACGGCGCGCAGTGTGGCAAAAGTCAACAACGTATAGCCTGCACCTACTAACCCGATGAAGCCATTTTCTCGGAATAACAACACGAGAATGCCGAGGGCCAGCAGCCCGTTGCCCAAAAGATGAAGGGCCAGTTGCGAAAAAAAGTTGGCAAGTGTGTTCACGTCGCCATCTATGCGTTCGATCAGTTCGCCCGGCGTGTGGGTCTTGTGGAAGGTCATATCCAAGCACAGACAGTGGCGCGTCAGGTCCAGGCGCAGGGCGTTGGTGGCCGTCCAGGCAATCGTTTCGCCGATGTAGGTGCCGGTGAACGCGAGTGCCTGAGCCACGATCGCCGCGCTCAAAAATCCGCCTGCTGCCAACATCAATGTTGGCGCCGGTTCCCCTGCTTGCGCGGCATCAATAAAATAACGCAGAATTTGTGGGTTGACTAAGTGCAGTCCAATACTGCTTAAAACAAGGGCCGTTAATACGATCACATTCAGCCATTGTGGCTTAAGATAAGTCCACAACAAACCAAGATAACGTTTCAGCGGGATCATTTCATATCCTCCATTTATGAATCATGAATAGCAAATGGTGAATGACGTTTGATGCATTACGCATCACGCATTGTAATAAACGAAAACCACGGGTTGGGCGATTTGCGCGCCAACCCGTGGTTTGCAGGAGATGACAGCTATGCGATGATTACAATAGCTGTGCCGAATGTTTGGGGGGGGGGAGGTGGTAAGCAAAATCGCCGCTACAGATAGCGCGATAGATGTTTATAGAAATGTCGATAGTTTGTGACATCTTGCTCACCTCCTCTTTTTAATAAATGTGTAAATAGTGGGCAAGGTTCAGAAACCTTGCTTTCTACCTTTACACCTTTAGGCTTGATAGGGCGTAAAGTGTAAAAATAACTTGAATCATCCCAAATAGTGTATGATCAAATAGAAAATTGTCAATCCGTTTTCCCGAAAACCTGTGAACTTTTTTCCTGCTGCCTGCATGTAACGAAGTAGTAAGGGTAAATAATCGCCCAAATCATTATTACATTCAGGAGGAAAATGATGAAGACCTATAGCTGTGTTGTTTTGAGTATGTTAAGTTTAGCTGTGTTGGTGTTGTCCAGTTGTGGTGGTGCGCCTACGCCTCAGATGGCGTCAGAGTCACCCAGGACCGAGGAACCTGTGCGTGTCGACCGGCGCGTCGCGACCCAGGAAGTTGAAAAAGTGGTAGAAGTGCAGATGGAGATGCCCGCCCCTAGCGCGACCGCGGTACCCTCGGTCGCCCAACCCGATGCCGGTGCTGGCCCTTCTACTGGAGGTTCTACAGAGCCGAACGATCAACCCTATGGCGATATGTTCTTTGAGGACTACGGAGTTAATCCCCGTATTGATACGGAAGATGATCACTTCTCCACATTTGCCGTGGATGTGGATACCGCTTCTTACACTGTGATGCGCCGGTATATCAGCGATGGTTTCTTACCGCCCGATGAATCCGTCCGCGTGGAAGAATTCATTAACTTCTTTGACCAGGAGTATACGCCTCCGGAAGAAGGTGCTTTCGCCATTCACCTAGAAGGTGCCTCCTCTCCCTATGCCGAGAATTATCACCTGGTGCGCGTGGGACTGCAAGGATACGAAATTTTTGAGGAGGACCGCGACGATGTGGTATTGACCTTCGTGATTGATGTGTCCGGTTCGATGGATCGGGAAAATCGTTTGGGGCTAGTGAAGCAGTCGTTGGAACTGCTGGTCAATGAATTGCGCCCGACGGATGAAGTGGGCATCGTGGTCTATGGTTCGCGTGCCCGTGTGATTTTGGAACCAACGGAAGTCAGTGATCAACGCCGTGTCTTGCGCGCCATCCGTGGTCTGGACGCGGGGGGATCTACCTACGCCGAGGAAGGATTGGTGATGGCTTATCAACTGGCCTCGCGTTACTATAAGGATGGCGCCATCAACCGTGTGATACTCTGTTCTGATGGTGTGGCGAATGTGGGCAATACCGGTCCGGAGAGCATCCTAGAACAAATCCGCAGTTACGCGGACGAGGGGATCTATCTGACCACGGTAGGAGTTGGAATGGGAAATTATAACGATGTGTTGATGGAACAACTGGCGGATAACGGGGATGGTTTCTATGCCTACGTTGACACACTGAAAGAAGCGGAACGTGTTTTCGTTCACGACTTACCCTCCACATTGCAGGTCATCGCCCGCGACGCGAAGGTGCAGGTGGATTTCAATCCAACGGTAGTTCGTACTTATCGCCTCATTGGTTACGAAAACCGCGATGTGGCGGACGAGGATTTTCGCAACGATGCCGTGGATGCAGGCGAAATCGGGGTAGGACACAGCGTCACCGCGCTCTACGAGGTCAAATTTCAGAAGGATGCTCCTGCCCGCCAACCTGCTTTGACTGTCTACGTCCGTTATGAAGACCCGGAGGAGGGAGAAGTCGTCGAGATCAGCAAAGCGATAGCAATGGCGGACTTTGCCTCCACTTTTGAGGAAGCCTCTCCGCGTTTCCAGCTCACGGCCATTGTGGCGCACTATGCTGAAATCCTACGCCATAGTTATTGGGCGAAAGAGGCAGACTTGACGCTGGAGGATATCCAATGGGATGCTGCCCGCATTACCGAGTACCTGCCTCGCGATGAAGAAGTTCAGGAATTTGCCGACTTGGTTGCGCGGGCGGTGGGGTTGTCAGAGACGCGATAGAGATTTTGATTTTTCACCTTCCGGGAAGCTATTGGGTGCTTTTGCAGTGCAGCTTCCCGGAAGCTCTAATACTTAATATCTATTTCGTGTTCTTGTCGCCCTCCAGTTATACGCGATGTGTTAACAGTTTTTGAATTTTTACAAGATCAAGGGCAAGTGCTGGCAGTCGAAGGACACCCTTCGCTCATAACAACTAGAGGTGAGATTAACGGTATAGTATTGAGAGAAAGTACGAGTGCTAATAAAACAGCAACTATTACGGTTTTGAAGAATTTTTTGGACATTTTATCTCCTTGCTTGTGATAGATTTAAACAGATACTTATTTAAGATTTAGTAAAACAACTCAAGTTGTTACCTGGACAATTTCCAAGAAATTTTGGACACGGATTCACACAAAGTTCACGGATAAAAACAGAGAAAAATCCCTACTCTATGAACATTTTGATATATAGGTGGCAACTTGAGTTAAAATAAAAGTATCAATTTATTCTTTTCATTATATTTAAATTAAGAAACATGCAAGTCGTATGTTATTATAAAGAATATATGTTGACTCTATCTATGGGTTTGGTAGGTAACCCAAGCGGACCTTTACAAAAAAACCATTCGCGCAATACTCAGGTGTAACCAGCACCAGAA
>JAFGFI010000367.1 GCA_016931185.1 Anaerolineae bacterium
AGTTAAGCCCGTCAGCGCCCATGGTACTGGGGGGGTAGCCCCTTGGGAGAGTAAGTCATCGCCATGAAACCTCTCGTTGTCATATATGATGGGACAAGCAAGTATTGGGGCCTTGTCGCTATGAAAAAGTTTTTGAGCATCTTCTCTTTACTATGGCTAAGCCTTTTGTCTGGCTGTAGTCTTCCCTTTATACATCCTTCTTCGCCCGTATTACAAACCCCAGTTTCACCTATTTCTCTTTCACCCATTTCTGTACCTGTACAGATAAAGGAATACTCTGTGACCGTTATTCCTTTAGACGGTGCCATAGCAAGTAAACAAGCCGAAGTATCCGGTTTGGCTTGGTATGGTGATATGTTAATTTTGTTACCACAATATCCATCTCGTTTGTCGTCAGAGGCAGATGGAGCGGTTTTCGCACTTGCAAAATCAGATATTGACGCCTTTTTAAATGGCAGTGTATCTCATCCCTTGGCTCCAACCGCTGTACCCTTGATTGCTCCAGGATTGCGAAAACAGATTCAGGGTTTTGAGGGCTATGAAGCTATAGCTTTTGCAGGAGAACGTGCTTTTTTGACTATCGAGGCATCTCCTGATAAACAGATGATGGGCTATTTGGTAGCCGGCTCTATGCAGTCTGATTTAAGTGCATTACATTTGGACACTGATACGTTAGTGGAGATTCAGCCCCAAACGAAGCTTTCTAATTTTTCGGATGAAGCTCTCTTGATTGTTGACGATGAGCTGTTGACGTTTTATGAGGCCAATGGTGTTAATGTTAATCCTCACCCCTTAGCGCATCGTTTTGATCTTCAACTTAATGTGATATCACAGATTCCTTTTCCATCGCTTGAGTATCGCGTCACAGATGCAACTGCGATTGACGAAGGAGGACGCTTTTGGGTACTCAACTATTTTTTCTCCGGCGATCAGGATAAGCTGCAACCTGCCTCGGATCCGTTCTCGCAGCAATTCGGAAAAGGCCCTACTCATTTACAAAGTGAAAGTGTGGAGCGTTTAGTTGAATTACAATATATTGATGGTGGGATTTCCTTTACGAACACACCTCCGATTCAACTTGTTTTATTAGATGAAGAAGCCCGTAATTGGGAGGGCGTTGTTCGTTTGGACCATCGTGGCTTTTTGTTGATAACAGATACCTATCCCGAAACAATTTTGGGATTTGTATCATTGGATTAATTTGAATCTGTTATCGTCCCCTGTAGCCGCGCTTTCCATAGCGCGTTGTCTATAACCAGCTCCCAAGACGGGGTATGGAAACCTCGGCTACCATGGGTGAGCGGTTTCCACCGGCTCAGATTGGGCCAGTTTACGCTGAGCCGGGTTCACAACGCGCTTTGGGTTATCTTTAGACAGCACATGGCACAAAACCGTCTAAAACTGGCCCAATCTGGGCTGCTGCTGCAAAACTTTGACGGACACCCCGCTGCATACTTGGTCTTTGACTTTGCCTTTACCTAAGTTATACTGAGTAATTGTTGTTATTGTATGTAGGGTTTGTGATCTAGTTAGGAGGGTGCTATGAGCCTATTGAATATTTTGCGACAAGTCGATATTTTTTATGAATTTCCTCAAGAACATTTATCGAAAATTGCAGAAGTTTGTCATGAGGTGACTTATCAAAAAGGTGAAATTATAGTTCAAGAGAATACACCGAGCAATGAACTTTATATTATTGCTGAGGGGACGGTGGAAATTATTTTGGATCCTCGTTTGCTTTCTGCTCAATCCTCTCTTGTGGAACCTAGCACGATAGCAACTTTGTGGCCCGGACAAACTTTTGGCGAGATTGGGTTAGTGGATCGCGGTATGCGATCAGCGTCCGCCCGATCAGCGGTAGATGGAACGCTTCTGTTGGCAATTGGTCGAGATGAATTATTGCATCTATGTGATGCGGATCATTCTTTTGGTTATATGTTGATGCGCAATATAGCCAGTGATTTAGCTTTTAAAATTCGGAACACGGATTTGCTCTTGCGCGAGCGTCTTTTGTGGGAAGCGCGACCCAGGTAAGTATAGGGGCTGGATAATAAACGCGGGACGGCAAGGAGCTGCCCCGCGTTTTTGCTGTAAAATGCTGTTGACGTATGTGATAGCTTAGATTATACTTAAGTCGCCTTTCAAATTTGTTGCCTTTGTAGGGGGGAGTGATGGATTTTGAGAAATTGGGCGTATTTTACTTGGGAAAACTGTATGATTTGGAGAATGATCAACAGCTTAATCACCTCGCTATGTATGATGCCCGTGATCTAACCACACACGCGGTTTGTGTGGGAATGACGGGAAGTGGAAAAACAGGATTATGTATAGATTTATTAGAAGAGGCAGCCATTGATCTTGTGCCCGCTATTATTATTGATCCCAAGGGTGATATTACGAATCTTCTACTCACATTTCCTGATCTGTCACCGGAGGATTTCCGTCCGTGGATTAATGTGGATGACGCACGCCGTAAGGGAGTAAGTGAGGAGGTTTTTGCAGCCCAGCAAGCGCAGATCTGGCGCGAGGGATTGGCTACGTGGGGCCAGGATAGCGAACGTATTCGCATGCTGCGCGCGTCGGCGGATTTTGTCATTTACACGCCTGGTAGTGATGCGGGGATTCCTGTTTCTATCCTACAATCCTTCTCTGCGCCAGCACTGAATTGGGATACGGAGGCTGAACTGTTGCGCGAGCGAATTCAAGGGATTGTGAGTGCGTTGTTAGGTTTGGTGGGGTTAGAGGCAGATCCTGTGCGCTCGCGCGAGCATATTCTGCTGGCGCATCTTTTTGAACATTTCTGGCGACAGGGTGAAGACCTTGATTTGTCGAAGGTTATTCTTTCAATTCAAGACCCTCCTATACGTCAATTAGGTGTTTTTGATATCGATACTTTTTTCCCTCCTAAGGATCGGTTTGAGTTGGCTATGAGTTTGAATAACATTATCGCCGCCCCAGCGTTCCAGAGTTGGCTCCATGGGCAATCAATGGACATCCCTGGTTTTCTTAGCTCGGCAAATGGGAAGCCACGTCATTCAATTTTCTATATTGCCCATCTCAGTGAATCGGAACGGATGTTTTTTGTCACCATGTTGCTTAATCAATTGATCGGTTGGATGCGAGCCCAGCCTGGAACGACTAGTCTACGTGCTCTGCTTTATATGGATGAAGTGTTTGGTTTCTTCCCGCCAGTAGCGAATCCGCCGAGTAAAAAACCATTGTTGACGCTTATGAAACAAGGTCGGGCTTTTGGCATGGGTGTGCTGTTGGCGACACAAAATCCGGCTGATCTGGACTACAAAGGGTTGACTAATGCCGGTACCTGGTTTATTGGCCGTTTGCAGACTGAGCGTGATAAGGAACGCGTACTGGAAGGATTGGAAAGTGCGTCTGCTCAGGTTGGGGGTGCATTGGATCGCAAAAAACTGGATAAAATCCTTAGTGGATTAGGAAAACGGGTATTTTTGTTGCATGATGTTCATGAATCTTTCCCTGTGATTTTTCAAACCCGCTGGGCAATGAGCTATCTTCGTGGCCCACTGACGCGCTTGCAAGTACGAACGTTGATGCAGAATGTACAGTCTGAAGTCTTGGGTGAGATGAAGTCAATTACTGCACCTTCAATAGGGCATGTTGCCGCAGTTCGCTCCGTTCCTACTGGTTCAACTGATACAGATGCTGCAGTTTCGATGTCTATGTCACAACCTGTATCTGTGACGCAGAATACCGTCCCCGCTTATCATACTGTTCCCTCTGTGTTGCCTGAGGATATTCGGCAAGTCTACTTACCCTTGCGTAAGGGTGTGACATTGGCAGAGCAAGAAATTGAACAAAGCGTGAGTGGGACTATTGCGGTACAAGCGCGGCACATACTCTATGTCCCTGCGTTGTTGGGAATGGGGTGGGTGCATTTTGTCAAGCAGCGTAAAGATTTGGATGTGAATGAAGCGTCTGCTTTTGCGCTGTTGGCACAGCCACCGCGTGGTGTAGGGGTATTGCGTTGGGAGCAGGCGCAAATCTTGGAATTATTGCCCCGTGACCTGTTAGATCGTCCTGAACCCCAGTCGTATTTTGATGAAGTCCCTGAATCTATCACCCAAGTGCGTACTTTTACAGCTTACAAAGGCGAGCTAGAAGATTATCTCTATCGTACACAGAATTTGACCTTGCTTTACAGTCCTATGCTGAAGGTTTATTCTCGACCGGGTGAGAGCCAACGTGATTTTCGTATGCGTTTGACTCAGATTGCCCGTGAGCTTCGGGATGCGGAACTTGACCAACTCAAAGCCCGTTATGGCAAGCAATTGGATACGCTTGAAGAACGTCTGCGCCGTGCCCAGGCGATGTTGGATAAAAAGGAAGCGAACGCGCGCGCGCGCAAACAACAGGCATTGATTACTACCGGTGAGATGGTACTTGGCATTTTCTCGCGGCGACGCCGTTCTGTATCCATAGTTGCTAATCGTTATAGCCAAAGTTCTACGGCACAATTAGAGGTTGAAGCCGCGGGTGATCAGGTAGAGGTTCTTCAGGAGGATATCCAGGAATTGCAACAGGAACTCAAGGCCAAGACGGATGATATGATTGCGCAGTGGGAGACTGCTTTAGAAACTTTCGAGGAATTCTCTGTTCATCCTCGTCGCATGGATGTGGAGGTTACGTTCTATGCGCTGGTCTGGGTCCCTCATTGGCGAATTGACTTCCAGCAGCGGGGCAGTGGAGTGCTTCAAACGGAAATAATTCCTGCTTATTGAGTGAAGGTACTCACGTTTCTTCAAGGGTGGGTCGATTCCCAATTTTAAATTTATCCATTTTAAATGGGGTGGAAAAGAGGGATTAAGTTAATGAACCGTAAACTTAAAATCATGATGCTTTCTTCGGAGTGTGTGCCCTTTGCTAAATCAGGAGGATTGGCAGACGTGCTTGGGGCATTGCCGGATGCGTTGCAGCAATTGGGACATGAAGTGATAATTATTATGCCCAAGTACGCATCTATTGATGTTAGGAAGCATAATCTACGTCCATTCTTAAATCCACTAGGCGTTTGGATGGGGAGCGGAGCAGAGGAGTGGTGTTCTGTTTATATGACGCCTGCAACTAAAAGTGTGCCTGTTTATTTTGTTGAGTTTAATAAGTATTTTGATCGTCCCGGACTTTATCATGATGAAGATTTTAAAGATTACCAGGATAACCCCCGTCGCTTTGGTTTCTTCACGCGAGCTGCCTTGCAATTCTGCCGTGATATTGGCTTTAAGCCCGATGTGATCCACGCGCACGATTGGCAAACGGCATTGGCTCCCGCGTATCTTAAGATCTGGCATTGGAATGATCCGATTTTAGGAAATGCCGCAAGTGTTTTAACCATCCATAATATTGGCTACCAGGGCGTTTATGGGACTGAGCATTATGATTATCTTGGGTTACAGTGGCATAATTTTGTTTCCGATAAGTTTGAGGATCATGAGCGCATTAATTTTCTTAAAGGAGGCATCTATTATGCCGATCTGGTTAGTACTGTCAGTCCCACGTATGCGAATGAGACGCGCACGCCGGAATATGCGCATGGACTGGCCCCTTATCTGAACAATAAGGGAAAAAATTACGTTGGCATTCTTAATGGTGTAGATTATGCGCGGTGGAATCCGGCTGTGGATACATTGATTCCGGCACGTTATTCAGTTGAGGATATGAGAGGAAAGGCTGTTTGTAAGCGTGAATTGCAACGCCGCTTTCTGTTGGAGGTTAATTCTGATATTCCTGTAATTGGTGTGATCAGCCGTTTTGTAAACCAGAAGGGTTTGGATGTGCTTGCTGGAGCAATCGAAAGTATTGTCAACAATATGCGGGTGCAGTTTGTTGTTTTGGGGTCTGGCGATAAAAAGTTGGAAGCGTACTATGGTGGGTTACCTGGACGTTATCCAGGCCGGATTGGTAGTTATATTGGATATAACGATGAATTAGCGCATTGGATCGAAGCCGGATCGGATTTTTTCATTATGCCTTCTGTTTATGAGCCATGTGGCCTTAATCAGATTTATTCGTTGAAGTATGGTACATTGCCTATTGTACGAAATACTGGCGGGTTGGCGGATACAGTGCAGCAATACGATGAAGTATTGGGTACGGGCACAGGTTTCAAATTTTGGGAACTGAGTTCTCAGGCTGTTTACTATACTATGGGGTGGGCAGTCAGTACGTATTATGATCGTAAAACACATCTTCGTCAAATGATCCAAACCGCTATGACCCAGGATTTTTCTTGGGAAACCAGCGCTCAAGCTTACTCACTAGCTTATCAAACTGCCATCGCAAATAAAAAATTTTAATTTTTGCGTTAAATTATTTAGAAAAGGAAATTGCTATGAAACCTATTCATTATAGTTTGTATCTGGAACCGGATTTTAAGAGCTTTGCGTTTAAGGGTCGGGTTGATATTGAAATTGAGGTAAGTATACCCGTTGACCCGGACATGCCGGGAGAGCAAGTTGTTCTTGATGCTCATCAATTGGATATTGAACGCTGTGTGTTATTTGTACATGGTAAAGAGCAAGAGTGTGTGTTTTCCGTAGCTCCGCAATTACAACAACTTGTGGTTGCGCTCCCTAGTGTGCCGGCAGGGAATTTTCAGCTATCTATCATTTATACAGGCGAAATTAATGATGAGTTAGTCGGGTTATATCGTAGTAAGTATGAGATGAACGGGGAAGTACACTATCTTGCGGTGACACAGTTTGAAGAACGCGAGGCCCGCCGGGTTTTTCCCTGCTTTGATCAACCGTCCCAAAAGGCTACGTTTGATATCGAATATCTGATTGATGACCACCTTGCCGGTATTGCTAACACACCGATCCGTGAAGAGTTGCTTCAGGATGGAGGGAAGAAATGGGTGCGTTTTGAACGTACTCCGAAGATGAGTACGTATTTGCTGTTCTTCGGGATCGGTGATTTTGAATTTATTGAGGAAGCTGCTGAACGGTGGAGAGTTCGTGTAGCGACAACACCTGGCAAAACACAGTATGGAGAGTTTGCCTTGCAGATGGGGCGTAAATCCCTGGAATTTGGCGAGACTTATACCGGTATTCCTTTTCCAATCGCGAAATGTGATCATATCGCTGTACCCGATTTTGCCTTTGGTGCGATGGAGAATTATGGCGCAATCACATATCGTGAAAATGCACTCCTGGTTTATCCCGGTGTTACCTCGAAAATGGATTTGACACGGATTGCGAGCGTCATTGCTCATGAAACCGCTCACATGTGGTTTGGAAATCTGGTGAGCCCGGCGGCATGGAAGTATATCTGGCTCAATGAATCTTTCGCTACTTACTTTACTTATGTCATTACCGATCATTATTACCCGGAGTGGCAGGTATGGGAAATGTTTATTGCGGAGTCATTGATGGGAGGGATGTGGCGAGATACGTTAAGTGAAACGGTGCCCATTGAATTGCCCGGTCAAGATGAGATTAACATTGATGCTTCCAGCGCTCCCATTATTTATAGTAAAGGGGCCTCAATTATTCGTATGTTGACTGCTTACCTGGGTGAGGAAAAGTTGCGCCAGGGTATTAATTTCTTTTTGAAACAGTATGCTTTTGAGAGTGCGACTTCTCAAGACTATTGGGCAGCTTTTGAAACGGCCACAGGTGAACCGGTAAGTACATTTGCCGAGTCTTGGGTTTATCAACCTGGGTATCCTCTGGTGACGGTTGAGCGGCAGGGGGACACGCTCTATCTTGCACAACAACGTTTTTCCTTTGCTGAGGTTCCTTCAGGGCAAGTATGGTGGATTCCGGTTAATATTCTCATTTTCTTGGAGGATGGTACGACAACGATAATAAACACATTGATGCAAGAATCGACCATGACGCTCTCTCTGCCTGCCGGGACGATAGCTTTTAAACTCAATCACGATCAGACCGGTTTTTACCGTGTGCGTTATGATGTGGCGATGCTGGCGGCTTTGGGGGATTTGATCAAGGCTGGAAGCCTTTCGGCTATAGATAGTTTTGGAGTGCAAAATGATCTCTTCGCGTTGGCATGTGCCGGGCAGGTAAGTATTACAGATTATCTCAATTTCGTCGCGCGTTATTTTGCTCAAGAAGTGTGGCCTTTACCCCTGTTAAATATTTCGGAAAATTTGGTATTGCTTTATCGTTTGCTGGATACGCGCCGGGAGGAAGTGTGTCATGTCGGCCGTGGCATTTTTGAACACGCGCTGAGTGTGATTGGTATGGAACCTCGTGCTGAGGATAATTTGCACATCTCGATGCTGCGCGATACGCTCTTGTGGACGGCTTTCACTTTTGGATCGGAGGAGGTGGCAGCCTTTGGTGAGGCGCAGTTTAAGACGCTTCTGGAGGGGGGAATTGTACATGAGGATATTTTATCCAGTGTACTCAAAATGGGATCTGTGACCAGCGATAGGGCTTTAGAATACCTGGTCAATCGCGTGATGGCCGAAGCGACACCAGAAACTGAAAAACTTTCGATTTTAGCAGCGTTAGGCTGTTTTCGGGAGCCGGATAAGCTGCGTGCCGTAATGGAATTAAATTTGCAGAGTGTACCCAAGAAGAACCGTGCTTATATGTTGGGTAGTGTGGCGTATAATCCCGTCGCTTATGCTTTTCTTTGGGAATGGTTATTGGATCATTTTGAAGAGTTGCGATTGTTGCACCCCTCCCATGTCGGGCGTATTCTGGTCAATTTAGTGCCGGTGGCCGGCCTTGGACGCGAGGCAGAGGTCACCCGGTTCTTGCAAGCCTTCGCTTCCCAATCGCCAATGGCAGAGAACACAGTAAAGATGACATTGGAAGTTATGGCGATGTATGGCAGACTGAGGCGATCATCGGAAGGTATCTGAATTTTTGTGATTATCATGTTGTAAAAAGATATTGCAGGGGTGTTTTTTCATTGTCGAGCTTTGCTCGACAATGAAAAAACACCTTTTTGTTCTGCGGCCCCGACTATAATTTTCCTGGGTATCCTATGATTTCTCGTATTTCCTCATACAAAGGACGGAGTCGTTTATACATCTGTCTGTACACTCGACGGTATAATCCGTCGTAGATAGCACGTGTGGCAGCGTTGGGAACGAAGACGTCACCCACATGGGTCATCTCATTGACTGCGGTAGCAAAGTCCGGATGTAGTCCTAATCCAACCGCTGCATCAATGGCAGCTCCTAAACCGGAAGTTTCATAAAGCGATGGACGCGCAGTGGGTAGACCAAAGATGTCGGCCGTCAGTTGCATCGCTGCATCGCTTTGAGAGCCACCACCCGAAACACGTAGTTCTGTGATGGGTATCCGGCTGCGACGTTCGGTACGTTCTTTCCCCTCGCGCAGAGCATAAGCTAGACCCTCTAGGATCGCCCGGTAGACGTGAGCTCGCGTATGGACATCACCAAATCCAATAATCGCGCCCTTAGCCTCTGGCCCCGGTATTTTTACTCCCGGTGTCCAGTAGGGCTGTAGGGTTAACCCCATGGAACCTGGGGGAACCTGGTTTACAAGATCGTCGAAAAGCTCCTCCGGTTTTACCCCCTTCTCTTCGGCCAGCACTTGTTCAAGATACCCGAATTCATCTTTGAACCAACTGACCATCCAATATCCCCGGTAAATCTGGATTTCCAGGCTGTAATATCCCGGCACTGCTGCCGGATAAGGGGGAATAAGGGGAATAACTTCTACGTAATTTTTATGAGTGGTATTGATGGTGGCGGCTGTGCCGTAGCTGAGACACCCGATGTGTGGGTCGAGGCATCCCGCGCCGATGACTTCGCATGCTTTATCAGCAGCGGCTGCGATGAGAGGTAAGCCTTTGGGAATGCCGGTCGCTTCGGAGGCTGCTGGTGTAACATATCCAAGGATCCCAGCCGGAGATACCAAATCGGGCAGCATGCTTGGAGGAATGGGGACGGCCTGCCATTTCCAATCCCAGGGTTTGGACCAGGTGAGGGCTTTATAGTCAAAGGGTAGATAGCCAACTTGACAGCCAACTGAGTCTATGAACTGCCCTACCAGTTTGTGTGTAAGAAAACCAGATAGAAAAAGATATTTATGTGTTTTACGCCAGATGTCAGGTTGATGAGTCCGAATCCAATTGGCCTCTGCCTGAGATTGGAGATAGGCGACGGTTTCTGACATTCCTGAAAGTTTGAAGGCTATCCCCCATAGACCTCTCACATGTTTAAGTCCTTCTGTTTGGCGTTGATCCATCCACACAAATGCGGGTCGCAGTGGATTTCCTTCTTGATCGACGTTAATCATTGTGGCGCGTTGGGTGGTTAAAGTAACCCCAGCTATCGTATCTTTGGGCACAGGTGTAGTCTGCCAGAGTTGCTGGCAGGCGATACAGAGCGATTCCCAATAATATTCTGGATCTTGTTCTGCCCAACCTGGATAAGGAGAGACATAAGGTTCTATGGGAATCTGAGATTTTGCGACCAAGTCGCCACGCAGATCGAATAGTAATGCTCGCACGCTTTGCGTGCCGTTATCAATAGCGAGAATATATTCTTTCATAGGTATCATATTATTATTAGATTTGTAGTAATTTTAAGTAACTGCTCAGGCTATCTACTTATTGTCACAGCGGCGGCCTAAAGGCCGGTAAAGAGGGTGATTTTTCGTTGCCGTGC
>JAFGFI010000368.1 GCA_016931185.1 Anaerolineae bacterium
AGTTAAGCCCGTCAGCGCCCATGGTACTGGGGGGGTAGCCCCTTGGGAGAGTAAGTCATCGCCATGAAACCTCTCGTTGTCATATATATATTAAGTTTTTTGATTTTGTTCTTGACGTGCGCGGTTGTGGTGTTAAACTTACTTTTATTTTATCATGGGGAGTAATCTGCGCTTTGAGCAAGAATATCTATGTAATATTTGCGTGTGTTGCTGTTGTTTTTTTGAGTGGTTGTGCAAGTGTACTTACCGGAAGTGCTAATAGCTTAACCACGTTAGCCCCTGATAAACCTCAAATAACGCAGACTCCTTTTGTATTGTTATCCACTTCTACTGTAGTCCCAACCCGTACTCTTGTTCCTACTTTGGTGCCATCGCCGACTATTGTGCCTACTGCTACTCCCTTTTTTTGCCAGTATTTGCGTGGTCAGACTGAGCGTGGCTCCTTTCAGAGTACAGCAATGGGGGAAGAAGTGCATTATTTGGTGCATTTACCTCCTTGTTATGATCAGTATGAACAGAAATCCTTTCCCACTTTATACCTTTTGCATGGTTGGCCAATGACCGAGTTGCATTGGGATTTATTAGGTGTAGACGAACTTGTTGATGATTGGATTACGCGCGGATTAATTGGCCCCTTGATCGTTGTTATGCCTGGTGTGGGATCAGATGGTCGTTATGTGAATTCTAGTGGGGGCGAGTGGTCTTTTGAGGGTATGCTGATTCAGGAATTGCTTCCTGTGATTGATACAACTTATCGTACTTGGCGTGATCCGGCGGGGCGTGCGATAGGTGGTATTTCAAGGGGAGGAGTCTGGTCATTAGAAATTGGCCTGCGCCATCTTGATTGTTTTAGTATTATAGGCGCACATAGCCCGGCTTTGTCGTTAAATCAACCTTTACCCCAGCATGATCCTTTCCGATTGGTCGAGGAAACAGATTTGTCAGGGCTACGGATGTATTTGGATGCTGGGGATGTGGATTGGGCGCGTGCTGCTACACAGCGTTTTCGCGATCTATTGTTGGCGCATGATGTGAACGTTACTTATCAAGTACACACGGGTAATCATATAGACGCGCTTTGGGAGACGGCTCTCAATGATTACGTTGAATTTTATACGCTGACTTGGCCGGATAACTTCGATATGCTTCCTTCTTGGATTGAGAATAAAGATATGGGGACAAGTGGCAGTAATTCTAATCCTTAGAAAGGGATGGCATCAGCCATCCCTTTCTAAGGATAAATCTCTTTATTCTTGGGACCACAGCCGGGATAGTGCGGCGATATCGTAGGAGGGCACTTTGTCACGCTGTTCAACCAGTATGTTGAGTGAGTTCATAGTAGACTTGATTTTTTGAGTCGCTTTCTCTTTGTTAAGTAGAATGAGAGCTTGCCAAAGTAATGAGAGGAGTGCGACCAAAGTGTCAAAAGCTGGATAGCCCGATGGCGTCTTGGAGGGAACGACTAGGTTGATGTTTGCCTGACGTGCGGGAAGAAGGGTAGGACTGGTTGTGAGGGAAATGGTACTTATTTCGAGTTCTCCCGCTGCACTTAGCAGATGTCCGATTTCGCCTCCAGGGTCTAATCCAAGTGAAATAGCAATCAGTAAATCCTCAGGTGTGGCATCTCGTAACAACAAGGCGGCACTCGCTGTGCCTGCTCTTATAGCTTGAGTGGGTATCCCAAGTAGCTCAAGATATGTACTCCATAATTCTGCCAATCCGTATCCTTCATTGGTGCTAGTCACAAAAACCTGATTGGCGCGATGGATACGTTCGGCGACTTGTGCAATTTGCGAGGTATCTGCTTTCATATCCAATATGCGATCACTAAGCTCGTCAATCAAAACCGCTAATTCGGCATTTAATCCTTCAGCTTCTGATGCTCCCTTTTGGTAGCGCAGCGCAAGTTGTTGGTTGATATAACGTTTAATTTCTCGTGAGAGTTCACGGTAGCCAGAATATCCTAATTCTTGAGAAAATCGAACTACTGTAGCCGGATCAACCCCGACACGTCGGGCAAGTTCTGTAGCTGTTAAAAACCCTACATCTAATGTGTTTTCGAGAATAAAATCTGCTAATGAGCGGAATCGGGGTGATAATTCTTCATATTGTTCTTGTATTTTGTCACGAAACATATCGGCCTCCTTGTATCAATTGGGTGATTTGAAAACAATTTTATATTTTAGTATTGATCCACCTATGTTTAATGATACCATTGTTAAAACTACGAGTCAATATCGTTAATTGTTTTGTAACGTTTTTGTTAGCATTTGTTTTTTGTGTGATGGTATATTTGTTTTGTTGTTTACATTGCGATTTGGTAAGAGGAGCTATATCGTAAGTTGTGTCAACGGTTGCCTTTTCAAGTATCCGGTGTATCATATCTCAACTATGGTTAAATTGATACGTATTGCACCCTCGATATTGTCAGCCGATTTTGCAAGTCTGGGTTCGGATGTGAAATCTGCCGAGGAGGCAGGGGCTGATATCCTTCATATTGATGTCATGGATGGGCACTTTGTTCCTAATCTCACGATTGGCCCCATGGTGGTTGCTGCATTACGTCATGTAACAAAGTTGCCTCTTGATGTACATTTGATGATTGACAATCCAGATGCTTATATTCCCGCTTTTGTTAAGGCTGGTGCAGATATAGTGACAGTGCATCCAGAAGTGTGTCTACATTTACATCGCACATTGCAAACTATTCGAGGGTTAGGTGTTAAAGCTGGTGTAGCTCTTAATCCTGCAACTCCGGAATCTGTATTACAGTATGTAGTGTCATTAGTAGATCTTGTATTGGTGATGACAGTTAATCCTGGCTTCGGAGGGCAGACCTTTATCCCCGAAATGTTATTGAAAATTAAAGCTATTCGTCAATTATTAGATGCGGCAAAGAGTTGCGCGTGGTTATCTGTTGATGGGGGGATCAATACTGAGACCGTGTCTTTAGTCGTAAATGCGGGGGCCGATACATTGGTCGCGGGTTCGGCTATATTTGGCGCTTCAGTTGAGGTAACCGAGGCGATTACGGCATTACGGAAAGCCGTAAATTGTAATTAGACAAACTGACCCCGTTCTATAAAACGGGGTCAGTTATCAGGTCATAAAGTTGAAAAAAATCAACGATTTTCGCGGGATAACGTCCGTAAGCAGCGTGTACAAATGTGTATACGTTGCCGTTTTCCATCAATCGTTACATACTTCCTTTGGATATTAGGGCGGAAAATACGGTTGGTAGCTCGCTTGGAGTGACTGACGTTGTGCCCGAAAATTGGACCCTTTCCACAAACTTCACATTTTGCCATAGTTTCACCTCTTCTGTCGATAACGGGGCTATGATACCACAAAGGAGGAAACGTGCAACTATTGAGGAGGTTTAAATGAGTGAGAGAGTAGATATTCTAGGTAAGATAGATGTTGCTCCGGCCGCGATAGCTTCGATTGTTAGCGAGGCAGTACAGACATGTTATGGTGTTGTGGGCACTGTGCCGAAGAATTTTGCAACAGGGTTGGTGGACTTGTTGTCTGCGGATCGTAAGCGTGGTGTGGAAGTGATGGTACGTAATGGACGGATCGTCATTGATGTATATGTTGTGGTAGAATATGGCACGCGTGTGGCAACTGTGGCGCAGAGTATTAAGCATGTTGTCAAATATCAGGTGGAGAGGGCATTGGAAATGCCAGTGGAGTTGGTCAACGTACATATCCAAGCGCTACGTGTGAGTTATACTGATTAGGTACGGAGGAATATCGTGGGAATTCAAGAGGGGGATGTTATGTATGCCTTGGATGGGGACGATTTGAAACCTATGATTCAGGCGGCTATGATGTGGTTACGTCAACATCAGGCAGCAATTAATGCTTTAAATGTTTTTCCGGTCCCTGATGGAGATACAGGGACTAATATGGTATTGACTATGACCTCAGCCTGGGACGAAATTGAAGCTTATCAAGACGTTAATATAGGACGGCTGGCAAGTAGGATGGCCCATGGCGCATTGATGGGCGCACGGGGAAATTCCGGCGTGATTTTATCTCAGATTTGGCGGGGTTTTGCTCGCAGTCTTGATGATAAAACTCACATGCGTGCCTCCGATTTGGTAGCTGCTATGCAAGAGGCTGCGGATACTGCCTATAAGGGAGTAGTCAAGCCTGTCGAAGGTACTATCCTTACTGTGATTCGTGAGGTAGCTGAGGAAGCACAGGCTGTTGAATTAGAAACCCAGGATATAGTGCATATTTTTCACCGGATGTTAGAGCGGGCTAAAGCTGCCGAGGCACGCACCCCAACCTTGTTGCCTGTGTTGCGGCAAGCGGGTGTTGTGGATTCGGGAGGACAAGGCTTAGTGGTTATTCTCGAAGGAATGTGGCGTTATTTGAAGGGTTTACCAGTGGAAGGGCCGGAGCGATTGGCACGAGTTGTGGATTTAGTTACGATGCCTGTCCATTCTTACGAAGATGAGGCGCTTCACTTTGATAGTCATTATCCTTATGATGTGCAGTTTATTGTTATGGGGCATAATCTTGATGTAGCTCAGATGCGTGCCACCATTGAGGCTATGGGGGATTGCCCGCTAGTGGTTGGCGATTTTAATACGGTTAAGGTTCATGTTCATGTTGCTGACCCGGGTGAACCTATTAGTTATGGTGCCAAGTGTGGCTCGCTGCATGACGTAGTTGTGGAAGATATGCAGGCGCAATACCAGGAATATATTTCTGGTCGGGATATGCCTCCTATAATGGGACTGGAAATGACAACGCCAGTGACTTTACTTCAAGAGGAAGCACAGACGATTGGTGTGGTAGTTGTAGCTGCTGGTGATGGATTGGAAAGGGTATTCCGCAGTTTGGGAGCAACAATTATTGTGCAAGGGGGACAAACTATGAATCCAAGTACAGCCGAAATTTTGGCGGCTGTGGAGCAAGTTCCAGCAGAGCAGGTGATTATTTTGCCTAATAACAAGAATATTTTGATGGCATCTGAACAAGCAGCTCGGATGAGTAAAAAAGAGGTAGCTGTTGTGCCCACACGCAGTATTCCACAGGGAGTGTCTGCTTTGTTAGCAATGGATCAACAGGCTACAATAGATGGCAATGTAGTGGTTATGCTTAATGCTGCTAAGGATATCATATCGGGGGAGGTCACTTGGGCTGTTCGTGATGTGGAATTAAATGGTATTGAGGTTCGAGAAGGGGATGCTATTGGTTTGCTCGACGGGGAATTAGTGGTGGATACAGGATCTTATGACGAGGCTGTACATTGGTTGTTGGCCGAGGCTAACCTTGATGAGCGAGAACTGGTTACACTCTATTACGGTGAGGACGTGGAGGAAGTGGAAGCTACATCCTTAGTTGAAACTTTGTACGAAGCATACCCTGATTTGGAATTTGAAATTGTAACTGGTGGGCAACCCCATTACCCTTATATTATCTCTATTGAATAATTTTATCAGTGAAGGAGCAAGTGAGTGTCTGCTAATCATATTCAACTCATCACCGATAGTACAGCTTATCTTTCTGTATCACGTTTACGAGAATTAGGAATTATTTCTTTACCTATAGTCGCCGAAGCAAACGGGCGCTACTTTATGTACGATCAACAGACGGATGAGCATTTAGACTTATTGCGGGAGATGGAACTTTCACGGGCACGTATTAGCATTGTTGGGCCTTCGCCGGATGATTTCCGTGCTGTTTTTCATCGCACGCTTTATCGAACTAACAAAATGCTAGTCATTCTTTCTTCTAGTTATTTAAGTCCGGTAATGCGCAATGCGCGTATTGCTGCCCGAGATTTTATGGGGCGGTGTGATATTACAATACTGGATTCTCGCACCATTTCTGTAGGTCTGGGATTGTTGGTGGCGCGTGCTGGTGAAATGTTGCAGGAGGGAATCTACTCTTTGCCCGATGTGGTTAAACAAATTCGCGGTATGATCCCCCGTATTTATGTGGTGATGATTTCACATACATTGGATTATGTCTATCGCAGTGGCAAATTAAGTGCAACACAGGCCATTCTTGGTTCTATGTTAAAAATTCATCCGTATTTGTTGGTTGAGGATGGTGATATTACACCTTTGGAAAAAAGCCGTAAACCCGAAAAAGCATTGGACAAATTAGTCGAATTTGCTTCGGAGTTTACCAGATTTCAGAAATTGGTTATTTTTCAAAGCGGGGCTGAACCTACTGAGGAGGCGCTTATGCTAAAAAGTCGGCTGGAACAACTCCGTCCTAATCGTGAGTTTCCTATCATTGCGTATGATCCTATTTTAGCCTCTCATATTGGCCCAGAGGGGGTCGGTATGGTTATTTATGAGGGGGTATGGCACTAATCGGTTATGGGGAGAAAAATCCGCATTATCACCGATAGTGTTGCCGATGTTCCCTGGCAAACTGTATTGAATTTGGGCGTTGATGTAGTCCCTGTTTATTTGTTGCTAGGTGAAAAGAGTTATTTAGTTGATGAATACTTGGATTTAGAATGGTTTTATAGCGAACTTGATCGTTCTTTAATACCCTTGAAGACAGCAGCACCATCGCCTGAAGAATTCCTGGTGCATTATCAACAACTTGTTAATGAAGAGGCGCGGGAGATCATTGGCTTGTTTACGCCGGCAACGTTGAGTAGTATTGCCAATAATGCTCAGATAGCGGCACGTCAGTTAGTGGGAGCGCGTGTACACATTGTGGAAACAGGACAAATTTCTATGGGGTTGGGATGGTTGGTGATCGCTGCGGCAGAGGCCGCGCTGCAAGGGGCTTCGGTGGGGGAAATTATTACGCTCGTGAAAACAATGTCTGCCCGTACTTTGGTATTAGGCATGTTGGATTCACTTGATCATCTGCGTCGCAGTGGTCGAGTGAGTTGGGCAACAGCGCGCGTAGCTGACTTGTTGCAAATAAAGCCGATAATTACATTCAAAAATGGGGAGGCGAAGTTGAGGGGGCGTGTCCGTACTCATCATCGGGCCTTATCCTATTTATTGGCTCAAGTACAATCTTTATTACCTATTGAGCGGTTGGCGATCTTGCATAGCCGTGTTGCGGCTGATGTGTTGGCGCAATTGTGTGATAGTTTGATGCCTTATGCTGTTTCTGTTCCCTCACCATTGGTGGAAGTTGGCCCTATTTTTGGTACGCATGTTGGACCTCGCGCCATTGGTGTTGCATTAGTTCAGGCTGAAAGTGAAGGATAATGGTTAGACCTTTAGAGATCTTAGAGAAGATTCTTCGTTTGGAAGAAGGAGATTATAACTATCAGGATAAAGCTGTCTCTGGTGGGTTGGCGCGTTATGCGGATACCTGGCAGAAACAAGCGAGTGATGTGTATGGTGAAAGTGCCTCATCTTGGGTAGAGGAGATTGCAGAGCAGTTGCGGGCTTATAGCAGCCTGCCATTTGAGGCACGGCAGACCGCAATGCAGTCACTTTGGGATTTGCTGAGACATCCGCCAGGTCAGGATATAACTGAGATGTCGGGCGTAAATAAGGTGCTGGAATCTGCACCTTCAACATTACAGCAAACACAAGAGACCGGCGCGGGAGAAGTTGTTGAGAGTACCCTGTTAAAGGATAAATCGGGGCGTGGATTGAATGCACCCGTGTATATGCTTTCTGGAGTAGGGAAAAAGCGTTCCCAGTTGTTGGAGAAGTTGGGTGTACATACGATTCGTGAGTTGCTTTACCTCTATCCACGCCGTTATGAAGATTATTCTCAACTTAAGACAATAAATCGTTTGGAATATGGTGAGCGTACCAGTATTATTGCAAGTGTTTGGGAAGCTGGGGGGCGAGAGACGCGAGGCGGAAAGTATCTTTTCCGCGCTATTTTATCTGATGTGACGGGTACATTGGAAGTGACCTGGTTTAATCAGAAATTTCTTGAAGGGCGGATACGCCCTGGAATGCAGATTGTTGTCAGTGGGAAGGTGGATCAATACCTGGGGCATCTGACGATGAATTCACCAGAATGGGAGTTGTTAGGGCACAAGGATTTAATGGCAGCGCGGATTCAGCCTATATATCCATTAACAGAGGGATTGACGCAACGGTGGATGCGACAGACGATGCAGCGCGCACTTTCAGCTTGGGCTGATCGAGTTCCTGATGCATTACCCAAGGAGTTGCTCCGAGAACAAAACTTGTTGGGGTTGGCTCGGGCACTATGGGGAATACATTTGCCGGATAGCTCGGATCACTTTGCTGAGGCTAAACGCCGGCTGGCTTTTGAGGAAGCTCTTTACCTTCAATTGGGTTTGTTACGTCAGCGAGCACTGTGGGAAGCGCAACACGGACGTGCTATTGTTGTTGATTCGGCCTACTTAAAGGTATTGCAATCAAAGTTGCCCTATGTGCTTACAGACGCTCAAAAGCGTTCCCTGGAAGAGATATTTCGCGATATGGGACGTACTCAACCGATGAACAGACTATTGCAGGGCGATGTGGGATCTGGTAAGACGGTAGTGGCTGCGTTACTTATGGCGGTCACTGCTGCCGCCGGATTTCAGACGGCTATGATGGCGCCTACCGAGATCTTAGCCGAACAACATTACAAAAGTTTGGCTAAGCTGTTTGATGTGTTTCCACTTGAACTCCGACCTCAGATGGGATTACTTACAGGAAATGTGACAAGTACGGATCGGCAAAGCGTATATGCCGGCTTAAAGTATGGTTCGCTGCAAGTTGTGGTAGGTACGCATGCTTTGATCCAAGAGGCTGTGAAATTTAAGAATTTGGCATTTGTGGTGATTGATGAACAACATCGCTTTGGAGTTGAACAGCGAGGGGCCTTGCGTGAAAAGGGTTATAATCCACATTTGCTGGTGATGACAGCTACTCCTATCCCCCGTTCGTTGGAGTTGACTATTTGGGGACATGTTGATGTTTCTATTCTGGATGAGATGCCACCGGGACGCCAACCTATTAAGACGCGCGTACTCTATCCCCGTGAGCGTGAACGTGCTTACGCTTTTATCCGCAGTCAGGTACAACAAGGACGGCAGGCGTTTATTATCTATCCATTGGTCGAATCCTCGGAAAAGATAGAAGCGCGGGCCGCGGTAGATGAATATGAGCGATTACAAAGTGAAATTTTCCCTGATTTGCGGTTGGGGCTGTTACATGGCCGGCTACATTCAGATGAGAAGGACGCTGTTATGATGGCCTTCTCTAAAGGTGAATTGAATGTCCTGGTCGCCACTTCGGTGATCGAGGTAGGAATTGACGTCCCCAATGCAACGGTTATTTTGATTGATGGTGCAGATCGCTTTGGCCTGGCTCAGTTACATCAATTTCGAGGTCGGGTGGGACGAGGTGACCACCAATCTTATTGTTTGCTCCTGGCTGAAAATGCCTCTGAGGAGGTTAATGAACGACTTCAAGTTATGGAGTCTACAACAGATGGATTTGTATTGGCCGAGAAAGATCTGGAAATGCGTGGCCCTGGTGAATTTTTAGGTACCCAACAAAGTGGATTCCCCGAACTACCTATGGCCTCATTGGCCGACACTCGTCTGTTACACAAAGTGCGCGAGATAGCCGGGCAGATATTACATAAGGATCCTGATTTGTCTTTGCCAGAACACCGCGAATTGGCACAACGTGTTGCTGAGTTCTGGTCTACAGAGGTAGATCTTAGTTGAGTACACATACTGCACTTTATCCTGGCTCTTTTGATCCGGTGCATTATGGGCACATTGATATTGCGCAACGGGCCGCGAAGATTTTTGAACGATTGATTGTTGGTGTCTATGATCGTCCTGGTAAATCACTGTTTTTTTCTACAGAAGTACGTTTGACTTTGATGCGGTCCGTACTTCAGGATTTACCCAATGTAGAAGTATGTGCTTATTCAGGGCTGACCGTGGCTTTTGCGAAATCCATACAAGCTCAAGTGTTAGTTCGTGGGTTACGTGTAGTTTCTGATTTCGAATTGGAATATCAGATGGCCTTGACAAATCAACAACTGTATCCTGAATTGGATACAGTATGTTTAATGACTCGACATGAATACGCTTTTCTTAGTTCTAGTTTAATTAAAGAAATCTTTATGGTGGGGGGAGATGTGGGTAAAATGGTACCTGCCATAGTTCAAAAGGCATTGGCTGATAGATTGAGCCAACTGAGAAGTTAGACGAGTGGCGAGTAGTGAGCAAAAGTCGATATACACTGCTTATGATACAGGGGGCGCAAAATGGATATTGAGTTCTTGATTGAGCGATTGGAGCGCTATATCCTACAGGAAAGTCCAAAATTTTTTGGAAATCGTTTAGTTAATGAGGATGAAGCTCGCAACCAGTTATCCCAATTGCATGAAGCTGTTCCTGAGCAAGTAGAGCAGGCCCGTGAACTTGTAGAGCAACGCGATGCCGTGTTAGCTCAAGCCAAGCGAGAAGCAGAACGTATCGTTGCCTCTGCGCGCGCAGAGGCCCAACAGGTGATCAAAGACCATCAAGTGGTAAAAGATGCCCGGCGGCAAGCTGAAATACTGTTACACAATGCGGAGCGTGAAGCAAGTCGTCTTCAATCGGATGCTGATGAATACGTTTTTAATGCGTTAAGTCAGCTTCAGGGGGAATTGACGCGTATCTTACGGGTGGTAGAGAATGGCCTGCAAAAGCTGGAGACGGATCGCGAGCGCGCTCTGCAAGAGCAAAATCGCGCCAATACAAAGCGTCCGCCTCAGGAATGACGTATAGGAGAACTACCATATAATACATCTTTCGGGGAGTTATACCGGTTTTCTGTTTCTACCGGACCATCAATCACAGGCTTCCTGGAGTGTTAGAACAGTCTAAGTTTGACATAAGTTGCCTTATCTGTATAATTGGCTTTGTCTTGTTTTTCACAAGTAATAAAATGATAAAAGGGAGTGTAAGTAGAAATGCCAGCAGTACCAAAGAGAAGAACTCCGCGTGGTCGCCGTGACCGTCGCCGTGCTAGTAGTTATCCTGCTCCTAAGTTACCTGCTTTGGTTCCATGTGAGTGTGGTGAGATGATCCAACCCTATCATGTTTGTCCAAAGTGCGGTTCATATCGGGGCCGTCAGGTTGTGGAGGTTAAAGAGGAATAGGACGTTTTGTAAGGATAGCAGGAGCATTCCCATAGTGAGTATAGTTTTGTTATTTCCAGGACAAGGCTCGCAGTACGTGGGAATGGGATTAAAATATTACCGGGCCTCTGAGGAGGCCCGCGTACTCTACCAGCAAGCCGAATTTGAGTTGGGGTATGCGTTAGCACAGCTCTGTTCTGGTGGTCCGGATGAGCAGCTTAACAAAACTGAATTTACACAACCTGCGATCTTCGTTGTTACGCTGGCGATGTGGTCCGTGCTTAAACACAAATACCCATCGCCAGCTTTTGTTATGGGGCACAGCTTGGGGGAATTTGCAGCACTATTTGTTGCCGGTGTATTCGACTTTTTGGATGGCCTACATCTGGTGATGCACCGTGCGCGATTGATGGCTAAAGTAGGGAGATGTGTAGCTGGGGGGATGGTTGCAGTGTTAGGGACGCCGTTAGCTTCAATACGGGCCTTGTGTGAAGATGTCGCGTGCCGGGTGGGAGAACCTTTGGGGATTGCCAGTGATAATAGCCCTAAGCAAGTTGTTATTTCTGGGACAGAGTCTGCGTTGACGATGGCGCAGCAACTCGCGCCGGAATATGGAATCCGGCGTATGCAACGTTTACCTGTCAGTGTTGCCGCTCATTGTTCGCTCATGCGTGAAGTACGAACCGAATTTGCTCAAATCTTGGCTGGCATAACCCTTCATAACCCTAAAATCCCTGTGATTTTAAATACAACTGCGAGGCCTACCCAGGACCTGGATCTGATTCGTTCCGCATTGGTCGATCAATTAACTTCCCTGGTACGGTGGCGTGAAAGTCTGCTCAATGTTGCACTTTTGGGAGGGGATCATTTTGTGGAAGTTGGTCCTGGAACTGTGTTGTCCGGCCTGGTCAAACACACCTTATCTCACGTCAGTATAGAGGCGGTGGATGGTTAATGGTATCTTTAACGCGTAAGGTGGCATTGGTTACCGGCAGTTCGAGGGGAATTGGGCGTGCGATTGCCGTGGAATTAGCCCGGTGTGGCGCCGATGTTATGGTAAATTATGTCCATGAGGCTGAACCTGCTGCGGAAGTTGCGCGTGAGATTGAATCATTGGGCCGGCGAGTTGGTGTATTTCAAGCTGATGTGGGAGATTTTGAGCAGGCGACAACTTTAGTCAATACGACTATAGACACATTAGGCCAACTTGATATTTTGGTGAATAATGCCGGTATTATTCGCGATACTCTGTTGATGAGGATGTCTGAGACCGATTGGGATATGGTGTTGCGTGTCGATCTGAAAGGCACCTTTAATACTTGTAAGGCGGCGACACGTTTTATGTTGCGCCAACGTAGTGGGCGGATTATTAATATAAGTTCGGTTTCAGGTCTGATGGGGCAGGTAGGTCAAACAAATTATGCCGCGGCTAAGGCCGGCGTAATTGGGTTTACGAAGAGTCTGGCTCGTGAATTAGGCAATCGCGGCATCACGGCCAATGTAGTGGCGCCAGGTTTTATTCCTACGGACTTAAATGCTGCGATTGATGAGGAATTGAGGGCGCGTTTGCGCGCGTTTATTCCTTTGGCACGATTTGGAACGGTGAAGGATGTCGCACATGCTGTCGTATTTTTGGCATCGGAGGAGGCAGCTTATATCACGGGTTGTGTGCTGCCGGTCGATGGCGGTTTGAGTATGTAGGGGGCAAGAAATGGAAGAACGAAAAGATATTCCGGGGCGTGTTACGGTTGAACCAGAGGTATTGGAGACTATTGCCCGTTTGACGGCAGTGAATGTCCCTGGCGTGGTTCGTGTTGCAGAGAAAGATGTTGATCGGTTCTTAGGGATTACTGGGAAGTCAGTCGTGGTTCAAGTGCGCGAGGGGCGCGTGAGCGTGGAGTTGCATTTGATCGCTGGTCCTGATCAGAGCCTGTTGCGCTTAGGGCGAGAGGTACAGCATGAGGTCACGCGCTCCATCCAGCAGATGATAGGGATGCCGGTAGAGGCTGTTAATATTCATATTGAGGATGTTGTCTACGCCGAGACTGAGATGGAGTCCGCGCCAGCTTCTGCCTAATTTGGGGGATGTTATGAAGGGAGAGCGTCGTTTAGCCCGTCAGATGGCATTACAAGCGCTATATGAGATTGATTTGGTGAATCATCCGGTCGGTTGGGTGCTAGAGCATCGTTTTATGGACAATGAAACTGTTTCTGCACGGGCTAAAAATTATTGTAGCCGGTTAGTACAGGGCGTTATACAGTATCGTGATGTATTGGATATGCATATTCAGGCGCATGCCCCAGACTGGCCGCTGGATCAAGTTGCTTTAGTGGATCGTAATTTGTTGCGTATAGCCTTATATGAGTTTACTTTAGGGGATGTACCGGTGAAAGTTGCCATCAATGAGGCAGTGGAACTGGCAAAGAGTTTTGGCGGAGATAGCGCGCCGCGTTTTGTGAATGGTGTGTTGGGATCGCTGGTTGCTAAGCATGCTGAGATTGTGAAAGATTTGCGTTCCAGGGAGTGAGAAAAATATGATTAGAGTGGGGTATTTGAGTTATTGATTACGTCTTTATGATTTAGATCGATCTATTAAGTGCAGTGCGATTCTAACAGTGAAGAATCGCACTGCTTTTTTCTATGAACTTCACTTGTGCCTATTCTCTACCTCTATTACACTTGTTATAGTTGCAAAATAAGTTTTAAGGGTATTTTTAGGTTTCGGGCATAGCCCGAAACCTAAAAATGTCCCTTTCCCTTGTGACCCCAGCCACATCAGTCTGGTTCAATGTGCTGGCTGGGTGATAGTAATGAGTGTTTATTTTCGGGCTATGCCCGAAAATAAACACTCATTTCCTATTTTTTGCGATTTGAGTACTTGAATTAATTTATTTCTGAAAGGAGTCAGTTGATGGAGAAGATTCGGGTGATTATTATGGGGGCTGCCGGGCGTGATTTTCATAATTTCAATACATATTTTCGGGATAATCCCAGGTATGAGGTGGTGGCCTTTACGGCAACTCAAATCCCCCATATTGACGGGCGCAGATATCCTCCTGCATTGGCCGGTAGTCTATACCCTGAGGGTATTTCTATTTACCCTGAAGAAGCCTTACCGGCACTCATTCGTGAGCAAAATGTTGACCAGGTCGTTTTTGCGTATTCTGATGTTAGGCACGAGTACGTGATGCATAAGGCATCATTGGTCAATGCGCTGGGTGCAGATTTCTGTTTGATGGGTGGAAAATATACGATGGTGGAGAGTAAAAAGCCAGTGGTTGCCGTGTGCGCAGTCCGCACGGGCTCCGGTAAATCCCAGACAACACGCTATGTATGTGATGTGTTACAAAAAATGGGGAAGAAGGTTGTTGCTGTGCGTCATCCTATGCCTTATGGTGATCTGGTTAAGCAAGCGGTACAACGTTTTGCGACTTATGAGGACCTGGACCTTCACGAGTGTACTATTGAAGAACGTGAGGAGTATGAACCCCATATTGATCGTGGTGTTATTGTTTACGCGGGTGTGGACTATGCTGCAATTCTGCACGAGGCTGAAAAAGAAGCGGATGTTGTGGTGTGGGATGGTGGCAATAACGATATTCCTTTCTTTAAGCCCGACCTGTGGATCACAGTCGTAGATCCTCATCGTCCTGGTCATGAGATTACTTATTATCCCGGTGAGACTAACCTGCGTGGTGCTGAAGTGATTGTCATCAACAAGATGGATACGGCCGATTACACAGCAATTCGCAGTATTTACCAGAGCATTAACAGTATGAATGTAAACGCGATAATTGTGGAGGCGGCTTCACCTCTCTTTGTTGATCATCCAGAACAGATTCGTGGTAAGCGTGTTCTGGTTGTTGAGGATGGCCCCACGCTGACACACGGTGAAATGGCGTATGGGGCGGGCTATGTTGCAGCACAACGTTTCGGCGCGGCAGAGATCATTGACCCCCGGCCTTATGCAGTGGCTTCTATCATTGAGACTTACAAAAAATACCCGACGACGGGCTGTGTGTTGCCGGCAATGGGATATGGACATGAGCAGATGCGCGATCTTGAAGTTACTATCAATAATACTCCTTGTGATTTGGTGGTGGTCGGCACGCCGATTGATCTAACCCGGATTTTGAAGGTGAAGCATCCGATGGAACGGGTGCGTTATGAATTGCAAGTGATCGGGCGGCCTACGTTGGAAGAAGTGCTGCAATCGCATATTGTGTAATACATTTTGTACATCACGCATCACGTTTTATGTTTTATATATGCTGGACAAAGTGGGGCTTGATGGCATAATAATTAAAAAGTTTTAATGCCTCGGAGGGGAAAATGCTTGATATTGAGTTGATACGTGATGACCCTGAACTGATACGTGCTGGACTGCGCAAGCGGAATGATGATCCGGGCATTGTGGATGAGGTACTGGCCCTGGATGCAAAATGGCGGGATTTGCTGCATGAAGTTGAAGAATTGCGCGCGGAACGTAACCGTGTTTCCAAAGAGATCGGGCGGATGAAGAACCCGGAGGAGCGACAGGTGCGCATCGCTGAGATGCGTCAGGTGGGTGACCGCCTCTCGGAGTTAGAACAGGCGTTGCGTGAGGTAGAGCCAGCTTTCCAGGTGAAGTTACTTTGGATTCCTAATATTCCTCACACCAGCGTGCCGGTTGGCCCGGATGAAAGTGGTAATCAAGAAGTGTACAGGCGTGGCGACCCCCGTGATTTTGTGGCGGAAGGATTTGTGCCGCTTCCCCATTGGGATTTAGGTCCTGCGCTTGATATTTTAGATTTTGAACGTGGTGTGAAACTCGCGGGCAGCCGATTTTATGTTCTTAAGGGGATGGGGGCAAGGTTACAACGGGCCTTAATCTTCTGGATGCTTGATGTTCACACCCGCCAAAATGGATATACAGAATTTTATCTACCTTTTGTGGTTAAGCGTGAGATCCTGCTGGGTGCCGGCCAACTGCCCAAATTTGAGGATAACCTCTATCACGATGTGGAGGACGATTTCTGGATGGTCCCTACCGCAGAGGTTGCACTGACCAACTTGCACCGTGATGAGATTCTGGATGCTGACCAACTACCCTTGTATTACGTGGCCTATACAGCCTGTTTCCGGCGTGAAAAAATGAGTGCGGGCCGTGACGTGCGCGGTATCAAACGGGGACATCAGTTTGACAAAGTCGAGCTGTATAAGTTTGTGACGCCAGAGGCCAGCTATAATGAACTGGAAACTATGACGGCCAATGCAGAGGGGCTTTTACAGGCTTTGAAGCTGCCCTATCGACGTTTGGAGTTATGTACCGGCGACCTTAGCTTTGGAGCGGCTAAAGGCTATGACTTAGAGGTATGGGCCTCTGGTCAGAACGAGTGGTTGGAGGTCAGTTCGTGCAGCAATGTGACGGATTTCCAGGCACGCCGCGCCAATGTCCGCTATCGTCCCGAACCCGGCGCAAAACCACGTTACGTCCACACACTCAACGGCTCAGGTCTGGCTCTGCCGCGCGTGATGATTGCCATTATGGAGAATTATCAACAACCGGACGGTTCGATCATCGTGCCTGAGGTACTGCGTACTTGGATGGGAGGGGTCGAGGTTATATAATAAAGTGCCCGGTTGGGCTAGGGAACCAGATTAAGAGCGCGAGATTGACGCTTCTAGGCTAAAGATGGAAAAAGTGTCAATCTAACTCGAACTATGCCAAAATTACAACTGGAAGTTTTTCCCTCTCCCCCAAAAAAACACGGTCTTCTGTTTCAGAAGACCGTGTTATGGTGGCCCCAGGGGAATTCGAATCCCCGTTTCCGGCTTGAGAGGCCGGCATCCTAGGCCTCTAGATGATGGGGCCATTTCTTCCAAGCAGGTAGATTGTACCAGATACCGGTATTTTGTCAATGAGGCTATCGCATTTGAAATCAAAGATTACAAAAGTCTCAGCAGACGCCAGCATTTTGCACGCTTTTTATCCAACGTAGTTGCTTAGTGAACCAGATACCTCATGAGATTTTTATGGTCTGGCTTGTGCTCAAGTCAAGTGTGATAGTCCTAACGTGAATTAGGTAATCCACTTCAGGTGAAAAAGTAGGGCGGCGAGATGGAACGCGCAACTTGTATATCCTTAGTTGCGTATTTATAGGTACTCCCTATAATGAGTGGGAAAGAGGTAATAGTGATGATTGAAGGATTATTAGATCTGGCTTCGGCCTTTGGGTTATCTACATCGGCAGGGCTTAACGCTTATATTCCTTTGTTGACGGTGGCAGTGTTGGGACGGTTGACCAATCTGGTTGAGCTTGAGGGAGCGTGGGCCACGCTCACCAGTTGGTGGATTATCGGTTTATTGACTATTCTGTTGGTCATTGAGATTGTGGCCGATAAAGTTCCCGCCGTGGACACGATGAATGATGTGATCCAGACGTTTATTCGCCCTACGGCCGGCGCGATTCTCTTCGCGGCGCAGACCCAAACTCACCTGAACTTGCATCCAGTATTGGGAATGGCGTGTGGAGTTATTCTGGCGGGTGGTGTTCACGCCGTGAAGGCCGGGGCACGCCCCGTATTGACGGCCACCACAGGTGGGGTGGCAAACCCGGTGGTCAGTACCGTTGAGGATATTGTTTCGGCCATCACCTCATTTATAGCCGTTATCTTCCCTTATCTCATTATTGTCTGGTTGATTCTGCTTATTGTTCTTATCGTACTCATGGTCCGCCACCGTCGCCAGCGCCGCGAACGACAATATATCCGTAAGTACTGATGACTGAAGGGTTATATGCTCCCCGTCAGGCTTGAGTAGTTTAACCTAAGTTGCTACCTATCACGTGAATTTCCCTTCTGCTACCCCAAGGTAGCAACTCGCGTTAGTTTATTGTTAATCATGTAGATAAGAAATTTGCAGCTTTAGCATATATGTGATTTATAAATTTTAAGGAGGAAGACGATGACTGAAGACGCTATTTATCCAGAACCGGTTGAGCTTGAACCTGTGGAGCCAGAACCGGCTATCCCTGATCCCTTTGAGGATACTCATGAAGAACCTACATTTTCGGAAGCGGAACCGCAATCCCCCCCACCTGTGAATTACGTGCCATCCCCAGGGGCTGCATCAAGTAAGGATAATACAAAGACGATCTTGATTGTAGTTTTGGTGGTATTGGCCGTACTCATACTCTGTTGTTGCTGTGGTATGTTGGCGGTGTTTGCAATGTTCAGCGAAGAAATTATGTATGAAATGGGGATGAATTTGCTGACGTTGTTGCCGTAAAACGGCAAGTGAGATAAGTATATTCGTTTTGCCTCCCCGGATTTTGTCGCTCCGGGGAGCTTTGTTGTATAATATAGGTGTGAAAAAGACACTGTCGGAAAAACTCCAGCAGAAACTAGAAACTTTGCCCGCTCAGCCCGGCGTGTATTTGATGCACAACGCAAAGGATCGGATTATCTATGTTGGCAAGGCCATTAACCTTGCCAACCGGGTGCGTTCCTATTTTCACGCTTCGGCTCAAGAACATGCCAAAACGCGACGTTTAGTGGCCGAAATTGCCGACATCGAGTGGATTATCACCGAATCGGAAGTAGAGGCCCTGATCTTAGAGGCCAACCTCATCAAAAAGTATCGCCCGCGCTTTAATGTACGGCTTAAAGATGATAAACGGTATCCCTATCTGAAAGTTACAAACGAAGATTTTCCCAAAGTATACATCACCCGGCGTATGGAACAGGATGGCGCGCAGTATTTCGGCCCTTACACTTCTACCCACGCTTTGCGCGAGACGTTGGGATTGCTGCGCCGGCTTTTCCCCTACCGCACGTGTGATCGCGACATCACCGGTAAAGACACGCGTGCCTGTCTCTATTTTGATCTCAGACTGTGCCTTGGACCGTGTGTTGGTGCGGTTAACCAGGTGGAGTATAACGCGATGCTCACACAGTTACACCAGTTTATGGCCGGGGAAACAGAACAAGTGATGGAGGAGCTTAAACAACAAGTCCAGGAAGCCGCGACCAATCTACGATTTGAGCGCGCCGCGCAACTCCGTGATCGGTTTGTTGCGCTCCAACAAGTTATGGAACGCCAGCGCATTATCACTACTGCAGCGACCAACCAAGATGTAATTGCCTTGGCTTCTGATAACGGCAATGCCTGCGTGGAAGTATTTTTTGTCCGTAATGGGAAATTGTTGGGCCGCGAGTTCTTTGTGATGGAAGGAGGCGCGGAACAGGAAGAAGCCGAGATTGTCGCCGCCTTTTTGCAGCAATTCTACGCCAATGCCGCCAGCATTCCTCCTGAGATTTTGCTTCCGGCCCAGGTTGCCGAGGCGGCAGTATTGGAGGCGTGGTTGCGTAACAAGCGTGGTGATGTGGTCTATCTTAAAGTACCACACGAAGGCCCTGGTCGTGACCTGTTGGATCTGGCAGCGACAAACGCCGCTGAGACCCTGCGAATGCTCAAAGCGCAGTGGGCAATGGACAAGCATCGTAGCGAGATGGCGCTGACCGAATTGCAAGAGGCGTTGGAGCTACCCCATTCCCCGGTGCGGATGGAGTGTTATGATATCTCCACCACTCAGGGGATTGAAGTGGTGGGCAGCATGGTGGTCTTTGAGCATGGAGTCGCCAAGAAAAGCGATTATCGTCGCTTTAAGATCAAGACGGTGGAGGGCCAGGATGATTTTGCCAGTATGCGCGAGGTACTTATGCGTCGTTTTGACCGCTGGCGACGTGTCTCCAATGGCGAGTTAAAGGGTACGCGCGGCAGTCAAGCGTGGGCTAAACTTCCTGATCTGCTGATTGTGGATGGCGGCAAGGGACAACTGGGGATGGCGGTGGATGTACTCAAAACCTTCGATTTGCAGGACACGGTGCCCGTGGTTGGACTGGCGAAACAACACGAGGAGATTTTTAAGCCAGGGCGCAAACTCTCCATCCGCTTTGATCAAACAGATCCGGCGATCTTGCTGTTGCGTCGTATCCGTGATGAGGCGCACCGTTTTGCTATCACCTATCACCGGCAGCGACGTACCAAACGCGGACTGGCTTCACAAATTGACGAAATCCCCGGCATTGGACCTATGAAACGCAAAGCTCTGCTCAGTCACTTCAAATCATTGGATGGCATACGCAAAGCCAGTGAAGAAGAGCTGTTCCAGGTTCCCGGCATCTCCAGGGTGTTGGCGCAACAAATACGCGAGCATTTTGCGGCGTTGGAAAAGCAAGAAATTGAACAGGAGTGATCGGCAAAAATGGCATTTAAATTAAGTGTACGGTGGTTGTTGGTGGGGATGATAGTGGCTGTGTGTGCCTCTCCGGTTGAAGCTGTGCCGTGGGCAACAATCCAAGCCGGGCTGACCTATTATGTTTCTAGCTCCGAAGGTAACGACGGTAACGATGGACTTTCCGAGGAAACCCCTTTTTCCACGGTCAGTAAAGTAAATACACTTGCCCTTCAACCCGGCGACCGGGTTTTATTTAAGTGTGGTGACGTATGGCGTGCAGATCCGCTGATCATTACTACATCCGGCGACGCGGAGGATGGAATTATATTTGCCGCTTATCCATCCGCGTGTGAGAATCGTCCTGTGCTTTCCGGCGCCCAGCCCATCTCCGGATGGATAGAACATACTGCACATATCTACGTTGCCGATCTCACGTCAGGGGATAATGCTGGGAAATGTGCATTGGGTCTTAACCAGCTTTTTCAGGCAGGTGTTCGCTTGCCCTTGGGGCGTTGGCCCAATCTGGATGCGGGCGATGGGGGATATGCGACAATTGATGCACAACCAGCGGCGGATGAGATTGCGGATGCTGGGTTGCCTGCCGTGGACTGGACCGGCGCAGTAGCGCATATCCGTGGGATGCGCTGGTATATTCTTAACCGCGAGGTAACCGGGGTGTCTGGATCGACGTTGACATTGGGGGCGGAAGCCGGTTGCTGGGGAGAGAGTTGCGCAGGCTGGGGGTATTTTTTGAATAATCACCTCAGTACATTGGATCAGGAAGGCGAGTGGTATTACGACGCCACAACGCACCGGGTGTATGTGTATACTACGGCAGGTGTGCCAGCGGATGGACAGCTTGAAGGCGCCGTCATTCTGCGCGATGACGACTGGGCTTGGGGGGGCGTGGTATTAGGGATAGATTATGGCGCTCCCATTGCCTATATAACACTTGAAAACCTTGATATCCGTAACTGGTACTTGCATGGGATAACGACGCCTACCAACCTGCGGGGTTATGAAAACCAGTATCTTACAATCCAGAATAATATGATTAGTAATGTGGATGGAGTGGGCATTAACCTGGCGACTTGGGTTTATAGTGCCAATGACGGCGAGGATGGTTGGCGGGGTGGCAATCATATCACTGTCAGTGATAATGTGATTGATGGTGCAAATCACAGGGGAATTGATACTTATACCAAACAGTCTGAGTTCACGGGCAACATAGTGCGCAACATTGGCCTGATCGAGAATCTAGGAAAATCAGGAATGGGCTGTGATCTTGATGCCAGTGGCGGGGCTTGCACTGAGGATGGAGACGGTATTCGCATCAAAGTGGATGAACCCGCGGATTCAGGTAATCACAACTTGGTAGCACGTAACCGTCTTGAACGCGTTGCCTACAACGGCATGGACGTTTTTGGATATGCCAATATATTTGAGCAAAACGTCATCTATGCAGCGTGCTATGCTAAGGGCGATTGTGGCGGTATCCGCACTTTTGGTCGCGACAGCCTGTCGGCAACACCCGTCTACGAGCTTACGTTCCATCAGAACCTCATTGTGGATACATCCGGCAATACAGATGGCTGTATTGAGACGTACAAGTCCCTTTTTGGCTTCGGGCTGTACATTGATAACTATTCCCGCGATGTGGTAGTGGACGGTAATACCATCATTAGTTCTACTGCGGCGGGGATTCTGTATCAGCGTTCCACCGGCAGCATTACAAGTAACACGCTCTATAACAATAGTGCGGGCACCATGTATTCCGCACAAGTGGTGTTGAGTGGCGATGTAACCCACATTACGGCCCACAATAACAATGTGCTTTACGCGCTCAAGCCCAATGCGCGCACGCTTTCTGTGCAGAATAAGTACACCTTAGACATCTCTGACCATAACTATTTCTTTAACCCATACGTAACTGCCCACATCGCGGCGGAGGGTACAAAGACATTAACAGAATGGCAAACCTACAGTGGTTTGGATGCTAATTCAATCGAAGTGTGGTTTGCGCTGGCGCCGGAGAATACTCCACGCTCGCGTATTTTCTACAATGATTCAACGGAGACGGTAACTGTTGAGCTTCCGCAGCCGCACTACTTTGATCTGGATCAACATGATGTGATAAGAAAAATCACGTTACCTCCTTTTTCGTCCCAAATACTCGTTAGTTCAGGAGATTTGCCAGATTTGAGCCTTGAAATGGCATTGCTGACCACGCCGGAGATGGCTCCTGGTGCCCCGCTGACCTATACCCTTACTGTAGCCAATCAGGGCATCTACTCGGCAACAGGTGTTGTACTTACCCATGCCATACCGTCATTGATTGCAGATACTGCCTGGAGTGTAACCCCTGGACTCGCCGGCATACAACACTATGCCGGCTCGCGTTACAGTTGGTTATTGCCGGACCTCGCACCTGCGATGACGGGTATCCTGACTATTACCGGAACCTATACTCATGTGCTGCAGACAGGTGTGGCACTGGCGCTGTCGGCGCAGATTAGCACGGAGGACCAAGAGAGTGTGTACACTAACAACACCGCGCGGATGCAATTGGGGACATGGTGGCAGGTGTATATACCTGTAGTTGTGCGAGGAAATGAGTAATACGTGGTGACCGAGGTTTTTATACCTCGGCTTGAAGATCGGGTACAGGCCGCGCGTATGGAGAGGACGATTATGACACGCTATGGAAAGCGCGGCTACAATCTACCCTACTAGGCGACCTTCTTTGATGGCCTGGAGCAAATTCCAGCCGGCCTCGGTTAATTTAAAAACGGAGCTGCGTTCGGAAGCAGCCTCCAAATATCCTTGATCAACCAGGGCTTCGTGTAAGCGGTCAAATTGCTCGCGGCTAAGTGGCCCTTCCGCCACCATATAGCTTTTGGTGAAGGGCCGGCTGGCATAGGCGTGCGAAGAAAAAGCCCGCTCGGCAGCATGCAACAAGGCGGCGTGCAGTTGTTTTTTTGTGAAGCCGTACACTTTGGGAAAATGGACATTTGGGGGTAACAGTGAGCCTGTCGTTGCTTCCAGGTAAAATTCCTCAAGTTTTTCAGAGTAAGTAGGGAGGGCGTCATCGCTTTTTTGTATCACCCCCGCGTCTACCAGGAAGTCTACAAACTTCTCAAAATCGGCCCTAACCTTATCCCGTTCTGCTGTAACTCGTTTTAACTCCGTGACCATCCGGGCGATTTCTTCATCGTTCGCGCGCATTGCCAGGGCGTGGGATTCTGCTTCTTGCTGCGTAGTTTCTAATTCTTGTTGCAACAGTGCCGCCTGCTGTTGCATAGCGGCGATATTCTCATGTTGCGCAGTGGCCCATTCCGTCAGGTCTGCTTCCCAACGGTTAAGCACATCTTGCTGTTTAGTTGCTTTCTCCTTGGCTGCCCATCCAGCCCAAAAGACAATCACCGCCAGGAAGAAAAGCACCGCCCCGCCCAGAAAAAGAAATTCATCAAACACGCGTGTCTCCTATAGTAGACGGCAGACAGTAGACCGTAAATTTATTAATCTAACTTCAACCACCGGAATCCATATCCCTTTAGTTTAATCTGATATGACGTTGAGGCAACTGCATCTCCAATCTCTTCTGTTAGATTATCTATAACTTGGCGTCCGGCATAATCACTTAAATCCAAAACAACCGTTTGAGGGGCTGCGGATAGATTATTCACTACCAGCATCACAGTTTCCGCATCATATCTTAGATAGGCCAGAATAGTCTTGTTATCGGGCGCGAGCAGTTTTAGCGCTCCCCGGCCAAAGACCGGATATATGTGTCTTACACGCAGTACCGATTTGAGCCAATTGAACAACGAATTTGGGTCGGCTCGCTGTGCTTTTACGTTAACGTGCTGGTAGCCGTAGACTGCATCATCAATTAGGGGCGTGTAAAGTTGCTCCGTTTGCACGTCCCTCCCTGTAAATCCGGCATTGCTCCCATCATCCCATTGCATCGGCGTGCGCACCCCGTCGCGGTCATCCAGCCAGATGTTGTCGCCCATCCCGATCTCATCTCCGTAGTAGAGGACGGGGGAGCCGATGAAAGTGAGTAAGATGGAGTGCACCAGTTTGATGCGTTGGAGATCGTTGTCCAGCAGCGGCGCGAGACGACGGCGGATGCCTAGATTGAGGCGCATTCGGGGGTCCGGCGCGTAAAAGTCCCACATAAAAGTGCGTTCCTCTGGTGTGACCATCTCCAGCGTCAACTCATCGTGGCAGCGCAGGAACGTTCCCCACTGGCAAGCCTCCGGTAAGTCCGGCGTACGTGCCATAATGGTTTCAATGGGGGTACGGTCAGCCTTTGCTAATGCCATAAAAATGCGGGGCATCAAGGGAAAGTGGAAGTTCATGTGCATCTCATCTCCATCGCCGAAGTAATCTCGTACTTCCTCCGGCCATTGGTTGGCCTCAGAGAGCAACATCGTGCCTGGCGCATAGGCGTCCACCAACGCGCGCAGCCGCTTGAGATATGCGTGGGTTTCCGGCAGATTTTCACAGTTTGTGTCCTCGCGCTCATAAAGATAGGGGGGAGCATCAATGCGGATACCGTCCACTCCCTCATCAATCCAGAATTGTAATACGCGCATCATAGCTCGCTGTACTTCGGGATTATCGTAGTTTAAATCGGGTTGGTGATGGAAAAAGCGATGCCAATAATATTGGCCGCGCACCTCGTCATACGTCCAGTTAGAAGGCTCATAGTCCAAAAAGATAATGCGAGTATCTGCATAATCCTTGTCGGTGTCACTCCACACATACCAATCGCGATACTTGGCATGGTTGGGATGGCCAGGGTCACGAGAAGCCTGGAACCAGGGATGTTGATCCGACGAATGGTTGGGGATTAACTCCACGACGACGCGCAATCCTCGCTTGTGAGCTTCTGTCACCAAGCGGCGGAAGTCGTCCAGTGTGCCGTAATCCGGGTGAATGTCAACGTAATTACTGACGTCGTAGCCATCATCACGCAGCGGCGAGGGCGAAATTGGCAACATCCAGATTGCATCAATTCCTAAGTCTTGCAAGTAATCCAGTTTAGACGTTAGGCCTGCAAGATCGCCCTTGCCATCCTTATTGCTATCCGCGAACGCGCGGACGAATACTTCAAAAAACACAGCATCCTTGTACCAATCTATGGACATAATCCCTCCTCTGAAAATAGCGAATAGCGAATTACGAATAACGAATTGCGGATTCAATTTTCATCCTACTGCTGGTGAACGCACCGCGTTAAT
>JAFGFI010000369.1 GCA_016931185.1 Anaerolineae bacterium
AACGAAAAAACACCCTCAAACCCTCGTTTCTGTCTAGAGCAGGTGACAGAAAACGGTAATCGCTCACAAAACTAAACGGTTACAAAATTAGTATGTAGGTGCTAACTTCTCAAGCACAGCAAGCAAGTCAAGGGGGGTGGCGATAGTGTATTGGGGAACTTCTGAAGCATCAACAGGCACTTTTGAACGGCGTGGGGACCAGCTCAGCCACACGCTGATCAAACCCAAATCGTTCGCCCCCTTGATGTCACGCGCCAAATTGTTGCCCACCATCATCACACGCCCGTAATCCTCACGGCGGATACCCAATTGATCCAGCGCGTGAATGAACATCCGCGCGTCGGGTTTATCCACCCCCACCTGTTCCGAGATCGCAAACGCATCGAAATAGTCCATCAGGCCGTGCTGGGTGAGGATATTATGAAATGTGCCCGCCGGGCTATCCGCAACCAGTGCGAGCTTATAGCCACGGCGTTTTAGTTCCTCTAATAATTCAGCCGCACCGGGGATAAGATCGGCGTGCAGCGTCGTCCCTGTTTCGTCCTTAATTTCGGTGGCTTCGTCCGCCAGGGTATCCCCGCAGTCGAAGCAGATAGCGATTGGCAAAGGGAGGAGCCTGCCCCACAACTTCGGCAGGCTCTTGCGCATGTAGACACATTCAAATGATTGGCCGCTAATGTCACCAATCGTGTGGTCATAGACCTGGAAACCGGCTTTTTGGTATGCCTTGATAGCCCGCTGATTAAATTTCGCCACGCCCAACCGGGCATAGTCCCCCCGGTAATGATAGCGTTGAACGGCGTAATCCACGCATGCCGAAACAAAGTCCGCGCCCAATCCACGCCCTACCAGGTCCGGGCGCAGCCCAAACCCAATCCATAATTCGTACTGATTGATAAGGGTTTCGTTCCCGTAATCGCCGTACTCGACATAGTTTCCCCCCACATCGAAAAACTCGATAGACAGTTCTGCAATCAGTTCTTCCTCATCATTCAAAACCGCAAAAATGCCCGCACCCCAGCCCTCGGCATCCAATAAATGCTCGGCTTCGTGGGCGTAGTCATAAATCGCGTACTCACCTTCATATTTCCAGGTTTCCACCATCGTCGTTGCATATTCGTGTGTCATTGGTAAAAAAGTATAGTTCATATTATTACATCCGTTGTAGTCTTAGCTCCGGTTATAGCGTAGTCAACACCTCTTCAATACGCTCAAATGCCCAATCAATATCATCTTTTTGAATAATGAGCGGGGGCGCGAAGCGGATGACGTGTTTGTGCGTTTCTTTGCAAAGCAACCCACGAGCCATCATAGCCTCGCAGAAACGACGCGCACCTCCAGCCTCAGGATAAAGTTCCACACCGATGAATAATCCCCTGCCACGCACTTCTTTAATGTGTTGGCTCCGAATCCCACGAAGTTTCTCCATCAGGTAGTCACCCATTTTGGCCGAATTCTCGATCATGCCCTCTTCCACCAAAACCTTGAGTGCTATCCGCGCGACGGCACAGGCTAAGGGATTACCCCCGAAAGTACTACCGTGATCGCCCGGTTGGAAAATGCCGAGGACTTCCTTGTTAGAAAGCACCGCTGAAACGGGGTAAAAACCGCCGGAAAGCGCTTTACCGATGAGGGTAATATCTGCTTCAACACCCTCGTGTTCCTCAGCGAGCAATTTGCCGGTGCGCCCCAAACCCGTCTGAATTTCATCCGTGATCATCGCAATATCGTACTCGGTACAGATACGTCGCACCTCGCGCAGGTAGCCCTCCGGCGGTACAATAATACCCGCTTCACCCTGGATGGGTTCGAGCAAAAAGGCAACGGTGTTAGACGTAATCGCTGCTTCCAGCGCAGCCGCGTCGCCAAATGGAATGATTTTGAAACCGGGTGTGAAAGGCGCGTAGCCATCGCGGTACTGTTCTTCAGTACTGAAACCGACGATGGTGATCGTGCGCCCGTGGAAGTTGTTAGCACAGACAATGATTTCAGCCTGACCCTCGGGAATACCTTTAACTTTGTAACCCCATTTGCGCACCGCTTTGATGCACGATTCCACCGCCTCAGCGCCGCTGTTCATCGGCAGGGCTACGTGGGAATGGGTCAACTCGCAGAGTTCCTTATAGAACAAACCCAACTGATCGTTGCGGAAAGCGCGCGAGGTAAGCGTGAGGCGATCTAGTTGCGTTTTCATCACTTCGGCAATCTTGGGATGGCAATGTCCCTGATTCACAGCGGAATAAGAGGCCAAGAAATCCAGATATTTATTGCCTTCCACATCCCAGACCCAGATACCTTGCCCACGAGTTAACACTACGTCAAGGGGTTTATAATTCTTAGCCCCATAGTTTGTCTCCAATTCAATGTAATTCTGTGTCTTCAAAATTTACCTCCCTTGAGAATCGTAAATTGATAAATCGCAAACTGGCAAATTGCAAATTGCAAATTTTAAAAACCCTTGAAAACTTAGTTTTGTATTAAATTTTCATCTAACCGCTGGTGAACGCACCGCATTAATGGGTAATTCCTGCAAAAATTAGAAAGTAGAGATTAGAAATTAGAATAAAACCTCAACATTAGAATTTCGTTTAAAAGTGGAAAATCTTTGCGGCTTTGTACAAGATTTCTATTTTCTACCTGTATTATCTGTCGATTTTATTGCGCGGGCAATTACGGCAGATAAGGTCTCTAAATCCAGGGGTTTAAGCACCCAATCTACCAACAAAGAAGCTATTCCCTCTGCCCGCATCTGTTCTAATTCCACCGTAAGCGGATGTCCGGTTAACAACACGACGGGCACCTTGTAATTCCGCTTTGTCATTAAATTCAATAAATCCAATCCTCCCATTTCGGGCATCACGACATCACTAAGAACCAGTGTTATCTCATGAGCGTAGCGTTCCAAAATCGCCACGGCCTGTTGTCCATTTTCTGCCACTCGTACCTGGTAATTAAGCGCTTCAAGACTGGCTACCAACGCCAATCGTATTGCGGCATTATCCTCCACCACTAAGATAACCTGCCCATCCCCAACATACAGATCCGTATTATCATCCTCTGGATTTTCCTCAAAGGCAACCGGCGACAAAGCCGGGAAATACAAAATAAATGTTGTTCCGTGCCCCACCTTAGTCTTCACATCAATTTGCCCATCGTGCATACCGACGATGCCGTGGACTTGCGCCAATCCAAGCCCCGTCCCTCTGCCGGGTTCTTTTGTCGTGAAGAACGGCTCAAAAATATGGGGCAACACTCCAGGTTCAATCCCAATTCCTGTATCAGACACTGTAATTTTTATCCAATCCCCCCTTCCCATTTCAGGCAACGGGGATTGCTCCGGTCCGGCAACATAGATACGATCCAACTCAAAACGTAATTCTCCCCCTTCCGGCATCGCGTCCCGCGCATTAAAAGCGAGATTCATCAACACCTGCTGGATATACGTGAGCGAACCCTGAATAATATAATCATTGGGTTCATAACTTAATACAATCTCGATATTTTCCGGCAACGTCCGCTGTAAAATGGTCACTTGCTCGGATAAAAGAGGTAATATGTCCACCGGTTCCCGTTCGAGAATGGCACGCCGGCTAAAATCCAAAATCTGTTGGATCAGATGGGTAGCATGTATAGCCTGTTGGTGAATGATCATCAAACGTTCCTGAACGCGCGCCGGAACGCCATCTGAACGCACCGACATTTGGGCATACAGCACGATAGTCGCCATAATGTTGTTGAAATCGTGAGCAATACCCGCGGCCAGTTGGCCAATGGCGGCCAATCGCTCCTGCTGCTGAACGCGATATTCAATCTCGCGCTGTTGAGTTACATCGCGGAGCACCAGTAACCACCCCGGGCCGGCGCGCTCTAGTGATTCTACCGTTCCAACATCCATCGAACACACCAATACGTGAAAATGACGTGGATGCCCAAAATCATCATTAACCGTCAATTCCTGCCATGCCGCATCCGCAGAAAGAAGAAACAAAGAGGGCAAAGAAAGATCGCCCAGATGTGTCAGGGTTTCTCCTATCTTCACACCCGACAACAAAGCTAACAAACTTTCACCAAGAGGATTTGCCAATATCACATGCTGATGAGCATCAAGGAGTACAATCCCTTCCGGGACCGTATCAATGATTTGCCGCACTTGCCGCGCCTGCTCCCGGATCCGTAACAACAGTCGCTCGCGCTCCTGTTCTGCCAATTTGCGCTCGGTAATATCCGGGAAAGTTACCAGGGCCGCGATGATTTCGCCCGCCTTGTTGTAAATCGGCGCACCACTGACCAATTCCCAACGTACATCATCATTTTTTGTGCGCACAGCGTATTCTTTATTGTGCGTCGTTATCCCCCGTAATGCTAATACCAAGGGAAGTTCTCCTACAGGCACAGGATTTCCATCAGAATCAAGATCTTGCCACGTCCGCTGAAGATCAGAGAGGTATCGCCCCACATAATCTGGCTCATCCTCAATTCCCAAGAATTCCCGGCACGCAGGATTCACAATACGTATCATCCTATCGGGCGCGCTTGTTAAGGTAATGGGAACGGGTATTTGATCAAACGCTGCCTCCAATATAACATTAGCTTCCTCTAACTCCCTTGCAGCTCGCTGCCGCTCAGTGATATCACGAATCGCGGCAATGTGTACTTCCCGCCCATGCCACGTAAAAAATGATCCTGTGATTTCCACGGGAAACACAGTTCCATCTTTCTTACGATGGTAACGAATAGGAATGAGAGAAGGATGTTCTAAGGCCGTCGCCTTGCGCGTCTGATCGGGTTCGACGGAAAGGTCAATATTGCACATCGCAAGTAATTCTTCACGTCTATAACCATATAACACTGAGGCCGCCGCATTAACTTCGAGGATTTGCCCGTGTTCATTATCAATTAAGAAGATCGCATCCGACTCCATTTCGAACAAATGACGGTATTTGCCTTCACTTTCCCGCAATGCAGCTTCGGCGGCCTCCCGATCTTGTAAACGCTGTCGCGATAACGCCAACGCTTCACGCAAACTACGCAACGCAATATTCAAAGTGATCGTAACAAGAAAAAGACTGAGGGTCAGGTTAATCCAACCGGCAATTGCCGGCACAGGAAAAAGCTGGGGCAAAGGATATCCCCAAACTTCACTCAATAACATCGCCAAACCGGCCAGTATACTGACGGTTGCTATGACAGTCGTAGCCCCAGCCCCTAACAACAATCCCCCGATTACGGTGAGGGAAAGATAATACACCGCATCAATACTATTCATCCCCCCGGCAAGAGCCACTATAGTCGTCACCATCACCCAGACTCCGGCTAAGACTAAAATACTGGCAGAATGTAGGTTCCCCTTATACATCAGGGTCCGCGCGATTCCCAACACAATGCCCAATGCCAGTACAACCGCCAAACTACCCAGTTTCTCTGCAAATATCAACAACGAAGCAAAAAATGCCAGCACGACCACCGTAATTAACGCCAGTTGTAGTGCATTGAGGACCGCAGCCGCCCGTGTCTTCTCCTCGTCATTTTCAAAGACCGGTGCGAGAAGATATTTCCTCGCCATTAAGCAATACTTTAGAATTCGCTTCATCGGATTAACTCCTGCTGATTGTCCAGGTCTGCTCACACAGGTCGAACACCTCAATTATCCTAATCCCGAGACCTATCAAGTCTTCAGGTAACAACTTATATGATTCACCACGCACTATCTAGCACAGTCTGCCAATAAACACGCACATTCTCCAAGGGAATGTCAGGAGTGATCGTATTGCTGGTAAAGAAAACCAACGCAGCTTCCAATTGTCCCGCTTTATCACGGCATAAGGACATCGCCCGCTGGACCTCGGCGCGCACGTCTGCCGGAGAGCCAAAGGGCAATGTCTCCGTGACCGACATTGGACCAAAGATAATTAAGGGATCGCCATTGCGCGCGCGTCGCTTCACGATCCACTCTAATTCCATTCCACACTCGCGCTGAAAACCCTGCAATCCTGCCACTCCACACGCCAATATGTCATCCAATAGCACGCGGTAGTCGCCATCGCAATGCCAGATAATCTTCACACCGGCCGCCAGCAGGGGTTCAAATGTATACGCCAACCATGGAAAATACTCGCGCCGCAGGAATTTGGGTGACACCATCGGGCCTTGCTGAGAACAGATGTCTTCACCCGTGAGAAAAACGCCAGGATGCAGTCCTTCCTGCGCGGCACGAGCAATAAGCGTTGCCCGTTGCCGTCCCCGCACCGCGGCCAGGCGGATGAGCTTGCGATAACGATCTGGATACAATGCCAGTGTGGAGAGTGCCGCCTCATGACCAAACTCGTGATACCATAGAGCCTTGGGAATCACGCTCCAGTCCGCCGGACACCAGAGTATATCACCGCACTGCACCTGCCGCTGCCTTAATTCTGTTGCATACGCAGTATAGGCTGCTTCCTCGTCAAAGGCGGATTCCTCGTCCTCCGGTTCGGGATACGATGCAATTTCGTCCAGCACCGCGTCTATTGTATAAGCCGCGCGCCGTTCTATAACTTGTCCATCCACACAGCGAAACTCACCACGATGAATGGGAGTGAAGATACCGATAACGCCATCTGACCCGAGTATATGCTCGGCCTCTATACCCCAACGGAATGGATCTGTCCAATAGTCATCCTCTGAACAACCGGTCAATGCCTGGATATATTCCGGCGCGGCTAACCAACCGCCCAAAATCGGCGGGCGATCAGGGGTTTCCAATTGAAAAGTTCTCATTAAACGTGTTTTCTTATCCAAGTTTTGTACTTTCATCCTTTTATTATCTTCTCCTGTGGGCATTATTGAAAGTTATAGATATCCTACAATCATCAACTTACATCCCACAAAATCCAATTCATAATTTAATCCCGCGCTGGGTCTCCAATCCTTTACGCACAGGTGTATGCTTCACTCCCATCACGTAAACCCATTCTTCCGCAGCCGCGCGAAAACTATCTATATCTGAGATCGTACACAGTAAGTCGTCGCGTTCCAATGCCTCTGGGGATAATTCAACGCCTAGCCCCGCGCCCTTGGGGACCTCAAGGGTTCCGTCCACAACTTGCGGTTCCAGATTGCTCAACAAGGGAAAGTAGGTCTTGGAAAACGCGCGCACCGACTCCACCATAAACAAATTAGAAATATGTACCCCCAAGTGCATACAAGCCGCGTGGCCCACCGGTCCGGCGACATTATGTAACGCAATAGGGACTCCAAACGCTTCCGCCATATTCGCGATGCGGCGCGCCTCAGCGATCCCGCCGGTCCACAGGGGTTCCGTGATCACAATCTGCGAGACCCGTTTTTCCAACCACTCGCGCATCTGCCAACGTGTTAACATCAAAGCAGAGCCCATAATGGGAATCGCCGTGCGCCGTGAGAGTGCCTGCACTTCATCAAGATGAATCGCTGCAATACTATCCTCCAAAAAGAGAATATTGTACGGCTCCAATGCCTGCACAATGCGTTCCATACAAGCCCGGTTCCAGCGAAAGTGAAACTCAATTCCAATCTCCATCTCATCGCCCGCTGCCTCGCGAATCTGTTGAATAGGCTTAAGTCCCCTCTCGATCTCCTGCATACTGATATATTGCCCACGTCTGGCATAACTGAAACGATCAAACGGCCAGATCTTCATCGCGCGGATACCTTCTTCAAGCAAACTACGCGCCAACGCGCCCGCATCCGTCTGCCAGGTTTCATAATCATGCACCGGGCCAAAATCAGTGCAGGTATTATATGTTGGTACCCGGTCACGACACCTCCCGCCCAACAAACGATACACCGGCGCGCCGTAATACTTTCCCAAAATATCCCACAGCGCGATTTCCACCGCCGACAAAGCGCGCAATTCTGCTCCCGCAAAACCGTGAAACATGATGGCATCAAACGCGGTACTCCACAAACCCTCAATATCGAGCGGGTCTTTACCCAGCATCAACGGCGCTATCGTTCCATGCAATGCACCGCGAGAACCGGGAATTTTGTCCACCGTCTCCCCTAACCCGATCAAGCCCATATCCGTGTGAACCCGCACCAGCATCAACCGAGGATAGGCTTTCCAATGTAAACTTTCTATTGCCGTGACTTTCATACTTCGTGACCCTCCTAATACCTTAAGACTTAGCAAAAACACGTATCTCAGGATGTGAAACATGAGACAAAAACAACTGATCATACCTAAATTGTACTTCATTTCTCCCAAAAACAGTATAAGCAGGTATAGATGGATCAGTAACCTCTCAGTAAACGGGTAACTCACAAAAGGCGGAGAGAGGACATCTTAAGCGTATCACATTACGCACCGCCTCAATGAACATTACCTAACAACAAACCCCTGGAAGATACATAATCCAACATCTTCCAGGGGCATATAATCCTATCGCGCACCACAGTTACGGAGAATCATCTCCGCAAATGGCCCGATATGCAAATATTCTATACAATAACCCAAGTTGCTACCACAAGGTAGCAACTTGGGTTACAATAACAAAAATGAACAGTTAGTTCGGTTTCTACAAATAAGTACAAAGAACGCGCTATGGAAAGCGCGGCTGCAACCCAACACGTGTGCGTGCTAACAAATAGGACTAAGAGCGCGCTATAGAAAGCGCGGCTACAACCCAACACGTGTGCGCGCTAACAAATAGGACTAAGAGCGCGCTATGGAAAGCGCGGCTACAGCCCAACACGTGTGCGCGCTAACAAATAGTTCGGTTCCTACAAATAAGTGTTTAACCTCGGCGGCGCAAAAAAGCAGGGATTTCGATATTATCCCGATCCAGCGTAGCGGCAGCGAATAAATCTGCCGTTTCCGCACGGCGTGGTTGTTGCGCGTGAACTCTAGCCCGCTCCGGACGTTCCTCACCCTCAAAACCGGTAGCGATAACCGTAATCCGCACATCCTCCCCCATCGCAGGATCAATCACCGCGCCGAAGATCAGATTTACATCGGGATGTGCCGTCTCACGAATGATAGAGGCTGCCTCATTCACTTCAAACAGCGTCAACGTGTCCCCGCCTGTGATATTGAACAGAATCCCGCGAGCACCATCAATTGTAATGTCCAGCAAACGGCTGGAAATAGCCTGCTGCGCGGCCTCAATGGCTCGATTCTCTCCCGTCGCGCGCCCAACGGCCATTAACGCCGCTCCTCCCTCTTGCATAATCGCCTTCACGTCGGCAAAGTCAAGGTTGATCAGACCAGGCACCGTGATAACTTCAGTAATCCCCTGGATACCCTGGCGTAACACATCATCAGCCACGCGGAAAGCATCCTTCAGACTCACGCGCTTCTCGGTGATCTCCAGCAAGCGGTCGTTCGGGATAACGATCAATGTATCCACAACCTGCTTGAGTGCCTCAATCCCCTCTGCCGCGTCACGCGCACGCTTGGAACCCTCAAAAGAGAAAGGACGGGTCACTACACCTATGGTCAAAGCCTTGATCTCTTCCTTAGCAATACGGGCTATCACGGGCGCAGCACCGGTACCGGTTCCCCCCCCCATCCCGGCAGTAATGAAAACCATATCAGAACCTTGAAGCATCTCGCGGATTTCATCCTGACTTTCTTCCGCTGCCTTCTGGCCTTGCTCAGGATTTCCTCCTGCCCCTAAACCACGTGTTACCGAATCCCCAATACGCAATCGCTTTGGAGCCTGACACAACATCAACGCCTGCGCGTCGGTGTTCGCAGCGATGAAATCCACACCCTGCAACCCCTCGTCGATCATCCGGTTCACGGCATTGCTACCGCCACCGCCCACACCTATAACACGAATTTGCGCAAAGTTTTCACCCATCATACCCATTTCATCACCTCCCTCTGTCAATATTATTGCTGCTTTGCTCATAAATGGCGAGACATGTTGATTTTTAATCATAATTTCACACTCCTTTTCAACCCGGCAACAATGCGCGCAGCCACTCTCCTAACTTTCTCCACCACGGAGAACGGAGAGCACGCCAGCCCCCACCTGCCTCTTCCCACATCGGCGTCCACTGCACCAATCCCACCGCAACGGCTGCTGCCGGCTCCTGCACTTGGTCCGTCAAGCCAGAAATATTTTTCGGCGCCCCAATCTGCACCGGTAATTCAAAGACATCCCGCGCCAATTCCTGCAAACCGGGTAATTGTGCTGTCCCTCCACATAATACCAAGCCGGCAGGTAATAATCCATCATAGCCGGAACGTTTTATTTCCTTCTGCACGTTTTCCAATAATTCCTCACAACGCGCCTGGATAATCTCGGCCAGGCGCCAACGAGGTACCACCACCGGACTGTTTTCCCCATAGGGAGAAATAGTAAATCGCTCGTCCTCCGCTACCTGGGCCGCTCTGGCATGTCCATGACGTAGTTTAACTTGCTCGGCCACTTCGGGCGGCAAACGCAATCCGATAGCAATATCATTAGTGATATACTCCCCCCCCATTGCCAGGGTGCGCGTGTGCCACACAGTACTCTCAATAAAGATCGCGATGTCGGTTGTCCCTTCACCAATATCTACCAACACCACTCCCATTTCCCTTTCCATTTCTGAAAGCACGGGTTTTCCCGCGGCAAGACTGGTCAGGACCAATGAACTCACCTCAACGCCGGCCCCCTCCACACACTTAGTCAAATTCTGCACCACGGTCGAAGATCCCATCACCACATGGGCTTCAACTTCCAGGCGAAAACCGTGCATTCCTAAGGGGTCGCGCACCCCTTCCTGTCCATCTACCGTATAGACACGCGGCAGGATGTGCAATAACTCCTGATTCTGAGGTAACACGATTGCACCGGCAGCCTCTAAAGCACGGTCTATATCATCCGGCATAATGCCACGCTCGCGGCGCGCAACCCCCACCACTCCCTGGCTATTATGTGAGCTGATATGCGATCCGGTCACACCTACATAGGCACGCTCAATTTGATATCCTGAACTTTGTTCCGCCCGTTCTACGGCTTCGGCGATAGCGGCAGTTGCTTCCGTCACATTCACCACAACGCCCTTTTTGATGCCTCGTGACGGAACTCTCCCCACACCAACCACACGGGTATCCCCCGCGTCGTTAATCTCCCCAACCAACACCATAATCTTGTGGCTACCAATGTCAATGCCAACTACCGATCGTTCCAAGCCACACCCCCTCAATTTGAAATTCGCAAATTTAAAATTGAAAAAATGGCGCACCAGTCAGAACTGGCAACATCATTCCCCAAAAGATAAGTTACCATATACGATCTAACGAATACGTAGGTCCTTTCGGAAAACGCACGTCAATAGACCAGGGAAAAATCCCGCGTTCATCTAAATAAATACTTAATGCTTCATAAATGCGCCAGCGCGATTCCATATCCGCTCCAATTCCTAACACAATCTGGCGTCCTTCAGCATCTATCCAAACCAATCCCCGCTGTGATTGGTAAAGCAACGCATCAGAAGGCACTCCCAATGCAATCAGAGACATCACTCCCTCCATCACCTCCGGAGGAATCCAGGGAATTTGCTCCGTATCTTCTTCACCCTGGTATACAGGAAACTCTCCGTGAACTACCGGTAACGTATCATTAGAAATGACCAGAGTCTCTAACACGGGAAAGACAGTTCCCTCTTGGTCCACCCCATATTCTCCTTGAGTTGTCACCCACATCAACACCGGCTCGCGTTCAGTGATCTGGAATACACACGAAGCCGGAAACCAAGTACATTCCGCTTCAACCGCGACAACGCCCGGCACCTGCTCAAGCACGCGCGCCGCCGCGATTTTGGGACGCACGTGAAAACTATGCCATCCCAACACATCAGAAGCCACTGCAACTTCCATAATCATCGCATTAGAAGAAGCTCCCAACACTTGTAGATCGTTTCCCATCACATACCAGCGATCGTCAAATCCCACCCAAAGCGCAACACCAAGCACGGCACTCACCAAAATTGCCCACTTCCACGCAATTTTGAAACGGCGACGCTGCTGTTGTCGCATAGAAGCCATTCTTGGTTGCGCTCCTAACAATGCTGCTGTACGATAGTATGGTCGTTGCTTTTTCTGCCTCTTCATAATAATCTCCGCAAGAGGGCGACACTGTCATTGTCGCTTATAAGTGATAAATTATGGGTTACAACTCAATAAACGTGAGTTAAAAATTATAAACCTCTGCTCAATTCCCAACTCTTAACTCTCCGCCAAAGGCCGAAAAATCCGTTCTGAACGCACGTTTTCTTCATAACGATCCAAGGCTAAGTCAACCAACATATCTACCAAACGTGAATAAGATATTCCTGACGCCTCCCAAAGTTTGGGATACATGCTGATGGATGTAAAACCAGGCAGTGTATTGACCTCATTAACATATAACTTATTTGTCTCTCCATCCAACAAAAAATCCACCCGCGCCATTCCCGTGCCATCAATCGCGCGATAAACTTCAACCGCCAATCTTTGCACCTGCATGGTCATTTCTGCATCCAAGGGGGCAGGTATCAATAACTCCGAAGCATCCTCGCCCGTATCCAGATACTTTGCCAAATAATCATAAAACTCCCGGCTAGGGATAACCTCTCCCGGCACCGAAGCGCGCGGATCTTCATTCCCTAATACACTCACCTCAATCTCTCGCGCGTGCCGTATTCCCTCTTCCACTAGCAAGCGACGATCATAATGCGCGGCTTCATCCATACCGCGCTGCAATTCCTCTCGATTATGACACTTACATATCCCCACACTGGAACCTAAGTTCGCGGGTTTCGTAAAGATCGGATAGGGTAACTGTGCCTCAATCTCATCCAAAATCACGTCCGGCTCCGCTAACCAACGGCGGCGCGTTGTCCAGTAATACTTTCCCATCGGAAAACCATGCGCCTTGCAAACCGCTTTAAATGCGATCTTATCCATCGCCAACGCAGAATTTAACACTCCCCCCCCGACATAGGGCACGCCGGCTAATTCCAATAGGCCCTGCACAGTACCATCTTCACCATAAGTGCCATGTAACACCGGGAAGACTACATCTACCTGCGACAGCGACGCTAATTGACCCGCGGGTGTTCCAACTGGCACAACTTCCCCGGCAGCGCCATCCGGCGACAATGACGGGTCATTTGGGGATGACCCGTCATTACCAAATGACGTGGGGTTCGTCCACAGCCCCTTCTTAGAAGGATCGGCAAGGATCGCCGCCGGCTGCATATTTGTCAAATCCTCATGCTCTAACGCCTTCATAGGATCTGCACCCACAACCCAAGCCCCCTGGCGCGTAATGCCTACCGGCGTGATCTCATACTTTTCCGGATCCAGCGCGTTTATCACCGAGCGCGCCGACATAATACTGACTTCGTGCTCACCCGAACGCCCGCCAAACAATACGGCGACTTTTATTTTGTCCGACATGTGTCTTCTCCCACAATCTCAATCTCCGGTTCAAGTTGAACCCCAAATTGCTGTAACACTTCATCCTGCGCCAACCGAATTAACGCCCGGTAGTCCGCAGCCGTTCCTCTATCCACGTTCATAAAAAAATTTGCGTGCTGCTCAGAAATGATCATTCCTCCACAACGGGTCCCCTTCAAACCGGCCGCTTCAATTAAACGTCCCGCGTAATCACCCGGCGGATTTTTAAATGTAGATCCTAATGTCTTACCGGGCGGTTGCGTACGTCGTCGCCGCTCTGCATATTCAGCAGCTTTAACCTGCAACGATTCCCCATCCCTGGGCCTGAGTCGAAACGTCGTTGTCAACACTACAACCGGCACAATTCCTGCTAAAGTCGCTGCCATCCCTTTGAGCCGAGAAAACCGGTACTGAAAATCGAACCAATCTGGATCGACTACCTGTACCGCGCCGTCCGGGACAATGACTTCCGCACATTTCAACACACCGGCAATGTCGCCGCCAAACGCGCCCGCGTTGTTAATCACTGCGCCTCCGATGGTACCGGGAAGCCCCACAGCCCAAGTCAATCCGCCCCAGCCACGCTGCACAGTCTCGCGCGCCATCTGCACAACTATCGCACCGGACTCGGCCTTAACACAATACGAAGCATCGGAAAAGTCCACGGCACGCGCGTGATTCACAATCGTGACACCGCGTAATCCCGTGTCGGGTAAGAGCAGATTCGTCAGTCCTCCAAAAATGCGCCACGGCAACCCGCTCGCTCGCGTCAGACGTATAACATTGAGAATTTGTTCACGATTCTGCACCACAACCAGCAAATCTGCCGGCCCACCAATTCCTACTGCCGAGTAACGAGACAACAACACATTCTCACGCGCACACGCCCCCAGGCTCTGGGCCAGAGCGGAAAGGGCATCAGGGTGCTCCCTTCGAACGTAATCGGTTGTCGTCGTTACAAAGCCGGCTTCCACCTAGGGTTCTCCCTCCTCACGTTGCTTGTGCTGTGTGTACTCCACTTGTTTGAGCCTGACATTCATCGCCTCTGATTCATAAACACGATAACGCACTTTCTTCCGGCCCTTAACTTTCTTCGCTTTCTCAAAGAATTGTGTAAGATGTAACATAGATCCTCCTCTGAAAATCGCAAATTGGCAAATTTAAAATCGCAAATTGTAAAAACCCCTGAAAACTTAATTTCGTCTTAAATTTTCATCAGTACTTCTAAAAGCCGTTTTCCTACAACATATTCATCGCCGGCCCCCATCATCATAACCACATCACCGGGCTGCACGATTGAGGCCAATAATTCCACTGCCACCTCTAACGAAGATGCCGCACTCACAGCCGGGTGTTGGATTTGCGCGGCTAATAATTCTGCTGTCAAAGTTCCATCATCTACTTCACGCGCCGCATAAATAGGTAGTAATACTACCTGGTCAGCACCGGCAAACGCGGTCATAAAGTCGGCATGTAATGCTTTAATACGGCTAAAGGTGTGGGGTTCCCACGCGGCAATGATACGCCGTCCCGGGTATCGCTGGCGGGCCGCAGCCAATACCCCGCGAATCTGCGTGGGATGATGGGCATAATCGTCAATTACGGTTACACCAACGTGGCTACCGGTAGCAACCTCACCCAATACCTCAAATCGCCGCGCCGTTCCTGAAAAACGTTCCAACGCGCCGCGCGCGATCTCAAACTCAACGTCTAACTCTAACGCGACTGCCAACACGGCCAGTGCATTCAATACGTTATATTCTCCCGGTATACGCAGCGCGATCTCACCTACCGGAATCCGATCCTCACGCAGAGCCACAAAACTAACACCACCAATAGTGTTTGGATGCACGTCTGTTGCGCGCCAGGCCAATCCCACACCTGGATTACGGCCATAAAGTACCAAGCGACCGCCGTTGGCATGATAGGAAGCCGCCACCGCGTGTGCAATCGGATCGTCATTACAGGCCACCAACAATCCACCAGGTTGAATATTGTCCACAAAATTACCAAACGACAGCCGCACAAACCGGGGACTGGGAAAATAATCAGGATGATCATATTCCACGTTTGTCACCACAGCAACATTGGGTTTCAAGGATAAGAACGTATCACGATATTCATCCGCTTCAATCACAAAATAAGGACTTGTCCCAGCGTGGGCATTGGTTCCCAGATCTGCCAATACCCCCCCCACAATAAATGTAGGATCAAGACCCTCATCCATCAAAGTCAACGCGAGCATACCTGACACCGTTGTCTTGCCATGCGCCCCCGCAACTGCAATCACTTCATAATCTCGGGTAAGGATTGGGAGAAATTCTGAACGGCGCATCACGAGAACTCCCCGCCGGCGAGCGGCGACTAACTCGACATTATCATCCGGTACAGCCGATGAGGCCAAAATCAAATCAGCATTTTCAACATTCTTTGCCGCGTGCTCTACCATCACAGGAATCCCCTCGTCACGCAATGCAGATACCCATGGTGAAGCCCGGCGATCGGATCCCTGCACGTGTATTCCCTGTCCATGCAAAACACGCGCAATCGCCGACATTCCCGCGCCGCCAATCCCTACAATATGAATGTTATGCCATTCAGAAATAGCGTAAGAATCTTGTAATTCAGTCACCCCTCCCCCCTATACAAACACAATCAACACAAACGCGAATGCCGCGGCTACAGCTACAAAGAGCGATGGCCCCTCCAACCAATTGATGGGCAAATATTCAATGATACCCATTGCGAGGGTCCCACTCGGCGGTATAATTCCCCAAATATTGTATTGCAATTGCTCCAAAAATCCCCAAAACATACCCACCACTAAAACACCGTTAATACCTCCGATGAAGAAACCCAGAAGTGTGTCCTGTAGTTTCTCCTTACGTGCCTTTGCACCGAGAGCTGTAGAAATGGTCGTCGTAGCATAACCAAAGGCCACGATCACTCCAAACAATCCCAATCGCACATAAAACCAGGTGTGAGGCTCCAGACCTTTTAGTGAAGTGTTAATCACCGGCACATATTCCCACAACACAAATTCAATAAAACGTGCCAGAATAACGCCAAACACAACTAATAATTCCTTAGCCCATCCACGTAGTCCGCCAATAACTCCGAACAATAACACCAATCCCATAAAGGCTGTTTCTAGTGGAACCACTGCTAACTCCCGACTTGTAATCTAAAAGTTAAGAAATTTCAAATTTGAAATTTGCAAACGTGCCGCTGCTAACTAACGGCCAGTTCGCATAACAACCGCGCGATATGTTGTGCCGCGTCAGGATGTGCCAATGCGCGCGCAGCGGTTGCCATCGCCTGCAACTGCTCATCATCTGACAACAGTGCCGAAACTGTAGGCACCATCACCTCTGCCAATTCCGCATCCTCTACCACTATTGCCGCGCCGCGATCGGCCAACCAGTTCGCGTTCACTTTCTGATAACGCCACGCATAGGGATAGGGTACCAGAATTGCCGGCAATCCGAAATAGGAAAATTCTCCTAAAATGCTGGCTCCTGCCCGACTCAGCACCAAGTCAGCCGCTGCCAACGCCGCTCCCATCTCATGTATATAATCGAAAGCATAATAACGCGCCTGTATCCCTTCTGGCAAAGCCTGGCGAGCCGCCGCAACTTCCGGCCAATCCAACATACCGCTAATATGAAGCACCTGGACTTTATCTATCAACGCCGGTAAATTCGCCAACAATGCACGATTGATCGTGCGCGCGCCATGGCTACCGCCAAAGACCAGCAACACCGGTTCATCCAACGCCAATCCAAAATATTCACGCGCCGCGCACCGATCCCAGCGCGCAAACTCCTCACGCAGTGGATATCCAGTCACCACAACCTTCTCTGTGGGGAAAATTTGTTCTGAATCCGCCACCGTAACCGCAATCCGCGCCGCCATCCACCCCGCAAATCGCACCGACTGCGCCGGCTCAATGTCGGGCAAGAAAACCAGGATAGGCACGTGCAGCAACCATGCAACCAATGTCACCGGACCACTCACGTATCCCCCGGTCGTTAACAAAGCAGCGGGACGTTCTTTCCGCATATAACGCCATGTCACAAAAAAGCCCTGCACCATCCGCCATAGGTTAACCACCGTCTTTAACAGGCCAACCCCATGCACCCCACCGGCAGGAATGGCAATAAAAGGCACCTCAAGCCGCTCAACGAGTTGTGCCTCCATACCACCCACAGTACCCACCCAGGTTAGGGCAATTTCAGGGGCAATGCCATCAGGTGCATTATGGCCAGGCTTAATGGCTCGCAAAGCCTGCACGACGGCCAAGGCGGGATAAACGTGCCCGCCAGTCCCCCCACCAACGATCCAAAACTTCATCCCAGTTTCCTTTTGGACGGCCTCGCGATACGCCCAGCAACAACCCCACACCGGCCATCGTCACCATCATTTCCGATCCTCCATAACTGAAGAACGGTAACGCTGTTCCCGTAAAGGGAATCAATCCCACCATCACCATTACATTGAGCATTGCTTCACTCAAAATCATTGTCGTCACCCCGAAAGCCACCAAGGATCCAAAGGGGTCGGGAGTTTCCAGGGTAATACGATACCCGCGATAGGCAAACATGATAAACAAAGCAAGCAGCAGAAATACACCCAATAAACCGGCTTCCTCACCTACCACGGCAAAAATACTATCTGTGTGCGGAAATGGCAAATACCCGGCTTTGAGGCGTCCACTGCCAATCCCAACACCGAACACCCCCCCCTCACCAATAGCAAGTATTGCGCGCCGCACGTGATAGGGCATCTGCGTCGGGTCCTGCAATGAAGCAACATACGAAACCAAACGCGACCGCGCGTGAGGCAATTGCCACGCTAGAAATCCAAAAGCGGATCCACCTGTCACAATAGAGAGAAAAATCTGGATGGGATCTCCCCCCGCAAAGAAAAACATCATCAGACCTGTGGCCGACAATAACAGGGCAGTGCTCAAGTCCGGCTGCAACGCGACCAGGCCCGCCACAACACCGATAATAACAGCAAAAGGAATTAACCCATAACGCACTTGGTTTAACTGCTCGCCCTTAGAAGACAACCATGCCGCGATGTAGATCACGGCAACCAGGCGCGCTAACACACCGGGCTGCACCGAAGCCCCCAACAATGAACGCTGGGCACCTAGCACCTGTTCTCCTAATAGCAATACCATGAGCAACAACACTAATGTGACTAACATCATCGGCAAGGCCAATTTCTGCCAGACAGGGTAAGGGATCATTATCATGATCACGAGTGCAATCCCTCCCAATGAAACCCACACCAGTTGCTGGCGCCAAAAGGAAGTGCCCACATAAAACGTCGCACTGTACAACATCAACAGGCCATAAACCAACAATGCCACAATGGCAACCACCAACATATAATCTACGTGCGTTAACTTTCCCTTATGTCGCTTCATCACCCACCTCAAAAGAAGTTAAGAGTTAAGAACCCTAACATCATACTCAAATCTTAATTCGCAACTCTTAACTCCTAATTCATGTACCCGTATCTTAAACCGCTCTCCACGCTCGGCAAAATCACGGAAAGCATCAAAACTCGTGCCCCCCGGAGACAGTAACACAACATCCCCAGGCCGCGCCGACTCCGCTGCCACCCGCACCGCGTTGTCCAATGTTTCTGCCGGCACAATCCGCTCCAGGGCCACTCCTGCAGAAGAGCAAGGAGGTAAGGATACATCAACCACATGCCGCTCCAGATCTCTTGCCCCCCAGCTCCCATGCCTCCCTACTTCAGCGCTCCACCGCTTCCTCACATGTTCTTCTATCAAGTTAGCCGCTTCCCCAAACGTGATTAACACACGCACACGTTCCACAACTCGTTGAGCATAAAGTTCCCAGGGTAAATCCTTATCACGCCCTCCCGCGAGCAAAATCAACGGTTCTTCAAAAGCATCCAGGGCTGCCAACACACGTTCCGGGGCAGTCGAAATAGAATCATTTACCCACAACACGCCTTGCCAACGGCAAACTTCTTCTAACCGGTGCTCAACTCCCGTAAAGGACCGGATTGCTTCATACATAGCAGGGGTCGGGACACCGGCAACATCCGCCAACGTAATCGCCGCCAATACATTCAACACATTATGAAATCCGCGTAAGCGCACATCTGAGCGACGACAAACTTCTATTTCGACAGGCCCTGGTACCATTTGAGGCCGGCGCAATACTAACGCATCTTCACGTAAAAAAGCCCCTACAGGAACCTCGCACTCACCGCTGAAATAGTGTACACGCGCCTGCGTCACGGCAGCCAGCGCGCGCGCGTTGGGTTCATCATAACTCAGTACTGCCACATCCTCCGGCTTTTGATAAGCCACAATGTTACGCTTGGCTGCAATATACGCCTCCATTGCCTTATGACGGTCCAGGTGGTTGGGCGTGATATTGAGGACGCATGGAATAAATTTAGAATTTGCAAATTTAAAATCAGAAAACGATGCACCATTCAGAAGCGGCGACATGATTTCCAACTGGAAGCTCGATAATTCCATCACGACCCAATCCTGCGGGCGGATAGCGTGTCCTTCGGAAAAGGCATCCAGGTCAGTGAGCAATGGGTTGCCAATATTCCCCCCCACCCACGTTGTGAAACCGGCAGTTTTCAGCATTTTCCCCACCAGGGCCGTTGTCGTTGTCTTACCTGCCGATCCTGTGATCCCTATAACCGGGGCCGGACAACGGCGCAAAAATTCTTGGGCATCGTTATTCAAAGGAATACCCCGGCGCACGGCCTCTTGAACCAACGGCAAATCGATAGGAACGCCACCACTCAGACAGAGCATCTCACAATCATCCAATAAAGATAGAGGGTGCGATCCCAGGACATACTGTATTGCGTTCCTACGTTCGGAATTGATAGGGAATGTCATGTCCTCCAATTCAGCCAACGTCGCCTGTAATTGCTCTGCAGATCGCATGTCTGAAACGATTACACGCGCGCCTTGCGCCGCAAAAAAGCGGGCTAAGGCTTTTCCCTGCCTGGCTAATCCCAAAATCACAATCGTCATATTAAATCAAAGCCAATGCCACTCCGGCCATCGCCCCCAATAGTGCTACCAGCCAAAACCGCTGTACAATCTGTGTTTCCGACCACCCCAATAGCTCAAAATGATGATGCAAGGGGGCCATCTTAAATACCCGCCGCCCCTCACCAAATCGCCGCTTCGTATACTTAAAATAACTTATCTGGATAACTACTGATAAAGTCTCTGCTATGGGAACCAACATAATCAATGGCAAAATCAACCACTGTCCGGTCATCAATGCCACTACCCCCAACGTTGCCCCCAATGCCAGAGATCCTGTGTCACCCATAAACAATTGCGCCGGATGCGCGTTATACCATAAAAAAGCAAAGGATGCGCCCACTAATGTGAAACAAAAGCGTACCAGGTAAATCTGTCCTTGAAGCAAGGCTATCACACCATACGCCGCGAACGCGCTCGCCATAATAATACCGGCCAGGCCATCCAGTCCATCTGTGAAGTTCGCGGCATTGGCAGCCCCAATAATAATAAACATCGCAACCGGAATATAAAACAGTCCAATGTTGATCTTCTCCGCCACGCCGGGAATTGCCACACTTTTCAACCCCATCCCGAAATAAAGCACCGACGCAATAATGAACGTCAACACCAGTTCAATTTGCATCTTAAAGCGGGCCGTGAAGCCCTCTCCCCGACGCACACCCCGCACACCAGCCATATCGTCAAAAGCACCCAGAATGCCATACATAACCATCACTCCCAGGGGCACCAAAATCGATTTACCAATGACGGTTTGACCCAACAAATTGTAAACGTTCAATGCCAGGGTAATAATCAACACCGGTAGCGTGATCAAAATGCCCCCCATCGTAGGCGTGCCCATCTTGGTAAAATGGCCCTGCGGGCCATCAATGCGAATTCGCTTGCCAATCCGCCAACGACGGAGCAGGCTTAAATAAGGCCATCCCCAGAAAACTACCATTAAAAACGAGATACTGGCAAGGATCAGCGCGAATTCCACTCGCCTTCCTCCACTAATGCCTTTACAATCTGTTCCATTCCCATTGCACGGGAGCCTTTAACCAAAATCACGTCGCCTGGCCGAAGAATCTGGCGCAAAAAAGCCACCGCGGACTCACTACTGGTCACTTCGTGAACACAATTAGCAGACATACCACACAAGCGCGCGCCACGCGCGATATGCCGGGAGCGCTCCCCCACCGTCACTAATTCCGCCGCCACCGCGGCTGCCCGCCCCCCTACTTTAAGATGTCCGGCTTCCTCATAATCACCAAGTTCCAGCATATCCCCCAACACAGCGATCTTACGTCCATCTAAATCCTCCAATAAATTGAGTGCCGCCAGTGTCGAGGGAGGGCTGGCATTATACGTATCATCCAAGATCAACGATCCGTTTGGCCCAGGCACAGCGACTAGACGCAATTGTGAAGACATAGAGCGTAGTCCCACTACAATATCCTGCCAGGTCAACCCGGCCACCAGAGCTGCCGCGGTTGCCCGTAACACCGTGTGCGCGCTATGCCTGCCCAACAATGGCACCCGTAAATAAAGACGTTCCCGGCCATAGTGCAAACGCACCCGTACTCCTTCTAACCCCAAACTCTCCACTTCATCCACCCATAAGGTGGCTTCTGGTGAAAAACCGTAGAAGAATATACGTGCCTGGGTATGCTCCGCCATCGCCCGCACGTGCGAATCATCATGATTAAGAATTGCCACTCCCTCGGGTGCAGATGGCAAAATTTCCACCAACTCGCGTTTTCCTAAGGCGATGTTCTCAATACTCCCCGCTCTTTCGGCGTGAACCGGCTCCACATTCGTGACAATCCCGATATGGGGAACCGCTATTTTTGCCAGAAAACGAATATCGCCGGGTACATACATCCCCATCTCTAAAACCATCCACTCGTGTTCATCTGTCAGATGGAGGATGGTTAACGGTAAACCGATTTCATTATTATATGACCCTTCACTCCGCAAAACACGATATTGACTCGCCAATACACGCGCCACGACTTCTTTTGTCGTCGTTTTACCCACACTCCCGGTAATACCAATGACGCGGGGATTAAGTTGTTTGCGCCAGAAACGCGCGGCATTTTGTAATGCAGTCAACACGCCCGGCACACGTACCACCAACGGCGTTGCAAGCGACGTAGGCCAAACGCCGTTCGCAATATCCAGCCGGGTAGCGGGCACATCGACCTCACGTTCCACCACAGCCGCGACGGCCCCCCGCGCGAATGCATCTGCAATATAGTCATGGCCATCGACATTTTCTCCCTTAAATGCAAAGAAAACCGTCCCTGGTTCTGCCTTCCGCGAGTCGACCACCGGGCGAACAGGCATCTCCAATCCCACCGGATGCCGCGCCAGGAAATGGCGCCCACTAAATCCCTCTATCAAATCCCCTAGCGTCAATCGCTTCACAAATCACCTATCCTTCAATTTGAAATCCATAAATTTGAAATTAAAAAATGGTGTGCCATTCAGAAATGGCTGGCCACTTCTGTCGGCGGAATCCCTAACAACACAAACAGCCGTGAAGCCACCCGTTGAAATACCGCTGCCGCCGTTTGTGATCCCCAACGTATCGCCTCAGGAACATCAGGGCGGTCCAATTTAATCAGAATCAAAATCTGCGGATCAGGTAACGGCCCAAATCCAATAAAGCTCGCAATCACATCTTCCGGATCATATCCCCCGGTTGTAGGAATCTGGGCTGTGCCAGTTTTACCCGCAACACGATAACCAGGCACTTGGGCCAATTCAAGTTCTCGCTCCACAACGCGTTCCATCAACGTGGTGACAAACTGTGCTGACTCTTTAGAAATAGGGTACCCCAAAGAACGAGCCGGAATTTCTACACAACGGCCATCGGCATAGAGACGTTCCGCCACCACATGCGGCTGCATCATCTCTCCTTCGTTAGCTATCGCGCCTACTGCCGCCATCATCTGCAATGACGTAACCGCGATTCCCTGTCCAAAGGCATTTGTCGCCAAGAAACTATCCGACCAATCCCAATCGGTAGGCAGATGAAGCGTTCCATTTGCCTCACCCGCAACCTCGATACCGGTATCTTGCCCAAAACCAAAAGCACGCAAGTATTGGTAAAAAATCTCAGGGCCTAACACTTGTGTTGAAAGCGTGGCTACGCCTACATTTAGAGAATGTGCAAGAACTCCCTCAAGATTCTGAGTGCCATACCCGCCTCCACTCCAATTGTGCACAATCACACCGCCATACTCCAACGTGCCACCATCATAATAAGACCAATTCTGATCTACACGCCCCGAATCCACAGCAGCGGCAACCGTCACTACCTTAAAGACAGAACCCGGCTCGTAGGACACACTCACAGCCGGATCCTGAAACAAGAATGTTTGCTCCGCCTGTGCATATTCTGAGTAACGCGAAGGCTCATAATGTGGGCGACTGGCAATCGCCAGAATCTCACCGTTTTGAGGATTCATCACGATAATTGTGCCAGAAGGAGCATTGTATTCTTGTAGGGCATATTCCAATTCACCTTCAATATAGGCTTGAATCGTACGGTCGATCGTCAAGCGCAAATCCGTACCGCGATAGGGCAATGACATTTCGGTTATCATTTCATCAGGCATCGGCTGTTCATCTCCACTCACATACCCCTTCCGCGATACCGATTCCCCTCGCAGAAATCGCATTTGAAAAGCATGAATGCCATACCCAACCCCTTCCTGGTTCACAAATCCCAAGATATGTGAGGCCAATGCACCTTCAGCATAATAGCGTTCCCACGTAGGTGTCATTGTCATCCAAATCCAGTCCAACGATTTTAACTTCTCCACCGTTGCCATAGGTACATTGCGCGCCAATGGACGCCATACCACACTATCCGAAAATGATGCGCCGTCCGCACCGGTGGACAGTGTCAAATCTTGCAGTAACTCAGTCTCAGAACGATTGAGCAGGGGGGCCAGTGTAGTGGCAGCCATCACAGTATCCGTGACCAGGTTTACCTCGGCTCCAATATCAAAAACGGGCACATTCCCCACCAACAGATCACTATTACGATCCAGAATAACACCCCAGGGCGGTTCTGGCAAAGAATATTGCCGTCTCACCAATCCCTCGACCTCTGTCTCATAACGGCTATGCTCCAATACCTGCAAACGCACCAACTGCACTACAACCGGCAACAAGACGGCAATTAACAAAGCCGTGATCAAGCGCAAACGAGCGTCTGGACCGCGCAACATATCAAGGGCCTCCTACGTAAAGGTAGTCTACCGCTGTCGCGGGTTGATATCCCATTTTGACCGAGAGTTCTTGTAACACCGGGATGGAGCCTAATCGGGCACATTCTACCCTCAATGATTGGTTCTGTCGCTCCATCTCCGTTAGATCATATTCCAAGGCCCAAACCTGACGTGAAATACGCACATTGGCGGCAACCAAACCCAGGTAAGCCGCAGCCAACACACTGACCACGCCTACTACGGACAAGAACAACAAGGCTATTGTACGATTTGCCTTTTCCCGTCGCTTGGGTATACCATGAGTCGATTGTTGCCATAAAACACTCATAACGTCTAACTCCTAAACCCCATTTCTGAATAGTATGCTATAGCTTTTCTGCCACACGTAGCTTGGCGCTCCGGCTGCGGGGATTAGCTTCCACCTCAGCCTTCGAAGGAACAATGGGCTTGCGCGTAATCGCTCGCAAGCTGGGCTTACGTCCACACACACACACGGGTGACTCCGGGGGACAAATACATCCCCGCTCAGCCTGCCGGAAGAAAGATTTTACCAATCGATCTTCCAATGAATGAAACGTGATCACCGCCAGCCGTCCACCCGGTCGCAGAACAGCGACCGCCTGGGGCAATGCCGTCTCCAACGACTCTAACTCATGGTTTACCGCAATACGTAAGGCTTGAAAAGTACGGGTTGCCGGATGATGCGCCATTCGGGAATGACGTTCCCCCGCTCCGGTAGAAGTCCCCCGATGTCGTGCCATTCGGGAATGGCGGGGAGCATAATGAACAACACTTGCTACCACATCTGCCAAATGTTTTGTACTACAAATAGGACGCGCCGTCACAATAGCCTGCACGATCCGGCGTGCTTGAGGTTCTTCCCCGTATTGCCGGATGATACTTACCAATTCCTCCATCGGATATTGGTTCACTAACTCGGCTGCGGTAGGAACGTCGCTCGAAGGGTCAAACCGCATGTCTAGCGGGCCATCCTCACGAAATGAAAATCCTCGTTCGGGATCATCAACCTGCCATGACGAAAAACCCAAATCGAACAATACACCATCAACCCATGGCGCGCCGTCTAACCATTGCGCAAGTTGCACATAGGAGGCATGAATTACCTGTGCCCGCGCCCCAAAGCACGCCAGCCGGGCGGCGGCCCGGCTGGCGGCATCTGGATCGCGATCCAAACCTAACAATTGCCCTGTAGGAGCGGAGGCATCCAAAATAGCCTGCGCGTGGCCTGCACCTCCAATTGTGGCATCAAGATAACGTCCTCCCGTCTGTACATTAAGCCCCGCAAGAACCTCAGCCAGCAACACGGGAATATGACGCTCTTCATTCACAGTCGCCGATGTTAAATGTGCAGGTTCTCCCATAGAGCCGGATCCTCATCCATAATTTGCGTTTGGCGAGCGTTTTCTTGTTCCCAACGTTCGGGGGACCAAAGTTCAAGAAAACGATCTAATCCCACGACAACCACTTCGTTGGTGATGTTTAACTCCGAATACTCCCGCAACTGATCGGGCAATAACACACGCCCCTGGCGGTCCAGCTCTACACTCACAGCGTCGGCAAAGAAAATGCGCCGTAAAGCACGGCCTCGTGGGTCTGTGATGGGTAGGGCATTTACTTTTTGGGCAATCTCTTCCCATACATCAAGAGGATAAACCGTTAAGCAACGATCCAGCCCTCGTGTTATAATAACTGTATCTGGCAATTCATCGCGGAAACGTGCTGGAATCGTTAAACGGCCTTTGCTATCTATTGTATAGGTATATTGTCCCAAGAACATGTGTTCTATATTTTTCCCCACTTACAATTTAAAAATACACGCTAATGAGCAAATTTATCCCCATTTATCCCCATTTTCCCCCACAACTTCCCACATTATACACTATAATCCCATCAAATACAATAGGGAATCCAGAAATTTCCGTAACGAAATCTGAAAAAAGTGATTTCAGTTTGTAACCAAATTGTAACCCAATTCATGATCAAATTTTTTCTTCATACGCAAACCAAACTTGTTTCTCTGACAGCCTTGACTATAATAGGATTTTAAATCGAGCCAAACTTCAGGAGCATATATGTTACATATCGAACGCTTGAAATCGGCAATCAAGACCCTTGGGGCACACGCCTCAGTGCGCCACCGCACACAAACATCGGAAACCACAACCGCGCGAGCGTGGTTGACCCATATCCCTGCCCCGGAGGAATTACGCGCGTGTTTAGAGCCACTGACGCGACATCCTCACGCTACCCCCATTGCACTTCCGGCCACCGAGGACCCACTCACCACGCAATACATCCCCCCACTTCCTCACATCCCGCCATCGGGCACTACGGTCATAGGCGTAGATGGTTCACAAATTTATCCCGATCGGCACGCGCCGGTTCTTTATTATCTCATCCAGGTAGGCGCGTTGGTCTTCCGCTACAATGGACAGACACCCACCCCTCATAGCCGGGCGACTTTGTACTATGAGGATCACGATATTTATGAAGGCCCAGGACAACTGGTATCTATCCCTCACATTGGAATGCGGCGCACATTGGAAGAAATACGGTATCTGGTAACACTGACTGAAGCAGAGCATAAAGAAGAGGCATCTCCTCCCATTTTTACCCTGACAGATGGGCCATTACTCTGGACCGCCAGTAACCGGCCCGACCGTGAGGAAATGGAAGCGCAACGCAAATATTTGGCGACCTTATCGCACCTCTGTGATGCAGGCGGCGCACCGCTAGGCTTCATAGAACGTCCTGGAGGACGCTTCTTCATCGATCTGCTCTGGGCAGGACAATTAACCGCAGGCGGGTCCCTGCCGCCTGAAACCCTGGCCGAAGCTTATGAAAAGAACCCCTTGCAACACGTCACCGACGATTGGCTTATGCAGGTTATCCTGGAGCCTGGCGCGCGCACCGTTTGGCTGGAACGACGCTCCGATACCAATCAGGCGCATGAACAAGCAGGGCACTGCATCTGGTTTTGTTATCTCAATGCCGGTACGCCTGGTAACCCCGTTATCGCGCGGATAGAAGTTCCAAACTGGGTGGCGAAACGCGAGACATGGACTACCCTGCTACACTGCACCCTTTTACACCAGGCGCACATGCTGCAAGGGAATCCTTACGTACTGGCCCGCGCGCACGAGGAGGCCCTGGTCACAACCCGAGATAAGGCGGCCCTGGACGACATCATTCAGCGACAACTCTTAGAAGCCGGCATCGTCGCGCAAGCCTCAGAAAAAGCAAGGCAAAAATCTTATTTAGGAAGAAGGTAATCATATATGACACACCATTCAGAAATAACGGCACAAGAAAACACCATTCGCATTGGTAATGTGCTACGAGCAGACATTCGTGGGTTCGTGATCGCCTCTCGTATCCCGGAACCCCAAGTTCCCACCTTTGGCACGTTCGTACGCGTACCCATCCAACAAGGTGAGGCCGATCTCATTGGCCTGGTTTATGACATCCGGCTCCAGGATGATCCATTCCTTAGAAACCTGGCGATCACTGTCGTGGAAGGAGATCCCCAGTATAACGAAATCATCAAAGATCAGCAGGAAAACCGCGCCTTACCGGTAGAAATCTCGGTCGTTGCAGTAGGGTATCACGACGAGGACGGATACCACTATGGATTGCCGCCACAACCGCCGATGATTCTCCACACGATCACAGTATGCAGCAAAGAAGAGGTACGCCATATCACCGAATCCCCCGACTTTATGCAACCCATTCTGGACAATCGGGATGTCCCTGCTGATGAATTAATTCCCAGGGCATTATTGCGCTCGTCAAAACTGCGTCCAGAAGCCATTCGCGAGGACTTCTTATTACAGGCCGGGCGTTATCTGGCCCACATCTTAGGCCGCGATCCTATCCGGCTGGAACGTATTCTGCGCCACTTTTAAATAGAAAAAAAACCTGGTTCCTTCTAAGGAACCAGGTTTTTTTAAGGTATTCTAAGTCCGGCTAACGCCTCTGCTACCGTCAACCAACCCGTATCGGGAAACAAACGCGCGATCTGTGGGATAAAGGGCAAAGAAGCTGTTTGTGGCGAGCCGAATACTTGCGCGGGTGGGCCATCCGCAACAACGTAACCGCCCTCTAATACCACCACGCGGTCAGCGATAGCCGCCACCAATTCTACGTCATGGGTAGCCACCAGGATTGCCATTGGCGGCGCGCCGTCTACCATTGAGACATCATTGCGCCATGCCCACAACAAATCTGCTAACTGCTGTTTAGCGCCATAGTCCAAGCCACGTGTCGGCTCATCCAGCAACAGCGCGCCAGGACGTGTAATCATGATTGCCCCCATCGCTACCCGCTGTCGCTCGCCCACGCTCAAATCACGGGGATAGGCATCCGCCTTACCGGTCAGACCGAGCCGCGCCAACAGCGCATTTAGTTCCACCGGACCATTCCATTCATCCAGATTATGATTATGAAGCGTAATCCGCAATTCGTCCCGCACCGTATCCGCAAAAAGCAGCGCGTTGGGGTCCTGGGGCAAATAACCCACCCTGCGACACACCTCCGCGACACTCTGCCGGGCAATACTGCGTCCCTCTACATACACGTGCCCCTGCTGTGGGCGCAACAGGCCCACCAAAGTCTTGAGCAATGTCGTTTTCCCCGAACCATTGCGGCCCATTAAGGCCACAATCTCACCAGGATAAAGCGTTAGATGCACCTGATGCAACACTGCCAGGTATTCCTGATACCCCACGTCCAGTTTTTGTGCCACAAGGTAAGGCGCATACGAAGGTGGTGCATAAAACTGACGATCTGCCAATGGACTTCGCAACCAATCAATTTTACGGACAAAATGGCGTCCCTGCTCAACAGTCAACGGCAATGGCGACCATCCTAACGCTTTGCCCAACGCAACCACCGGTGGAATCAGTGCCATGTCCGAATAATGCCCCAATACTTCAGCAGGAGACCCTACTTGCAGCGGCTGTCCCGCATCAGGCAAATAGATGAGTGTATCCGTAAACGCCAACACCCGCTCTAAACGATGCTCGGCCAACACAATGGTCAGCCCGAACTCAGACTTGAGACGCACCAACGCCTGCAAAACCTCCTCTGCCGATTGAGGATCAAGTTGCGAGGTCGGCTCATCCAACACCAGGATACGTGGACGCAAGGCCAATGCTGCCGCTATCGCGACTCGCTGCTTTTCCCCACCGGAAAGCATCTCCAGCTTACGGTCGCGCAAAAGGTCAAGTTCCAGTGCAATCAACACTTCATCCACACGCTCACGCATCTCATTCCGTGGCATACCGGCATTTTCCAGAGCAAATGCGATCTCATCCTCCACGCAATCCAACACAAATTGGGCTTCTGGGTCTTGGAATACAAATCCTACCTGCCGGCTCATCACTTTTGGCGTAGCCACAACCGGGTCCAGGTCTCCGACCGTTATCCGTCCCGACAAAGTACCCCCACTGAAATGCGGCACCAGGCCATTCAAACAGCGCAACAGGGTGGACTTCCCCACGCCCGAAGGGCCTATAAGCAACGTTACCCCGCCCTCAGGCAACACAAAATTCACATCGTACAACGCGGGTTGCGAGGCGCCGGGGTAGGTATAGGTTACATGCTCGAAATGGATATAGGGAGAGGGTGAAAAAGAAGCAGGGGGGCAAGGGAGTAGAGGAGCAGAGGAGGAATAGTCACTTATTGACTGATCTGCCGATTCGATGTAACCGGTTGTCATTGGCGGGTTCATCCAGTTTGCCCCTTCGCCTGCCATAACACCAGGAACACAGGTACAAGAAATCCCAAGAATAACATACCCACCAATGGCTTAAAAACAGGCCAGGTCAGCGCGGGATACGGCATATAGGCCAATGCTGACCCTTGGCGAAATAGTAAAGGTAAGAGTGCTATACCCATTCCCAGCATCCCCCAGGTATCACAGGAGGTCCAAAGTTGATGGCGATAGGTAGTGTGTTGTACATTGCGACCTGCCAGCCACACACTTCCTACTAAAACCAATCCCCCCACGATCAATAGACTCCAGCCCCATAAAGGCAATTCCCACATCGTGAGTAATAACATCCCCACCAAGACTGCCATCAAAGCCCCTACCAAAGCCCACTGGATTGAATTGCGACCAGGAAATGGCGCGCCATTTATGGATGGCGTGCCATTTATGAATGGCGCGTGAGTATCACGTTCACTTTGCGCAAATCCACGGGCGGTCATCGCTTCTGCCAGTTGCAACGCGCGTTCCATCCCTCCCACCAACAACGGAAGAAACAACGGCAACCAATCCCGTAGACCGCGCATCTTCCGCCCGCGCACTGCTTGCGCATCCCGAATCTGCTCCAGTTGGCGCAGCGTCACCGGCACAAAAGTCACGGCAATGGAAATCACCACTGCCACGGGATAAAACGCGCGGGGGATAAAACGAATCAGATCGCGGACCGGCAAAACCAGATTCAACACCGTAAATACGGCAAACAATGTACACAGTGTCAGTCCGTTCAACAATCCATAGACCGCCGCCTCGGCAGTAATGGCTCCCCCAACTAAGGGAATACCCTCCGGAATACGAAAGAACACCGTTTCGCCAAAGTGGGAGACGAGCATATTGATAATGGCCGTCACCGGAACCACAACCAGGGCAAAGCGCAAAGGTGAAATAAGAATGGGGGATCTTGATAATGACGAACCTGGACGGTACATCGCTTCCACCACCAGCCCAAATTCGGCAAACAGCAGGAACAGGTACAGTGGATTTCGCGTACCCGACAATACCGCTACCGCCGCAACAAGCCAGGCCAACCACGCGAGAGGATGCGTCATAGAGACACCACCGGGAAATCAGAAATGAGAAACGGGAAACATAATCCGCAATCCGTAATCCGCAACTCTTAACTCCTAACGCTTAAGATTGAATAGTAGGGTTATAGGTAAAAGCGAAACGACGGTGGAAGCGCTGGAGGGCGTGTAAGGTTGGCGCGCCAAACGCTAAGATCATCACTACATTGCCGATGGCGCGGGCGCTATCCCAGAGCAGAGATGTGGCGACGTAAAAAGCTGCATATCGCTGCAACAATTCTGCTACAGTCAGTCCCATTTCCCACGACTGGGCTGCTGTCCCCATCGTGAAAGGCCAGAACCACAAATTAATGAGTATTCCATAAAGCAAACCCCACACCCCCCCCACAAAAGCCAATAAGATTACTTCAATACGATGACCCTCTACGTGGAACCCGCGCACCAAAGGGCGGAACAACGGCGCCGACAGTCCGGCCCAGCCCGCCGTGAACATCTGAAACGGCAACCACGGCCCCACCCCGCCCGTAATCAATGCGGAGACTAACAAGGTGAGCGCGCCCAGCAGAAAACCAAAGCGGCCCCCATACACGTACCCTCCCAAAATGATCAAGAAAAAGATCGGGCTGAATCCGGCTGGCCCGGGAATTGCGGTCTCTACAAATCGCAACACTGAGTTGAGTGCCACCAAAACGCCCAACAGCGCGATAAATTTAGTACTGGCCGCATCGCGTGCCATGTCTGAACCACGCTGCACTTCCAGCAGCAACACGATAAAGCAGAAACTCACCAACAGGGTAAGCACTAACGGGGAACTCGCTGCCCGGTTCGCCTCTGTCTGCCCGGCCACCCAGGCAGGCCAAAGCAAAGGATAGAGCAACACGCCGATACCGAGTACCATCACTAAAATATAGATGATGAGGCTTAATGCTTGTGGAGCAGGTAACGTTATCCAGAAACGCAATACCCTTTCCAAATAGGATTTCATCTTTGCCACTTTTGCACCACCAGGTACCCGCTACCGATCAGCATCAACAGAAAGCCAAACGCCATATATCCCCCCCATACTTGCTCAAGCGTGGTCACCGTTGAAGATTCTGTGGTAGTTTCTATCACCCCTAACGTTGCGCTTGGTTCTATCGCGCCTGATAGTGTTATAACATTAGACTCGTCCAAATCCGGTATTACGGCCAATGGGGTCTGTAAGGGAGAAACCGGCAAATTGGAAGAAATAGGGGGCGACGCCGTCAGTGTAAAAGTAGCATCAGGGAATGAGGGAAGTGTTGGCAAGGGCGTCAACGTGGGACTTGGCGTAGATGTCACCGGACGCACCGTTGGGGAAGGCAAAGACATCATAGTCGGCGGGAGGCGAAGCGGTGCCGTAGGTGTGGCTAAGGGAGAATTCATAACATTCCCGGACGATATACACGTGCCCGTCACATCCACCTGCGTGGAAAAGTTTTCCTGTGTATCGTCCAAATACACTACGCGCAGGACATACTGGAGCGTTTCACATGGGCAAACACTCATCGCACCGGTTCCCGGCATCCCCCGCTCATCTAAAAAGACGGCTTTTACCTGATCCGTCTGCCAACGCAATGTAGCACATTCCCCTGCTTGAATCTCCGCCGGGTCACTCCAGAAATTAACATAGGGATTTGGCACAAACGTCCCTGTAGGCGACGGGGTCACCGTCGCCGTATCATTCGAAGAGGGGGTTAGCGTCTCTGTAGGTGTAGATATATCATCAGTAGGCGTTGGAGATGGTGTTTCTTCTGCTGCCGGACAAATATCCGCAAATGCCGCCGCCGGCGGCGGCGAACCGGGCGCGCCGCCCCAGAACCAGGCGTCTACATCTCCATCACCCACCTTATAGTTACTCGCGCCCCCATTCATCCCACCGGAATATTCCCATCCTTCCTCCTGTAAATGCCAGTACGACCAATAAAGACATGTTTCTCCCTGACATTCACAAAAGCAATTTTCGGCATCACACCCCTCCCCCTCGATTTTGCACACTGCCGCGCCTTCAGTAGGATGGTAGTCAAATAACACCGTCAACCCAGAGCGATGTAAAAGTTCCTCGCCGGAAATCTCAACTTCGCCATCTTCTAATTCAACACAACGTGTAATCTGATCACCACTCCCATGGACAATCAACAACCCCACGCGATCCTGGGAAGAAGCCGCGCCTAGATGACTTCCACTCCATTCAAAAATGAGACCCCACAGACACAATATCCCCAACAACAGCACATAGAGCCTGATTTTAAAATCACCAGCGGATTTCGTGGATCTAGCAGATCTGCTATCTGCTGAATCCACGAATAAACCCGTATCCCGGATAAAAAATCGCCACACATTACGCTTGTTCTGATTCCACATATTGCCCCATTCAGAAATGGCCGCTCTCAAACAAACTCTGGCGCGGGGAATATCCGCGCCAGAGTTATTTTACCATATTATTGCCAGAAAGAATCTTACTCTTTTACAACTAATGGCAAGAAAACCTGATAGGCGCGCGCCACCTCAAACGTGAATTCTACTGTATCCGAGATCGTGTGACCATATTGCACTGTATCTGGATCGGAGAACGTCGCGCGGAACTCGTAATCGAAATACGGCGTGATCTCTGCCAACGTCGCGGTGAAATAACCTGCGGCTCGATGCACGTATGTTCCCGTGGTCCAGATAGAATCCCCCACTACACGCCAATCCAGGGCAACACTACCATCTTGGTCCCGATCACTACCAAAGGGTAAGGTAACATCAACTTCAGAAGTCTCATTCCATACAGCACGCGGTAGCACAACCAGCATCCTATCCGGGTCTGCACCACGATACACGGGTACGTATGATTGCAACGACGGCACACCGCAGAGATCTAGCACCGACAGGTTCACAGAAGGCGCAGGGGATGGATAAGTATTCCAGTCCACAAAGTGCCAGCCTTCAACGACGCCGTTCTGCACCACCGAACTCCCCGCGCCGACCCCATAGGCCTGCCAGGTTACACTCACTGTGTCGCGCCGCCAATAGGACCAGTAATACGTACCATCCGGAGGATTTGTTATCCCTCGGAGGCTGGAAACAAAACCATTATCTTCCTGGTACGGCACACCGGCGCGCTCCAAAACTTGCAGACCGCTAAGGTGTGATTCACTGAAGGCAACACACGCCGTTTCCAATACCTGCACCGTGTTATCCTCAAACGTGTAATCAATCACCAGGCCAGCGTAATTTTGCTCATCATCGGGCATAGAGAACGTAGGGCGAAGTGGATACGCCTTCCCCAATAACGCGGGTATGGCCTGTGTAGTTGCCATCAAGTTATCAGATGGCAATATTCCCCACGGCGATTCCCACACCCAAACGAAGGGACCATCCGCCTTTTGATAGGTTGCCAGCGCGTTATAAGGCGAATATCCATTCTTGGCCCAGTTCTTTGTCAGATCTTCCCCGGCAGCAACCAACCCCTGGATTGCGTAAGCCGTGGCGTTCGCATTGTCCCACCCGCCGAGCGCGTCCTGCGCCGAGCGGAGATAGGCCGTCGCACTAACTACACACGTCGCCGTAGAAGGGGTCCCGGCAGCTATTAATGCCTGGAGCGCGAGACCGGTGCTATCTGGTTTGCTGTAACCCCACGCATCCGACCAACTGCCATCGGCGGCTTGCAAACTCTTGAGATGCTGCACAGCTTCTCCTGGAATCGCCTGCTCTGCTGCCGCCAGTCCCAACAATGCAAATGCCTGATCCCAGGCATCGGCAGGATCGCCATACGTCCCTGCCGTCGGACTGTAATAACCCTGCGTCAATAAACTCACCAGGTCTATGCCGCCAAAGGTATAGGGCGACTCGCCTGCCGCAATAAGGGCCAGTAGCGACTTCCCGGCCTCCGTTGCACCGCCGGCGCTATAGGAAGCCACCGCATTTGAGAGATATGCCATCACCGAGGTCATTTCGCTGCCCGCATTGACTGTCGCGGGATCATACCCCCCCGTGCTATAAGCCAACACTGCGTCCAACGTGTTCCCCATACTTCCCCATGAACCATCGGGCTGCTGCTGTTCTGCCAGCCAGGCGAGGGCGCGTTGCGCGCGCTGCTGCCGTCCAAAGATGGGCAATGGGGCTTCCGCAAGACCCTGGATCGCGTGCGCCGTCGCCAAAATTCCGCTTGCCTCAGCGGAGAAACTGCCGTCCGGTTGTTGGAAGCTCAACAACACCGCATAAGGATCTCCCACGCGGGTCGCCCAGCTCTCTGTCGCGGGCACATAGCCCAATGCAGCAAGCGCCTGGATCGCGGCTGCGGTCGAATCCACGCTCAACACCGGATCTCCCGTTACCCAATCCTCATACCCCCACCCCCCAGAAGACATCTGCTGTTCACGCAAATACTCCACAGCTTCTATCAAAGCCGGCGCGCCCACCGTGTAGTTGCCACTGGCGACTAACGCCTGTACCACAGAGGCCGTGGTATCCACGTCGCTATCAGTTCCCCAACCCCAGCCGCCATCGTCGTGACGCAACCCAACCAGATAATCGGTCGCCGCTGCCGGAACCGGCTCCTGTGCTGCTGCCAGGCCCACAATCGCCCACCATTGGTTGCCCGTGCCGCCCGCGCCATACTTACCGGTTGTCGTGCTATATACACCGGTCAATGCCTGGATAAGATCCATGCCGCCAAAATCACGCGGGCCGGCATCCACGGCAACCACCGCCGTCGCCAACATCCCCACGCGCCCGGCGTTCAAAGTCCCCGTCATTGCGCCGTTATGCGTGTACGTCACCGCTGCCGTCGCCAGGTAATCCAACGGGGTGAGGCCGGTCGTCATCGCCGTTAACGCCTCGATTGGACGATTCGCAGCCGCGATAGCCAACACCGATTTGATCGTCAAGAATTCATCACCGCCGACACTGCCATCCGCCAACACCTGCGTTTGCAAATACCCCACGGCATTACCGATCACAACACTGTAATCGGAAGCACCTGCCGTCTCTGCCACCGCTTCCACCGGGGACATCAACGCGCCCACACCTCCCAACGCCAACATCGCACCCAACACCGCCAACACCGAAGCCCATATCCAACGTTTCATCATATATCCTCCTCCAAAGTGACAACAACGAATTAAGAAAAGCATAAATTGATCGCAAAATCAATTACAGCCCTTTCAGATAAAAAAACGCCCCCTCACGTGAAGAGGGGGCGTTTTTCATAACAAACCCTATATTTTCACGTGCCACACCTTTCCGCGAAGGTCAGAATCCAGGGGTTAATCTGAATTCACGAGCACCGGCTGGGGCGGAGTATCGGGCTTGAGACTTATAAGCCTACTTATAGGTCCTATACCGTTGCGGGACAGCGCCGGATTTACACCGGACTTCCTCGCTTTAAGGCTACTTGTCAATCAAACAAGTTGCCACCTCAACCGAGCAGTATTCAATTATAGCCACGAGTATAACATAGAGATGTTTAATGGCAAATTCACGAGGCGCCTTGTGTACCTTCCAGGAAGCTGTGAGTACCTTACACAGGCTAAACACGTGGGCTGGACGCCAGTTTTCCGCATAATCAAGCCGCTTTAAACTTCCTGGAAGGTTAAATCTCACGAGTTACCTACCTTCCAGGAAGCTGTGAGTACCTTACACAGGCTAGACACGTGGGCTGGACGCCAGTTTTCCGCATAATCAAGCCGCTTTAAGCTTCCTGGAAGGTTAAATCTCACGAGTTACCTACCTTCCAGGAAGCTGTGAGTACCTTACACAGGCTAAAC